>CAJFRI010000048.1 GCA_904419385.1 Candidatus Heteroscillospira lomanii
GTCGAGCACACGCAGGCTGTAGCCCCACTCATTGTCGTACCAGGCGACGAGCTTGACGAAGGTGTCGTTGAGCATGATGCCGCTGGTCGCATCAAACACGCAGTTCTGGCGGCAGCCGACGAAGTCGCTGGAGACGACTTTGTCCTCCGTGTAGCCGATATATCCCTTGAACTCTCCCTCTGAGGCCTCCCTGACGGCGGCGCAGATGGCATCGTAATCCGTGGGGGTCTTGAGGTTGACCGTGAGGTCGACAACTGACACGTCGAGCGTCGGCACGCGGAACGACATGCCGGTCAGCTTGCCGGCGAGCTCTGGTATGACCTTGCCGACGGCCTTGGCCGCGCCGGTGCTCGAGGGGATGATGTTGTCGGACGCGCGGCCCTCGCGCCAGTCTTTTTTGCTGATGCCGTCGACAGTGCGCTGGGTGCCGGTGACGGCGTGGACGGTGGTCATGAGGCCGGACTCTATGCCGAACCTGTCGTTTATCACCTTGGCGAGCGGCGCGAGGCAGTTGGTGGTGCAGCTCGCGTTGGAGACTATCTTCATATCCGGGGTGAATTTGTCGTTGTTAACGCCCATGACGAACATCGGCGCATCTTTAGACGGCGCGGAGATGACGACTCGCTTTGCCCCGGCGTCAAGGTGAGCCCCGGCCTTTTCCATGGTGGTAAAAATACCCGTGGACTCGATGACGACATCGACTCCCAGCTCGCCCCAAGGCAGAGCGGCGGGGTCTTTCTCGCTGAACACCTTTATCTTGTGCCCGTTCACGATGAGGCTGTCGTCCGTATAAGACACGTCTCCGTCGAAGCGGCCGTGCACCGTGTCGTATTTCAGCATGTATGCCATGTACTCGGGCTCGAGCAGATCGTTTATACCGACAAACTCAATTCCGCTGCGCTCCAGCCCGCCTCTGAGAACAAGGCGGCCGATCCTTCCAAATCCGTTAATGGCAATTTTCAATGCTATCCCTCCAATTTACAAGAACCCACAAAACGTATGATATGTCTGGTACAATGTTATTATACTACCGTCGGCAGATTTTGTAAACACAAAAAGGGCGCATTGGTTCAGAACTCACGCTTATTGTAAAAGCTCAGAGACAGCGGCACCGACACCGCGCAGCCGACGAGACCGGCAGCGGGCAGTATGATCCCGAGGAAGCCGACCGTGCTCTCCGGTGCGCCGCCCTCGACGCCGACGACGGCCGCCACGGCGGCGCAGGCAGCGAGCACGACTATATACACCACGCGCGAGCGCTCGACGCCGAGCTTTGTGATAAACGGCATTATCACGCTCACATAGACCAGGAGCGTGCCGAGCAGCACGACGATCTCACCCGCGCTCTGCCGAGCTATTCCGGGCAGGATATTGCTCAGCAGATACTGCGCGATGATGAGCATGGCGGAGAGCCCCACCATCTCGACATATCGCGCCGTGACGATGGCCGAGCGCTTGACCGGCATTGCGGCCATGAAACGCTCGAAGCCGCTCCGCTCGTTGTATGCCATGACGTTCATCACCAGAGTCACGGCAAACAGAACGCTGAATATCCGGAAAAACGCCGTGAACATGCCCATGGCCAGGTATATCGCGAGCAGCCCCATCGTAAAACGGTTCTCGCTGAGCGAGACGGCTATATCGGCGGCGATGACTTTTCTCATTTCTCTTCCCCCCTGATATGATAGACTATGATGTCCTCGAGACCGGCGCGCTCGGTGATGAGCCCGCGCGGCGCCCGGCCGCGCTCCATGAGCGCCTCCGCCCCGTACTCGCTCGTACGGCAGCCGATGACGTCCTCGCGCGGGATGCGCTCGAGCTCCGCCCTCGAACAGTGCACCACGCAGTATTTATTGAGCAGGACGTCTTTCTCGTCGAGGAACAGCCGCCTGCCGCGGTGGATGAAGCAGATGTAGTCGCATATCTTCTCGAGGTCCGAGACTATGTGCGAGGAGATGAGTATGCTCCGCTCGCCGTCGGAGATGTAGTCGAGCAGGATGTCGAGCAGCTCGTCGCGGGCGACGACATCGAGCCCGGCCGTCGCCTCGTCGAGCACGAGCAGCCTCGCCCCGTGGCTCATCGCAACAGCCAGCGAAAGCTTCATGCGCATGCCGCGCGACAGCTCGCTGAAGCTCTTGCCCTCCGGAAGCCCGAAGCGCCTGAGCAGCTCTCTGTATCCCGCCGCGTCCCACGCTCTGTAAAACCGCTTCATAATTTGCCCGAGCTTTTCACAGCTCATCTTTGCCGGGAAACAGCCCTCGTCGAGCACGAAGCCTACATCGTCGGCCGTGCTCTCGCTCACCGGCCGGCCGAACACCTGAATCTCGCCGGCATCCGGACGTATCAGCCGCAGTACCGACTTTATCGCCGTGCTTTTTCCCGCGCCGTTTTCTCCGATGAGCCCCATTATGCAGCCCCTCGGCAGTTCAAGGTCCAGCCCGTCTAGGCAAAAGCCCGGATATTCCTTTCTCAGACCTTTTATCTCAAGAGCATCCATATCAGTTTTCCTCCATGAGTTTCAGCATTTCACGCAGCTCTTCCCCGCCGAGGCCGCAGCTTTTCGCAAGCTCCAGCGCCTCCGCCAGCAGAGTCTCGATCTTCTTGTAGTTCTCCTCACGCAGCAGCTCCGCGTCCATCCCCGCGACGAAAGTCCCCTTTCCCGCGACGGTGAGCACATAGCCTTCACGCTCGAGTTCTTCATAGGCGCGCTTGGTCGTGATGACGCTTATGCGCAGCTCTTTCGCCAGGGCGCGGATGGACGGCAGCAGGTCGCCCTCCCTCAGTTCCCCGGAGATGATCTGCGCTTTTATCTGCGAGCTTATCTGCTCATAGATCGGCGCGCCGCCGGAATTGCTTATGACTATATCCATGGATGTGCACCTCAGTATACTGTATATGCACAGTATATACAGTATGTACGCTTCTGTCAATAGGAAAATCAAAAAAAGCGCCCGAAGGCGCTTTTTAGTGCTTCTTTCCTATTTTATTATGCGCGGGCCCGTGCGCAGGTCGGCTCCTCCGCGCCTGTCCGTGAGGCCCAGGGCGTACAGGTCGCGCGCGGCGGCGCAGAGTTCAAAACACTCGAGCGCCTTGCCGGTCAGCCTGCGCCCGTGCGCAGGCTTTGTAATGACTGGCACGGCGGCGCTCGAGCGCATCTCTGACAGCAGGCTGAGTCCGGTGCGCGAGGCGGCCAGCACGCGGATATACCCCGGCGTGCCGGAGTTCATTCCGCGCCTTATGCCCAGAGCGGCGCACATAAGCATGCGCCTCAGGCGTGACATGGGGTAGCGCTTGGACGCCGCGAGCGCGAGCACCTCCTCCAGGCTGCCACCCTCGAGCACTGCGGAGTGCAGCCTCCGGTCCAGCCCCTCGGATGCGTCCGGCAGGGCGGCAAAATCGCTGCCGCCGAGCATGCGCAGGCGCGAGAGGACGGCGCACTCGAGCCTGTCCGGATCCACAGGCCCGGCGCCGGCGAACGCCGGGCGGACTGCCTCCGGCACGAAACGCAGCCAATCCTCGCCGGAGCGGAGCATTTTCCTCAGCTGCGACGCAGAGCGCAGCTCGCCATCCGAGTCCTCGTCGTGGCCGGCGCCGCGGCGGACGACGGCCAGCGGCTTCATATCCGCCCCTAACGCCCGCATGGCGCGGATGTACTCGACGCCGAGTATGTCATTCGGAGTCGCCAGAACCGCGGAGCTCTCCGGAGAGAGCTGCGCTAGCGCGGCCTGGCGCGCCGCCGGGTATGACACGCCCGTCCTGAGTTTTTCGAGCATGAGCACGCGCAGCCCGTCGGAGTCGAGCAGCCCGGCAGCCTCGGCGAGGCGCCGCACGTCGCCGCTCTCGCTGCCGAAACTCAGCGCGCCGACCACGCCCGTCGCCCACAGCAGGCCGACGGCCCCGCGCGCGAATCCCTCGGCCGACGACAGCGCCCAAGGCAGCGGCAGCTCAATCACCAGGTCGGCTCCGCCGAGCACGGCCGCTCCGGCGCGGGTGTGCTTATCAAACACGGCCGCCTCGCCACGCTGCACGAAGTCGCCGCTCATCACTGCGATGACCGGCACCGGCCCCATCAGGCGGCGCGTCTCCTCTATATGATACCCGTGTCCGGAGTGGAACGGATTATATTCCGCGACTATCCCAACTGCTCTCAAGCGCCATCCAGCCCCCTAAAAATAGCAAAAATACCAGTAAACCCCTTGCGTTTTGGGAAAAATAACAGTACAATAGGCATATTGATATGATACAATGTCTTTGAATTTTTTACAACACGAAAGGAATTGATCGAATGAAAATTCTGGTTATCAATGCCGGAAGCTCCTCCCTCAAGTATCAGCTCTTCGACATGGACAACGAGACCGTTCTGGCCAAGGGCCTCTGCGAGCGCATCGGCATCGACGGCCACCTCAAGCACACTCCGCTTGTCGAGGGCAAGAGCGTTTTCAATGAGGAAATCCCCATGCCCACCCATGCCGAGGCCATTGCCGCCGTCATGGACAAGCTCACCTCTTCGGAGTACGGCGTTGTGTCCTCCATGCACGAGATCGGCGCCGTCGGCCACCGCATAGTCCACGGCGGCGAGTATTTCTCCTCCAGCGTCGTCATCACCGACGAGGTGCTCAAGCTCATCGAGGCCTGCTCTCCCTTTGCTCCCCTGCACAACCCCGCGCATATCACCGGCATCAAGGCCTGCATGGAGGTCCTCGGCAAGGATGTGCCCGAGGTCGCCGTGTTCGACACCTCTTTCCATCAGACCATGCCCCCCAAGGCTTTCATATATGCCATCCCCTATGAGTACTACACCGAGGACAAGGTCCGCCGTTACGGCTTCCACGGCACCAGCCACCGCTATGTCTCCGCACGCGCCATGGATATGATGGGCCGCCACGACGACGATCTGAAGCTCATCACCTGCCACATGGGCAACGGCAGCTCCATCTGCGCCGTCAAGGGCGGGAAGAGCATAGACACCTCCATGGGCTTCACCCCGCTGGTCGGCCTGCCGATGGGCACACGCTGCGGCCAGATGGATATGGGCGCCGTGCAGTACATCATGCACAAACACAATCTCAACATCGACGAGATGCTAGAGATCCTCAACAAGAAGTCCGGTGTGCTCGGCGTGTCCGGTGTCTCCAGCGATTTCCGCGACCTCGAGGCCGCCATGGCCGAGGGCAACAAGCGCGCCGAGCTCGCTCTCGATCTGTTCCACTACTGGGTCGCCAAGACCATAGGCGGCTATGTCGCGGCCATGAACGGCGTCGACGGCATCGTCTTCACCGCCGGCGTCGGCGAGAACAGCGCCGAGACCCGCAAGGCCGTCTGTGAATACCTCGGCTACCTCGGCTGCGCCATTGACGACGAGGCCAACTCCCTCCACGGCACCGAGCGCTTCATCAGCACCCCCGACAGCCGCGTCAAGCTCATGGTCGTCCCGACCAACGAGGAGCTTGTCATCGCCCGCGACACCAAGGCGCTCGTCGGCTGACAAAACTTTTTCAAAAGCATCAAAAGAGCCGCCTGTCATGGCGGCTCTTTTCTGTATGTTTCGTCAAGAAAAAGTTAAAAATACGTTGACAATCACCAATATTGATGCTAGAATAGTAGCGCCGCTTTGAAAGGGCAAAGAAGCAGAGCCGCGCGCTCTCGCCCCAAGAGCGAGACTCTTAAAGAGAGGCAGGTGCAACAACCGTGAAAACAGCTATCATCGTCACCGGAGGAAAGCAGTACCGCGTGGCCGAGGGCGACGTCATCTATGTTGAGAAGATGAACGCCGAGGCCGGCGATGCCGTCACTTTCGATCAGGTCCTCGCTGTCATCGACGAGGGCAGCAGCGTGTTCGGCACTCCCGTCGTCAGCGGAGCCAGCGTCTCCGCCAGCGTCGTGAAAAACGGCAAGGGCAAGAAGGTGCGCGTCTATAAGATGAAGCCGAAGAAGGGCTATCAGCGCACTCAGGGCCACAGGCAGCCCTACACCAAGGTGCAGATCAACACCATCAACGCTTAAAATCCTTTTCTGAATAACACATGGAGGTGTAACTCATGGCACATAAAAAGGGCGTCGGTTCCACCAAAAACGGCCGCGACAGCGAGTCCAAGCGTCTCGGCCCCAAGAGAGCCGACGGACAGTTCGTTCTCGCAGGCAACATCCTCGTGAGACAGCGTGGAACTAAGATCCACCCCGGCACCAACGTCGGCCGCGGCAGCGATGATACCCTCTTCGCTCTGAAAAACGGCACCGTCCGCTTTGAGCGCATGGGCAAGGATCGCAAAAAGGTCTCTGTTTACGAGATCGCTCAGTAATCATTTGAGGGGACGGTTTCCGTCCCCTCTTTTTTCTAGGGGCTCCTGCCCCTCTCATCTCCCCAGCACTCGGAGGTTTATATGCGCATGTTCACAAAAGCGGCCCCGGCAGTCATCGGAGCCGTTATGCTTTCAGTCCTGTCCGCCTGCGGAGGCTCTGCCTCCCACACAGCCGCCTCGACCGCCACTCCGGCCCCGGCCTACGCAGCCGGCGTCACCAGCGATACGGAATACCGAAGTGATTTTCTCGATCTGTCATTCACCCTGCCGGAGGGCTGGACCTTCGGCACAGATGATGAAATGACCGAGTTCTTCGGCGTCGGCTCCGACATGGTCGAGAGCGAGCTCAACATCGGCGGCGGGCCTGAGGGTTCGACCCATTACGAGTTCTTCGCTTATGACACTTCCGGCACTCCCTCCTGCGCCATAATGACGGCGGAGGACCTCTCCGCCCATGAAGGCGGCAAGCTCGTCACCGTGCGCGAGTTTGTGGACACACTGGCCGGGCAATACAGCGAGATAGGCTCGCGCGATTACGAGATAGGCGACAGCTATCAGAAAACCGTCGCAGGACGCGAGTTCATCATCCTGCCGCTGTCCGTGCCCGACAGTGAGCTCTTGCAGCGCAACTATGTTTTCCGCACGGGCAACTACATGGTCACGATCACCTTCACCGCCCAGTCCGACAGTGAGCTGGATGAGCTTGAGGGCGATCTGGCCAACATCTGAAACACCTAACGAGAGGAGGCTCGCACATGGCCACATCCTTTGTCGACAAGGCGACGATAAAAGTCATCGCCGGAAAAGGCGGCGACGGAGCCGTCGCCTTCCACCGCGAGAAATACATCGCAGCCGGAGGTCCTGACGGCGGCGACGGCGGGCGCGGCGGCGACATCGTCGTCGTTGTTGACGACCACATGTCCACGCTGATGGATTTCCGTTATAAACGCAAATATGCCGCCGGGAACGGCGGTGACGGCCAGGGCCGCCGCTGCTCCGGGCGCGACGGCGAGAGCCTCACCATACGCGTCCCGCGCGGGACGCTGATCCGCGACAGGGAGACCGGCGGCATCATCAAAGACATGTCCGGCGACGAACCTTTCGTCCTCGCAAAGGGCGGGCGCGGCGGCTGGGGCAACAAGCACTTCGCCACTCCCACACGCCAGACGCCCCGCTTTGCCAAACCAGGCCTGCCCGGGGAGAGCCGCGAGGTCACTCTGGAACTGAAGCTGCTGGCCGATGTCGGCCTGGTCGGCTTCCCGAACGTCGGCAAGAGCACTCTGCTCTCCGTAGTGAGCAAGGCCCACCCCAAGATAGCGAACTACCATTTCACCACGCTCTATCCCAATCTCGGCATGGTATACGCCGGCGAGGGCTCGTCCTTCGTCATGGCAGATATCCCCGGCATAATCGAGGGCGCGAGCGACGGGGCCGGGCTGGGACACGATTTCCTCCGGCACATCGACCGCTGCCGCCTTCTGCTGCACATCGTAGATGTATCCGGCAGCGAGGGCCGCGACCCCATCGAGGACTTCAACGCCATAAACGACGAGCTGTGCAAGTATAACGCCGACCTCGCCTCCAGGCCGCAGATCGTCGTCGGCAACAAGTGCGACCTGCTCGGCGGCAACAGACAGAAGATAGACGAGCTGAAGGACTACGTCACCGGGCTCGGCTATGAGTTCTTTGAGCTGTCGGCCGTCACGCACCAGGGCGTGCGCCCGCTCATCGAGCGCACGGCTGCGCGATTGGCCGAGCTGCCGCCCGTCGCCGTATACGAGGCCGACTATGTCCCGCCCGAGCCGGAGAAGTGCTCGCCCGACGACATCAGCATCACGAAGTCCGACGATGTGTGGATAGTCGAGGGCGACTGGCTCGCAAAAATCATGAGCAGCGTGAACTTCGACGACTATGAGTCGCGCATGTATTTCGACCGCGTCCTCCGCGAGAGCGGCCTCTTCGACAAGATGGAAGCCCTCGGAGTGAAAGACGGCGACACCGTGAGCCTCTATGACCTTGAGTTTGAATACAAGTCCTGAGCTGGGAGGAAAAAAATGAAACTGAGATACAAAGTCACACGTGAGAATTACATAGAGATGCTCGAGAACCAGATCAGGCGCCGCGGCAGGCGTCCGCTCTCCGTCTTTATCACCATTCTTGGCACTATCGTCCAGTTCGGCCTCTATCTCTATCTTGTGGCCACAGCGCGCATCTCCGGTACAAGCGTGCTTATAATCGGTGCGATGAGCATCTTCGTCGCCGCGGCGACGGTGTCAATCCGTCTGCTCACCCACAGACGTGCCGTTGTGGCGCTCGAGCGGTTTGAGATGCAGGGCAAGCTGAGCCCCGAATTCTGGAAAGAACACGAGCTCACCATAGGCCCCAAGCTCGTCACCGTGCGCTCCGGGTCGCTCAAGTATGAGTACGACCTGTCCGACCTCAACGGCTATGACGAGCTGCCCAGTTCCCTCCTGCTCTACTGCAGCGGCACCGTGGCCGACATAGTCCCGCTCAGCGCCATCCCCGATAAAGCCGAGTTCATCAAGGCCGTGGCCGACGCCCAGCACGAGAAAGTCGTCGAGGAAGCCGATGACCTGCGCGACGACGTGCCTCTGGTGTACAAGTATCACTTCCACTACGCCTACACGCTCGAGCAGTATGTCAGCCAGCAGCAGGAAGGCTACCGCAAGATGTACACGACCAAGCTCATCTTCACGATGTCGAACGTCGTGCGCCTGGGCATCTCGCTCTATGCGCTGGGCTACATGTTCTTCAGCCCCTCACCGCTGTCCATCGCGGTTTGTCTCGCGGCCATCATAGTGTTCAACCTCCAGCATATCATCACCTTCACGCCGATCTCGTCCATGACTATAAAGCACGGCATCTCCGATGTGCTGGCTCACAAGCCGGATCCCAACACCGACACCTATATCACTGCCGACAACATAATCATCCGCGGCAGCATGCACTCGCTCGACATCCCTATCTGCGACATTAAAGCCATGCGCCGCATAAAAGGCGGCGTGGCGCTGTATCTGCCGAAAGGCGTCGTGCTAACCATCCCCGAGACCAAGGATGGGGAAAATGCCGATTTTGAGAATTTCGTGAAATTCATGGACTACAAGGCAAACTGAGAGAATGTGCCTGAAAGGATTGAAATTACATTGAAAAAATGCTACATATGCGTCCTCGCTACTGCATTTCTCTTCGGCACCATGGAGGTCGCGGCGAAATACACGGGCGGAGCGTTCAACTCCATCCAGCTCACTTTCCTGCGCTTTCTTATCGGCGGTCTCATGCTGCTGCCCTTCGCCATATCCGACCTGAAAAAGCGCGGGCACTCCCTCACGGCCGGTGATCTCGGCTATCTGCTCTTTCTCGGCGTCATCAGCATATCCATCAGCATGACGCTGCTCCAGGTGAGCATGATAGGCATAAACGCCAATCTCGCCGCCATAATCATCTGCACGAACCCGCTGTTCACCATGATCTTCGCCCATTTTGTGGCCGACGATCCTTTCACGAAGCGAAAAGCCGTCGTGCTCCTGCTCATGCTCATCGGCCTTGTGATAGTCGCGAACCCTGCCGAGGTGCTCTCCGGCGGCATCGACCCGCTCTACCTTGGCTGCGCAGTCGTCGCGGCCGTCACCTTCGGCCTATACACGGCCTACGGCAAACGCCGCATAGCCTCCATAGGCGGCATGGCACAGAATGCGTTCAGCTTTCTCTTCGGCTGCGCCGTGCTTCTGCCTGTCATGCTCATCGCCGACATCCCCATATTCGGCGGCATAAGCGCGCAGACGCTGCCCGTGCTCCTCTACCTCGGTATTTTCGTCACCGGCCTCGGCTACTACTTCTATATGAAGGCGATAGAGCTCGGCGGGCCGTCTGTGGCGTCTATTGCTTTCTTCCTCAAGCCCGTAATCGCGCCCATCCTCGCATTCATCGTGCTCGGCGAACCGATAACGGCAAACCTCATCGCAGGCGTCCTGTTCATCCTCGCAGGCTCCTATGTTAACATGGCGCCCGGCCTCAAGGCCGTGAAAGCCGCAAAATAAAACGCAAAAAACAAAGCCCCTGCTCTCTGCAGGGGCTTTTTGCTGCCTGTTCATTCCTTATGGCCGCTCAGGAGCTCGACTATCCCGCCGTAGTACTCCTCAGCATGCTCACGGAAGTTCTTCTCCATCTCGGCTGCCTGATCCTCGTCAGCCGCGAGGAGGCGCATAGAGATCACCTCGCCGACTCCGTCGGACATCGAGAGCTCGACTGTGACGCCGCCGGACGCGGCCGTATGCGAAGTCTTGATCATCTTGTTGCGCAGCAGCTTCTGAGCGACCGGTTCGATGAGCTTTTCAGCTTTTTTGCGCACGGAGTACGGCAGGCTGGACTCTATTGTGCCGCCATGCTCATCGCCCTTTTCGGTGATGCGGTATCTCTGCCCGTCGCGCTCTATATGTCCTGTGCCGATCAGCTCATCGAGGCATTCGGTGTAGTCGAAATAGCTGATGCCGTCGTCGCAGAGGACAAGCTCCGCGAGCGTATCGCCCTGGACATAGTCCGGCAGGCGCCGGAGAACGAACAGAATAAGTATCTTTATGTCGAGCTTGTCATGGATAAAGCCAAATCTCTCCATGTGGTGCCCTCCCCGAACAGTTGTCATACTTATAAGTATTATAGCCGATTAAAATGCCCGCGTCAAACCCTCTTTTCCGCGCCGGAAATTAACATCACAGCCCGGCGCGCATAGACTGTATTGAAGATCGCTTCAAATCACAGGTCAGGAGGTAATCATATGGCAGACAAAGTCGTGCCCGGCCCCGTCGACAGCAAAGCGTCGTTCAAAGAGGCCGTGTGCATACACACCCACAAGGTGTTCGACAGCTGCAGGGACAAAGACTGCATCGAGGACCTGCGGGTATACCCCACCATCACTTCTCAGACATACATAGAGAGCGCCATGAGCATCCGTCCCCGCTGCGCGGAGCTGCTGTACGTCGATGTGAACGTTGAGGAGATCTGCTTCAACCGCGGATACTTCACCGTTGACGTCACCTATTACTACAGGATACGCGGCGAGGCCTATCCGAGCGGCAACGAGATCATCGGCCTGAGCGTGTTCACCAAGCGCGTCATCCTCTACGGAAGCGACGGAGACGTGAAAGTGTTTTCCTCCGCTTTCGACTCCGTGACAGGCTTCAGAGCAAACCAGCCCATAGCCGTCGTCGAGGCCGTGAATCCGATCATACTCGGCCTGAAGGTCATAGACGCGAACTGCTACTGCGGCGGAGAGGCCGATATCAGCGAGGTGCCGGCCTTTATCATAGAGGCCCTGGGTGAAGACATAGTGCTGAGCACCGGCAACAGGATACTGCTCGTCAGCCTCGGCCAGTTCTCCATAGTGCGCCTCGAGCGCGACACCCAGTTGCTCATCCCGACTTACAGCTACTGCTTCCCCGACAAGGAGTGCGTCGGCGCGCCGGGCTGCGCGGAGGATCCGTGCACCCTGTTTTCGAAAATTCCCTTCCCCGTCGACGAGTTCTTCCCGCCGGACAGCAGCGGCGACTTCAACAGC
>CAJFRI010000049.1 GCA_904419385.1 Candidatus Heteroscillospira lomanii
ATGTTTATACCGGAGGCTGCGCCGACGGTCATGATGATGTTGCCGGCGATGTAGCGAGTGCCGAAGCGGCTGTTGAGCGACTGGGCGATGGCCTCGCGCACGTCGGGATAGCCGGCGTTGGACATATATCCGTGCACGAACACGGGGTCCTCGTTCTCAATTATGTCAAGTATGGCCTCTTTGACCTCGGGAGGAGCGGGGAAGTTGGGGTTGCCGAGGCTGAAGTCGTAAACATTTTCACGGCCGTATTTCTCGGCGAGGCGGTTGCCCTCCTCGAACATGGCGCGGATGGCGCTGTTGCCCTGGGCGAGCTTCATCATTTTTTCAGAAATCATCTATGTCACTCCTTGATGAGATTGGACAACTGTATAATCAGTCACAATATTTTAGCACGAATGGCCCGGCAATACAACACCAATCGCCCTCATGCGGCAAAAATAAAGAGCCTGCGGCTCTCTTGACAAGGCCGCGGGCGGGAGAATATAATCATCGGAGAATACAGTCGATGGAGGTAAGTCTATGGGCCTTGACATGAAATGGTTCGAGGATATGGAGTCGCGCATCCCGCGCGGCGAGGTGCGCACACGCTTTGCCCCCAGCCCGACGGGGTACATGCACGTCGGCAATCTGCGCACCGCTCTGTATACATATTTTATCGCGCGCCACGCCGGCGGCAAGTTCATCCTCCGCATAGAGGACACCGATCAGGGGCGCTATGTCGAGGGCGCGACCGACGCCATATACAGGACGCTTGCCGAGTGCCGCCTCAGCCACGACGAGGGGCCCGACGTGGGCGGCCCTGTCGGCCCCTATGTCCAGACCGAGCGCCGCGGGCTGTATATGAGATACGCCGAGCTGCTCGTCGAGCTGGGCGGGGCGTATTACTGCTTCTGCTCCAAGGGAGAGGAGGCGGAGGAGGGCTTTGAAAAGCACGAGGACCCCTGCCGCAGCCTCGACCCCGCCGAGGCCAGGCGCCGCGCCGGGAGCGGGGAGAGCTTCGTCATCCGCCAGAAGATACCACACGGCGGCACGACGACCTTCCATGACGAGATATTCGGCGACATCACCGTGCCGAACGACAGCCTTGACGACAATGTGCTGATAAAGACCGACGGCCTGCCGACCTACAACTTTGCCAACGTGGTCGACGACCATCTCATGGGCATAACGCATGTCGTGCGCGGCAGCGAGTATCTCTCGTCAGCCCCGAAGTACGACCTGCTCTACCGGGCTTTCGGCTGGGACATACCGAAATATGTGCACTGCCCGCCCGTAATGCGCGACGCGCACAACAAGATGTCCAAGCGGCACGGCGACCCGAGCTATGAGGATCTCATCTCCCTCGGATATCTCACCGACGCCGTCGTGAACTATGTTGCCCTGCTTGGCTGGAGCCCCGGCGGAGAGCGCGAGATATTCTCGCTCGAGGAGCTGTGCGATGTGTTCGATATCTCCGGCATCTCCAAATCGCCCGCCATATTCGACATGGCGAAGCTCAACTATTTCAACGCCGAGTACATCCGCGCGCTGCCGCCCGGGCGCTTTGCCGAGCTCGCCCGCCCGTATATCCGCAGCGCGGTGAAAAACCCGGCCATAGACCCCGACGATATTGCGCCCCTGCTCCAGCAGCGCTGCGAGTATCTGAGCGACATACCGCCGAAGCTCGGATTTTTCGACGAGCTGCCGGACTATGACGCCGAGCTCTTCGTGCACAAGAAGTCAAAATCAGACCGTGAATCCTCCCGCGAGATGCTCGAGGCGGTCATCCCCGCGCTCGAGGCCCTGCCTGAGTGGACCGACGAGGCCATACTCGGCGCTCTCACATCCATCGCCGCGGACAAGCAGGTGAAAAACGCAAAGCTCATGTGGCCGGTGCGCATAGCGGCGGCCGGAGTCGCCGTCACGCCCGGCGGAGCTGTTGAGATCTGCCGCATACTCGGCAGGGAGGAGTGCCTGCGCCGGCTGAGGGCGGGGCTTGAAAAACTGACAAAATAACGCGCCGTCAAAAATAAAAAAACTCTTTTGGGACATACTCATCCCAAAAGAGTTTTTTTGTTTGGAGGCAGTTATGAAGAAAAAGACCGCCGCTGTGATAATATCCGTGCTTGTGCTGGCGCTCGTCGTCACGGGCGCGCTGGCTGTGAACGGCTGGCGCCGGGCCGACAGGCTCGGCAGCGCCCTCGCCCTCAGCCATGACCACGCTTTCGCCGAGCTCGTGACCGGCATGAACGAGCTCGACACCGCGCTCAGAAAGAGCCTTTATGCCCGCAGCCCCGAGATGATAAGCGCCGTGTGCACCGATGTGTTCGGCAAGGCAATGACGGCGCAGATGTCGCTCGGCGCGCTGCCGTTCTCGACCCAGGAGCTGGAGAAAACGGCGGGCTTCATCAGCCGCGTCGGCGACTACGCATATTCGCTCTCCCGCGCGGGCAGGGAGTACACCGACGAGGAGGCGCAGAACCTGCGCGCCCTGTCGGAGACGGCGTCGCAGCTCGCGTCGAATTTCCGCACGCTCCAGGAGGAGCTGTCGGCCGGCGGGATAACCATGGATGAGCTGGACGACGCCGAGCGCCAGCTCGACGAGGCCGAGGAGAGCGCCGTGCCCGAAACGCTCTCCGGAGGGATGCGGCTCATAGAAGAGGAGTTTCCCGAGATACCGAGCCTCATATACGACGGGCCGTTTTCAGAGCACATCAAGGACTCACGCCCGAAGCTGCTCGAGAGCGAGCCTCTGGTGTCCGAGGAAGAAGCGCGAAAGGCCGCGGCGGAGTTCCTCGGCATGGATGAGGACGAGCTCGAGCCAATGGGACTCTCCGAGGGCATCATCCCGTGCTATTACTTCAGCTGCGGCGAGATGACGGTCGAGGTCACGGAGCGCGGCGGCGTGGTGATGAACTTCATCAGCTCCTATGCGCCCGGAGAGGCGAACATGACGGCTGCCGATGCCTCCGCGATAGCCGCGAGCTTTCTCGCGGAGCGCGGATATGACGGCATGAGCGAGAGCTATCATATGATACGCGGCGGCGTGTGCACGATAAACTATGCCTACGAGCAGGACGGCGTGCTCATCTACCCGGACCTCATCAAGGTGTCCGTCGCGCTCGACGGCGGCATGGTCGTCGGCTTCGAGAGCGCGGGGTATATCTCCTCTCACACCGCGCGCGACCTGGCGGAGCCCGCCGTCTCAATGGAGCAGGCACGGGAGCAGGCAGGCTCGCTCAGCGTCGACGGCTGGAGGCTCTGCGTGATACCCACGGCCGGGCAGCACGAGGTGCTGTGCTACGAGTTCGTGTGCACCGACTCCGCCGGCGGCAGATGCATAGTCTATGTCAATGCCGAAACCGGAGAGCAGCAGAAGATACTCATACTCCTCGAGGACGAGAACGGCTCGCTGACTATATAGCCGGCTTATTGACGGCGGGCGAAAGGTATGATAAAATTATCCGGCCTGCTGACAGGGCGCTGAAAGAATACGATCCGAGGCATACCTTGTTGGGTATGCCTCTTTTGCTTGAGGTATACATATGACGCTCAGAGAATTTTTCGCAGAAAACAGCAAATGCGCCCTCGCCTTCTCCGGCGGGGCCGACTCGGCCTACCTGCTCTACGCCGCGAAAGACTGCGGCGCCGACGTGACGGCCTATTTCGTCAAGACTCCGTTCCAGCCGGAGTTCGAGTTCGGCGATGCTGTCCGCCTCGCAAAAGAGCTCGGCGCAAAGCTGCGCATAGTCGAGTGCGACCCGCTCGCAGACGCCGCCGTGCGCTCAAACGGGCCCGACAGGTGCTACCACTGCAAGCGCCGCATATTCTCAGCAATAGCGGAGAGCGCTGCGGCGGACGGCCTCGGCCTGATAATCGACGGGACCAACGCCTCGGACGACGCGTCTGACCGGCCGGGCATGCGCGCGCTGCGCGAGCTCGGCGTGCGCTCGCCGCTGCGCGAGTGCGGCATAACGAAGCCCGAGCTGCGCCGCCTCTCGGCCGAGGCCGGGCTGTTCACGGCCAAAAAGCCAGCCTATGCCTGCCTCGCCACGCGAATACCGACGGGCGAGGCCATAGAGCCGGAGACGCTGCGCCGCGTCGAGTGCGCCGAGGAGGCTCTGATGGAGCTCGGCCTGAGTGACTTCCGCGTCCGCGTGCGCCGCGGGGCCGGGCTCATCCAGGTCACGGAGGGACAGATGCCGTTCGTGCTGGAGAACCGGCTCGAGGTGATCGGGCGGGTGAGGCCGTTTTTTGATGAGATATATCTCGACCTTGACGCGCGCAAGGCTTCTCTTTGACAAGGAGGTTCGGAAATGGACGGAAAACAGGATATAATGGAGCTGCTGCGCTCCGTCGCCGACGGCAGCGTAAGTCCCGAGGATGCGCTGAACGAGCTGAAGGTCAGCCCGTTCGAGGATCTCGGATATGCAAAAGTCGACTTTCACCGCGCCGTGCGCCAGGGCGCCGGCGAGGTGATCTACGGCGCCGGGAAGACTCCGGAGCAGATAAGCGGAATCCTCGCCGCCATGACGCGCCGCGGCAGCCATAACATAATGGTGACGCGGCTCGACCAGGACAAGCGCAGCCGGCTCGACAGCTCGATAGACCTCGAGTACCATGAGCTGGCGCGCTTCGGCATAGCAAACCCGGCGCCAATAGAAAAGACGGGACACATCGTCGTCGCCACCGGCGGCACGAGCGACCTGCCCGTGGCCGAGGAGGCCGCGCTCACCGCCGAGACTCTCGGCAGCCGTGTGACGCGGCTGTACGACGTCGGCGTCGCAGGGCTGCACAGGCTGCTCTCGAATGTCGGTGAGCTTGCCTCCGCGCGCTGCGTCGTCGCCGTGGCCGGCATGGAGGGCGCGCTCGCGTCCGTCGTCGGCGGGCTTGTCGACTGCCCCGTCATCGCCGTGCCGACCAGCGTGGGATATGGGGCAAATTTCGGCGGCCTCGCGGCGCTTTTGAGCATGCTCAACTCCTGCGCCTCGGGCGTGTCCGTCGTGAATATAGACAACGGGTTCGGCGCGGGCTACCTCGCCAACCGCATCAATAAAATGGAGAGTGCCAGATGAAAACGCTTTACATAGAATGTTCCATGGGCGCGGCGGGGGACATGCTCGCCGCCGCGGTATACGAGCTGCTCGACGATAAGGAGGCTTTCATCAAAAAGCTCAACTCCCTCGGAATACCGGGCGTCGTGATGAGCGCCGAGCCTGCCGAGAGCTGCGGCCTCGCGGGGACGCATTTCCGCGTCGTGGTCAACGGCGAGGAGGAGCGCTCCGAAGACGTGCACATGCATGAGCACGGCCACGGTCATTGCCATGACCACAGCCATGACCACAGCCGCGAGCATGGACATGAACACCATCACGGACATGAGCACGGCCACGCCCATCATCACCACAGCGGCCTCGCCGACATACGCGCCGTGCTGGGCTCGCTCGACATACCGGAGAAAGCACGCGCCGACGCCATGGGAGTTTACGATCTGCTCGCCGCCGCCGAGGCCAGGGCGCACGGCGCCGAGCCCGAGCACATCCACTTCCATGAGGTCGGATCGCTCGACGCGGTTGCCGACGTGACGGCCGTGTGCCTGGCCATAGAGCAGCTGAAGCCGGAGCGCATTGTCTTCTCGCCCGTCCGCACGGGATACGGCTTCGTCCGCTGCGCGCATGGGCTGCTCCCCGTGCCCGCGCCGGCGGCCGCCTATCTGCTCGAGGGGGTGCCGGCCTACGCCGGCGATATCGAGGGCGAGATGTGCACGCCGACAGGCGCCGCGCTGATAAAATATTTTGCCGGAGAGTTCTCGAACCGCCCGGCCATGACCGTTCTCAAAACCGGCTGCGGCATGGGCTCGAAGCACTTCGGCGACTCGCCGAACTGCGTGCGCGCTTTCCTCGGGGAGAGCGGTGACGGCACCGCCGATGAGGTCTGCGAGATCGAATGCAGCATAGACGACATGACGGGCGAGGCCCTCGGATACGCCATTGAAAAGCTCATGGCCGACGGGGCGCTCGACGCCTGCGCCGTGCCTGCCGTCATGAAAAAAGGCCGCCCCGGCCATATGCTCGTCGTCGTGGCGAGGGCGGATGACGCGGACCGGCTCGCCAGGGCCGTCCTGCGCGAGACGGCGACAAACGGCGTGCGCATAAAGCCATGCCGCCGCGTGAAGCTCGTCCCCGGGTCCCGCACCGTGAGCACGGAATACGGCGATGTGCGCGTCAAGACGGCCTCCGGCTTCGGGGTCGAGCGGGCAAAGCCCGAGTACGACGACGTCGCGGCCATAGCACGTGAAAAGAGCGTGCCGTTTTCCGAGGTCTGGCGCGCCGCCGCGAAGGAAATGTGAGATGGAGAGCGCGTTTTTGCTCGGCGCCGAGATCGGCATATTTCTGCTCCCGCTTCAATTCACAAGCCCGCTGAGCCTCATATTCTGGCTCGCCTGCCTGCTCTCCGTGGCGGTGCAGCTGCTGATACTCAAAAAGGCTCAGAGCATTTTCGCTAAATGGGCGCTGCCGGTGCTGATACTGTTCTGTATGGGCGCTTGCGAGGCGGCGTGTCAAATTGTCTTCGGATACGAGCTTCTGCTGCCCGTACTCATATACTGGCTTATGCTGGGGATGCTCCTGGCTGCGATGATTGTGTCGCTGGTATATGTTGTACGCAGGAGAAAACGCAAATAAAAATCCGCACCGAAAGGTGCGGATTTTTTTATCCGTCTGCGGCGTTGCCGTCGCCGGAGACGGGTATGACGTCGCCGAGGAAAGTCGGCTGCACGTCGAACATCACATAGAAAAAGTCTTTCACGCGGGCGAGCGCCTCGCGCGCGTCGCGGAACAGCTGCCCGGAGTACTCCACGGGGTCTGAGGCCACGCCGTAGGCGTCGAGCCCGAGCGCGCGGGCCGAGTAGACCGCGCGGTAGAGATGATACTGCTGGGTGACTATCACGGGAGTTGAGCACTCAAACACGTCGCGCGCACGGTAGACGCTCTCATAGGTGGAAAACCCCGCGTGGTCCAGGAAGATGTCGTCAGACGGCACCCCGCGCTCGAGGCACCAGTCGCGCATGACGCCGACCTCGTCGTAGTACTCGCGGCCGTGGTCGCCGCTGAGCAGCAGCTTCGGCACGGCGCTCTCCTCATAGAGCTCCAGCCCCTCGCTGAGCCTGTCCTCGAGCATGGGGCTCGGGGTGTTGCCGTTCCACACGGCGCAGCCGAGCACGAGCGCACAGTCGCCGCCGAGGGACGCGGCCTCCTGCTCCGTGACTATATAGCGCGAGGCGTAGGAGCAGACATATATGTTTATGGCGGCAATGGCTGCGCAGCCGAGCACGCCGAGCACGGCGCACACCAGAAAAGCGCGCTTTATCAGCCGCCAGAGCGAAAATTTCTTCATAAAAAGACCTGCCTGTGGAGATATACCTTTACATTCTACCACAGGCAGGGGACTTAGTCACATATATTTTGTGAATTTTTGGTTTACATAATATATTCGCACTATTCCTCGGTGTTTGGCTTGCTGACCCGGACGTTGACTTTGCTCACGCGCAGGCCGTCCATCTCGTCGACGGTGACATTGAGGTTTTCGTATTCAAAGCTCTCGCCCGGCTCGGGGAAGTGGCCGAGCATCTCGATGCACCAGCCGCCGACGGTGGCGCTGTCGGTGTCGAAAGAGTCCTCATCCCACTGGAGCAGCTCGAGGAAGTCGCTTATGCTGAGGTCGCCGTCGAGTTCGTACACGCCTTCGGAGGTCTCGACGACCTCGTTTTCTATCTCGTCAGTTTCGTCCCAGATATCGCCGACGAGCTGCTCGAGCACATCCTCCATGGTGATGATGCCCATGGAGCCGCCGTATTCGTCGGTGACGACGGCCATGTGCGTCTTGCAGCGCTTGAGCTCGCCGAGGACGGCCGGCAGCTTCATGGTCTTGTAGACATAGCACGGCTCGATGACGAGGCTGCGTATGTCGACGGGGCCGCCGTCGACCTTGGCCTTGAAATAGTGGTTGAGGTAGAGCACGCCGATGATGTTGTCTATGCTGTCCTCATACACGGGCAGGCGGGAGTAGGGCGCGTCCTCGATGGTTTTGAATATCTCATCGGGGTCGTCGTCTATGTCTATGGCGAGCATGTCGACTCTCGCGGTCATGACCTCGCTTGCGGATATGTCGGAGAAGTCGAGCGCGGCCTGGAGCAGCTCGGAGCGGTCCTCATCTATGACGCCCTCGTCCTCAACGGTCTCGATGATGGACTGGAGCTCCTCGACGGCGGCGCCGTCATCCTCCTCGTTGTCGTCGTGTACGCGGCTGGTGAGGACATTCGTCAGCCAAACGACGACGACGATCACAGGTTTCAGCACTATGGTGAGCGCGCGGATGATATAGGCAAAGGCGAGCGACAGGCGGTTCGCATTTTTCTTTGCGACTATCTTGGGCGTCCCCTCAGCGAAGATGATGATGAACACGGAGATTATGGCCGTGGCCAGTGCGGTGTACTCCTCGCCGGCAATCAGTATGGCGACGACGGAGGATATCGACGAGGCCGCGATGTTGACGAGGTTGTTGCCTATCAGTATGGCGCTCAGCGAGTCGTCAAAGTGGCCGATGATATAAGAGGCGGCCTTTGCGCGGCGGTCGCCGTTTTCCATGAGGTTATCTATTCTGATGCGGTTGGCTGAGGAATAGGCCATCTCAGCCGCGGAGAAGAATCCGGAGCAGGCGATCAGCACGGGGAGCACCAGCAGCAGGGCGTAGTCGCTCATTCAGCCTCGCCCCCTTTCCCGGTTTCGCCGCCGGAGGCGGGGAGATAGGCGGTTATTTTGAGTATCCTGTGGCTGCGCATCTTCGACACGACGAACTTCACGCCGTGGTACTCAAAGCTGTCGCCCTCCCTGGGCAGAAACTCGAACTGCTCATAAGCCCACTCGCCCATGAGCTTGTGGCTCCACTCGGTGTCGTCGGGGTCGGCAAAGTTGAGGTGTTCAAAAGTGTCCTCAATGCTGGCCTCGGCGCTTATCTCGATGCCGCCGTCAGGCAGCTGCGTAAATTCCTCGACGATGTCGTCGTCCTCGTCCCAGATATCGCCGACGAGCTCCTCGAGTATGTCCTCGATGGTGACTATGCCGAGTGTTCCGCCGTAGTTGTCGGTGACTATGGCCATGTTGATCTTGCGGCGGCTCATGGCTGGCAGCAGCTCGTCGATATTGGTGCTCTGGTGGACGAAGTAGGCCTCGTCGAGCAGGGGTTCTATTTTGACGTCGGCTCCGCAGCGCAGATATGCCTTTATGTATTTGCGTATCTGCAGGACGCCGATAATGTTGTCGATTGTGTCGCGATAGACGGGCAGGCGGCTGTGCTTTTCCTCTTTGATCTTGGCGAGGATCTCCTCGGTGCTGTCGCTCACGTTTATGGCGGCGACATCGACTCTGGATGTGAGCACGCTCTCGACCGTGACATCGGCAAACATGAGCGCGGAGTGCACGAGCTCGCCTTTTTCGGCCCCGAGCTCTCCGTCGTCCTTCATGTTCTCGATGATGTCGTACAGCTCATCTTCGGTGACGGTGAGCGTTTCGTCGCCGGGAGTCAGCTTGGAAAACGCGTTACCTATCGCTGTGAGCAGGGTGGCGAGCGGGCCGAGCAGCTTCATCAGGAAGCTGAGCGAGCCGGCAGTCGCCAGGGCGAAATGCTCGCTTTTTTTCTTTCCTATGCTCTTCGGCAGCATTTCACCTGCGAAGAACACGACCATGGTCGTGATTATAGTGCTGATGGCCACAAAGCCAACGCCAAACTCACGAGTGACTATGACGGTCACCATTGAGGCGATCGCCAGCTGGATTACGTTTGTTCCGATGAGGATGGTGGTGATGGCCCGGTCAAAATTGTCCAGCACATACATTGCGCGCTTTGCCCTCACGTCGCCTTTGTCCATGAGCGTCTTGATTTTGATACGGCTCACGGAGGCGAACGACGTCTCGGCGACGGCGAAATACCAGGCTGCCAGAAGCAGCAGGACTATAATGATCCAGGACAACAAATTGCCCTCTTCCATTGCGGATGACCACTCCTTTTTAAATAGACGGGTAAAAATACCCTATTATCATGTGATTCTATCACAAACTTTCTTCACAGTCAATAAACACAGGGGCCGCCGAAAAGAAGCCCCTGTGTTTATCGGACAAACAGATCACTGAACATCTTCAACTTTGACTATGTTAATTGTTGATTCCAGCAATATGTTGATGAGTTCATTTCGAGAACGGTTGGTCTGCACTGACAGTTCATCCAGACGATTCACGGTTTCTTCTTTCATGCGTACAGAGACTATTTTGTACCCGTCGTCTCCCCGCTTGGGTACTTTTTTGGAGATTTTAATTTCTGAATTAATATTAATCACCCTCTTTATTTATAGTTTATTATAATTGGAAAAATAATGATATATTAGAAATTATTAGGTAAAAAATAGTAAAAAACACAATATAACATTATATTTTTATATGATATGTAATAATCAACAATAAATATTTTGATACAATTAACATATTTATTGATATTGACATTAAAAATATATAATGATAATATATTTTTATAGTTTCAAAATAATAGAGCATGTGTGAGGATAAAAGTTATGAAAATAAGATGGCTTGGTCAATCGGCCTTTTTAATTGAAGCAGCTGGTAAAAAAATAGTTATCGATCCGTGGATAAAAAACAATCCTTTGTGTCCGCTCGAGCTTAAAGAACTGTTTGATGTTGATATTATCCTTGTCACACATGGGCATTTTGACCACTTTGGAGATGCCATTGAACTTATGTCTAATAGCAGAGCTGGGATGATGTGCGATCCGGAAATATCATGGTATATGAGCAAATATGGATATGTTCGCGGAGAACGCCTGTTTCCGGCGGCTCAGGGAGGAACTGTGGACATGTATGGTGTGAGTGTAAGTATGGTTCCAGCGATTCATCCAAGTGCAATATACGGCGATGAGTGGTATGGACGGAGAGAGTGGTTACCGAATTCCTCTGCGGTTGGCTTTGTGATAACAATAGATAAAGAACCGGTAGTATATCATGCAGGTGATACTGCCCTGTTTGGAGATATGTCATTGATTGCCAAACGATATTGTCCTGAGGTTGCCATGCTTCCGATAGGAGGAAGATTTACGATGGACGTTGTGGATGCAGAGGAAGCAGTGGGAATGCTCAGAGCCAAATATATAGTTCCGATGCATTACAATACAAATTCTGAACTTGTGGCAGACGCCGAAAAGTTTAAAACAGATGTTGAACGACGTTATGAAAATGTGGATGTGATGCTTGTATCACCAGGCGAAGAACTTATTTTAAATAGGGAGGAAACAGTATGACTCCTAGAGATGTCCTCGTA
>CAJFRI010000050.1 GCA_904419385.1 Candidatus Heteroscillospira lomanii
CGGCCAGGTGGGGGAGTAGCGGCCTTCGAACAGGTGGTCGTTGATCTGGGTGATGCACCCGGAGCCTGACTTCCGCTTTCGCCCCAGCACCGGCTGGAAATCTTCGACTGAACCCTGCTCTGCCTGCTCAGGGCTCCCCAACACCTCGTTGCCCAGTCCCCGGTCGATCTTGGCCGCCGCCTCGCTCTGCATATCCCCGGTGACGTGGGTGTAGATGTCCAGGGTGGTTGCCGCCGACACATGGCCCAGCATGGCGGAGAGGGTCTTCACATCCATGCCGCTCTCCAGGGACATGGTGGCAAAGGTGTGGCGTAAATCGTGAAATCTGATTCTCTTACACCCGGCCCGCTCCAGAATGATCTGGAGCCGCCGGCGCACCGCTCCCGGTGTTATGGGCACGTCCTCTTTGACCGGGGAGAGAAACATCCATCTGGAGTCCACCGTCTCCCGATACGCCCGCAGCACCTCTACTACGCCAGGCGGCAGGACCAGCCTGCGGATGGAGGCGCGGGTTTTCGGGACGCTCACCTGGAGCTGTCCCTTCACCTCGTAGACCTGCTTATTCACGGTCAGGGTCCCGGCCTTGAAGTCCAGGTCGTCCCACTGGAGGGCCAGCAGTTCGCCCCGCCGCAGGCCGGTGCACAGATCCAGGAGAAACAGCTCGAAATAACCGTCTGCCTGGGCCTGGATGAGAAACCGCTGGAGCTCCTCCCGGCCCAGTACCTGCATCTCCCGGCCCCGCTTGGGCGGCAGCTTGCAGCCCACCGCCGGATTGGTGCGGATCAGTTCCTCCTGCACCGCCTTCTCCAGAGCGGACCGGCAGGCAGCGTGGAGGCCGCGCACCATGGAGTCGGACAGCCCCTTGCCGAACTGCTCCGTGCGGATAAGCCGCCCGCCCGTCTTCATCCGGGCATAGAACTGCTGGAGGTCCTTCTGCGCCAGCTGGTTCAGGGGGATCTTCCCCAGTTCCGGAATGATATGCTGATAGATCTTCGCTTCGTAGTTGGCCTGGGTGGTGGGACGGATCTGGGGCTTCACATAGTTCTAGTACCAGAAGTCCAGCCACTCTCCAAAGGGCATCTCCGACCGGACCTTCTCCGTCTTGGAGCCGGTCACCGTCTCCCGGAGCTGCTTCATCTTCTCCTGGCACTCCCGTTTCGTCTTAGCCAGGACGTTCTTTGTTCTGGGCAGGCCCTTCTCGTCGTAGCCGATGACCACCCGGCCCTCCCAGCGGCCCCGCTTACCCATGGCGTGCACCTCCCTCCGGCCTGCCTCTCTGCCACGGTTTCAGGTCTTTCCCCAGGAGATCTTCCAGAAAGCCGCCCACGATATGCTTCCCATGGGACAATGCGGCAGGCGGTATGAGGCGGATGAACCGCTGCATCCCGGACGAAACAAGCGGCTCAGAACCCGGTGATGCTGTCGGGGCGCAAAGCCGCGGCCGCCTCAGTCCGGTTCTCACGGGCATCAAGCATGGCCTGGAGCACCATACCTATGTCCCCGTCGATGCAGACGGCCTGCCGACGGAGGTCTCCCGGCACGAGCGTCTGCCCGCGGTTGATGCAGGCGTAGACAGCTTCGCGGTTTTGCAGAGTCATCCGCCAGAATGGATACTTGATGATGACGGGCGTGTTGTAACCCACGCCGAGCTCCAGGTAGAGGACCTTCCCGCGCCGGTGCCGGTGCAGGTAGTCCTCATACCGCCCGGCGGCGGCATACCACCCCTCATCCTGAACAAACTTATCGTCAGAGCGCAGGTTCATGGTCAGCGGCTTCCCGCACCTGGGGCAGCGGGGCACGAGCTCGGCCGGGACGCGCATGTCCCTCTGCTCCGCCATCATGCGGCGGATGACGGCCTCGTTGTCCCAGGTTTCCCGGCAGCACGGCTCAGAGCACTGGAACAGGCCGTAGTCGCCCTGAGTGTAGAACAGCCGCTTTTTGTCAAAACCGGCCTTTTGAAAGCAGTGGTCCACATTGGTGGTCAGCACGAAGTAGTCCCTGTCCCGCACCAGCCGCAGGAGCTCCTGATAGACCGGCCTGGGCGCGTCCATATAGCGGTTGACCCAGATATGACGGCTCCAGTAGGCCCAGTGCTCCTCGGCCGCGACGTAGGGATAAAAGCCCCCGGTGTACATGTCGTGAAAGCCGTACTTCTCCTCAAAGTCACTAAAATAGCGCTCGAACCGCTCCCCGTCATAGACGAATCCCGCCGAAGCGGAGAGCCCCGCGCCCGCGCCGATGACAACGGCGTCGGCATCCTGAATGGCTCTGTACAGCCGGTCGATCTGGGACGGCTTTGTCCAGGCGGATTGTTTTTTCAAATTTTGCAGCAACATGATATATACGCTCTCCTTCAAAACTGGATGTACAGCCCCGCCGCGCGGCGCCGGCCGCCGGCTGCATCGCAGGCCGTGTTTCCGGTGTTGTCCTCCATGGCGGGGCCGTGTATAATGGCGATAGGAAAAAAGACGAGCGGAAGACAAGGCCGCGCCGGCTTTGCCCGGCAGCTCGAAAACAGGAGGGACCGTGATGCAGGAGGAATGTCTGATCTGTAAGGCGCCGCTGGAATATCTGGAGCGGGATGAAGAAATGGAATGTGCCGTCTGCCATAGGCGGGAGCCCAGCAAGACCCGGTGCATAAACGGGCACTATGTTTGCAGCGGCTGCCACACCCAGGGCATGGACGTCATTTTCGGCCTCTGCCTTGCCGAGACTTCGGCCGACCCCGTTGCCATCCTCCGCCGGATGATGGACCAGCCTTTCTGCCACATGCACGGCCCGGAGCACCATGTGCTGGTGGGCGCGGCCCTGCTGACGGCGTACAAAAATGCCGGAGGCAGGCTGGAGCTGGAGAGCGCCCTCAGGGAGATGCACAGCCGGGGCAAAGCCGTCCCCGGCGGGGCCTGCGGATTCTGGGGCGCCTGCGGGGCGGGGATCAGCGCGGGGCAGTTCATGGCCATCGCGACGGCGTCCACACCGCTGGCGGAGGAGCCTTGGGGGCTGAGCAACCGGATGACCGCGAGGGCTCTGGATATCATCGGCAGGGTGGGCGGCCCGAGGTGCTGCAAGCGGGACTCCTGGCTGGCCGTCCTGGCCGCAGTGGATTTTACCCGGGAACAGCTCGGAGTGGAGATGGAGCGCAGCGTGCCCGTCTGCCCATACGGCAGCCGCAACAACCAGTGCATCGGGGGGCGGTGTCCTTTCTCGGCGGCGAAGAGTGCGGCTTCACGGCCGTGACATGGGCCGGCCGCCCGGCGGGCCTCAGCCTAGCAGACTGCCGTATATAACGCGGTCGATATCTTTGAAAACATTGAATATCACTTTTTTGACGCCCGGGTTTTTGCCGAGAAAACCGAGCACTTCGTCCACGGCGATCTCGGCCGCGCCGCGGTTGGGAAAATGGAACTCGCCCGTGGATATGCAGCAGAACGCCACGCTGTCTATCCCGCGCTCCGCCGCGAGCGAGAGGCACGAGCGGTAGCACGACCGAAGCGCGCGCCTGTCGCCGTCTGTCACGCCGCCGGAGATTATCGGGCCGACGGTGTGCAGCACGTGCCGCGCGGGGAGGTTGTAGCCCGCCGTGAGCTTTGCCCGCCCGGCGGGCTCGGGCGCGCCCTGGGCGCGCATGATGCGCGCGCACTCGCCGCGCAGCTGAAGCCCCGCCGCCGAGTGTATGGCGTTGTCGATGCAGCCGTGGCACGGGTGAAAGCAGCCGAGGAGCGCGGAATTTGCCGCGTTGACTATCGCCCCGGCGCGCAGGCGGGTGATGTCCCCCTGCCAGACGGCGACGCCTCTGTGCCCCGGCATGTCGGGGAGGGTGAGCGCGTCGACTATGCCTTTTTCCTCAGCCTCGGCGGAGAGCAGCTCGTCCTGCACTCGCAGGAACTCCGCGTCGAGCGGCAGGGGAGGACGCACGTTCATCAGGCAGCGCAGCAGCCGGCGCTGCTCCGCCTCGTCCGGAGGGAAGGCGCGCGCCTGCTCCCGGTATTCGGGCATCTCATCCAGGAGACGCCGGTTTAAAAATCTTATCTGCTCAAGGCGCGTCATGCGCCTCACCTCCAAATTCAAATCGCGCCGAGGTCTGGTCTGAAAAGCCGCCGTCGGCGATGCTCCCGAGATATGCGGCGATGAAGCCGCCGCGCTCGCGCCACATGCCGAAGAGCCGCGCGTCCCAGACGGCTGGGTCCATGCGCCCGGCAAAATAAGCGGCGTTCACCTCGGCAAAAAAGTCCGCCAGCTCGCCGGCGTCCTTGTCATCGCCGAGCTCCGCGAGCGCCTGGCGGCGGCTGCTCTCGATGAAAAATTCCCTGGACGCCGCGCTGAAATCCAGAAGCGCCGGGTCGTCCGAGCCGCTCTCCCGCGCCCAGGCCGAGACGTCGAGCGGTTCGGCGGAGTACTCCGCCGTGTATCCGCTGAGGCGCAGCACGCCGATCTGGTTCGGGCTCACGGCGAGCGAGGACGTCGCGATATCATAAAAACCCGCCTCGCTGCGCGCGATGTGCTGCATGTGTATGTGCCCGCTGAGGCTGCATATCACGTTTGAATCCTCGTACAGCGCGAGCAGGCCGCCGGCGCCGCCCATCACATAGCCGTCGGTGAGCAGGCTGTTGTGTCCGATGAGGCTCTGGTGGCTCACCGCGACGGCCCATTCGCCGCTCTCGGCGGCATCGCGCAGCTGCCGCGCCGCCCAGACCAGCGTGCTGTCCGGGACGGAGCCGGGCGAGAGGCCGGAGTTTGCGTCTATCATCAGCAGGCGCAGCCCCGGCGCTATTTGCGCGCAGTAGCTCAGCGAGGCGCCGTCGCGCGCCGTGCTTCCGTCATAGCCGAAGGCGGAGTATATCTCGCGGAACCCGTCCGCCGACACGCTGCCGGCAGGCTCGGAGCCGCCGCCTGAAAAGACGGCGGCGAGGGGATTGTCCAGATCGTGGTTGCCGGGCAGGACATAGACGCTCACGCCCGCGGCCTCGACACGTTGCAGGGCCGCGGCGAGCTCCCGGTGGCTTGCCTCCTCGCCGTTGAAAGTGAGGTCGCCGGGGAGGATGAGCGCGTCGGGCCGCGCGGCCTCGGCCTTGCGCACGAGGGCCTCGAGCAGCCCGGCGGAATATGCCGTCATCTTGCCGTCGGCGTTTTCGGTGACGCTGCGGAAATAGGCGCCGCCGTCGGTGAGCGAGGGCGAGAGATAGTGCAGGTCCGGCGCAATGAACAGGGTGACGGGCTCAAGCCCGGGCGGCTCCGGTCCGGCGTCCCCGGCCGAGACCAGGGGGAATGCCGCCGCGATGAGCGCGAGCGACAGCGCCAGAAACAGCGCCGGCGCGAGTATGGATGACCTGTCTCTCAAAATGCCCGCCTCCCCTGATGTCCTGCAGATATTTTAGTCCCGCGCGGCCGCCGCTGTAAAGTACGCACAATATTGTGCCATAGTGACCGGCCGGTAACCATAAGGAAAACGCCCGGAGAGAATTCTCTCCGGGCGTTTTCAGGCAAAGGCTCATTTTTTCATGAGGCCGGCGCCGGCGTTCCAGGCCTGGCCGATCTTTTCGCCTATGGCGTAGTATCCGTTGCGCATCTGGTCGAAGGCAAAGGCGTTCAGCTTCGCGGGGTCGATCTTGCCGCTCTCGTCGAGCACTTTCTCGTCGGCGAGGACGTTGACTATCCTGCCGAGCACGCGCAGGCCGTAGGGCTGCTGCTGCATCTCGACGGCCTCGCACTCGAGAGTGAGTGGATATTCGACGACGACGGGCGCGTCGACCCTCGTGCTCTTGACGGCGTGCAGCCCGGTGCGCTCGAACTTGTCGGGCATCTTGTTGGACGAGGCTATGCCGAAGAAATCCGACTCCCTGATGGTGTCCGCGCCCGGCACGGCGAGGGTGAACGCCTTTCTGGCCTCGATGTTCGCGACCGTCTTGTGCCCGGCCTCGAGGTTGAGCGCGACCATGTCCTCGGCGCATATGCCGCCCCAGGCCATCATCATCTCATCGACGCTGCCGTCCTCGTTGTAGGTGCCTATCATATAGGCGGGCATGGGGAAGAGATAGGGTTTGACTCCAAGATCCTTTGTCATGCTTTATTGCTCCTTTCGCTGTGCTTGCGGTTAAATGATAACATATATCGGAGCAAAGACAAGTACGCACATAAAAGTGCGGTACTTACCACAAGTAAAGCGTCACAGCCCGGATATGCGCCGCTGCTCGACGAGGCGGGAGACAAGCTCTGTGGCTGGGTGCCTCAATATCTCCTCCGGCGGGGCGAACTGCTGCGCCCGGCCGCCGTCCATGACGAGCACGCGCGTGCCGAGCCGGAGCGCCTCGGCTATATCGTGCGTCACGAAGAGGATGGTTATGCCGCTATGGCGGTGTATCTTGAGTATCTCCTCCTGGAGCTGCTCGCGTGTTATCTCGTCGACGGCGCCGAAAGGCTCGTCCATGAGCAGTATATCCGGGTCCGCGGCGAGGGCGCGTGCTATGCCCACGCGCTGGCGCTGTCCTCCGGAGAGCGAGCGCGGATACCGCCCCGCGAGGTCGGGGCTCAGCCCCACTCGCTCGAGCAGGGCCGCAGCTTTCACACGGCGCTGCTCGCCCTTCCAGCCCTCCAGGCCGGATATGGAGGGCACATAGGCGATGTTTTTCTCGACGGTCATGTGCGGGAAGAGGGCGACGCTCTGTATCGCGTAGCCGATGCGGCGGCGCAGGGCCACGACGTCTGTCTCCGCCACGTCCTTGCCCTGGACGACCACCCGGCCGCTGTCCGGTGAGATGAGGCCATTCACGAGCTTGAGCGCCGTCGTCTTGCCGCAGCCGGAGCGGCCGATGATGGTGACGAATTCGCCGCGCTCTATGCCGGCGCAGAAGTCGGTCAGCACCTTTTGGCCGCCGTAGGAGCGGCAGACGTGTTCGAAGCGGATTATAGGCTCTGCCATGTCACGCCTCCAGGAGCCCTTTCTGCACGAGGAAATCGTGCGCCACGTCGCGCTCGTCGAGGCCCTCGACCTCGACCTGATAGTTCAGCGAGGCCATCTCCCGGTCGGTGAGCAGGCCGTCCATCTTCATGAGCGCGTCCTCGAGCCCGGGGAAGCGCTCGAGCGCGTCCTCGCGCACGACGGTGGAGCAGAAATAATTGACCTGCAGGTGCTTGTCGTCGGCGAGGGTGACGAGGCCGGTGTCGGGGTTCGCGAGCTGGGCGTCGGTGGTGAAGGCGTTGGTCACGTCTATGTCGCCGCCGGCGAGCGCCTGGTACTTGAGGCCGATGTCTATGTCCACGACGTCGGCAAACTCGAGCCCGTAGGTCTCGCAGAGGGCGCCGAAGCCGTCGGCGCGCTCGATGTAGTCGGGGTTGCCGCCGAACACGAGCTCCCCGGCCACGGCGGCGAGGTCGCTGGTGTTCTCGAGGCCGTACTGCTCGGCCACGTCGCCGCGCACGGCGACGGTGAAGGTGTTGTTGAAGCCGTAGAGCCCGACCCAGGTCATGCCGAACTTCTCCTCATACTCCTGCTGGAGCTGGGTGAACATCTCGTCGTCGCTCACGCCCTCGGCCTCGTGGTCGAGGACCATGACCCAGCCGCTGGAGGTGTACTCGGGGTAGAGGTCGAAATCGCCGTTTTCCATGGCGGGCTGGATGTTGCTGGTGCCGCCGCCTATGCCCTTGGTGATCTCGACTTCATATCCGGCATCCTCTATCAGCAGGCCGAGCATCTCGCCGAGGATGTATTGCTCGGTCATGGGCTTTGTGGCGATGCGGACGGGACCGGTGCCGGCGCTCTCTCCGCCGCCGCATCCGGCGAGCGCGAGGACGAGCGCCAGAGCGAGCGCGAGAGCGGCTATGTGTTTTATCTTTTTCATGTTGTCAGTTTCCTTTCTTTTTAAAGTGCTGTTCCAGCTTGCCGAGCGCGAAATCGCACACTATGGCGAGCAGGGCGATGAGTATGCTGCCGGCGGCGGTCATCGCGGGGTCGTATATGGTTATGCCGCGGTAGATGGCGACGCCGAGGCCCCCGGCGCCGACGAACGAGGCTATGCCGGCGACCGAGATGGTCATCACCACCATGTTGCGCACGCCCGCGATTATGACGCCCGCCGCCATGGGGAGCTTCACCTTCAGGAGCGCCTGAGCCCGGGTGCTGCCCATGGCGGTCGCCGCCTCGACCATGTCCGGGTCGAGCGAGGTGAGCCCGACGTATGTGTTGCGCACCATGGGCATGATGCCGTATATCGTGAGGGCGATGACGGCGGTCTTGTTGCCTATGCCGCTGAACGGGATGAGTATGCCGAGCAGGGAGATGGCCGGTATCGTGTAGAGCATGTTGCACACGCCCATGACCGGCGCCGCCGCGCGCGGGCACTGGGAGATGCCTATGCCTATGGCGAGGCCGATGGTGCCCGCCATGGCTATGGCCGAGAGGGCGAGGCCGACATGTGCCGCGAGCAGCCCGGCGAACCAGTCGGCCCTGTCGATGTAGAGCGAGAATATTTCTGTTATGAGTTCCATACCGGCCTCACGGATGCAGGCGGCGGATGGCGTCCGCCGGGCAGAACTCAACGCACCTGCCGCACTGCAGGCAGTGCTCCCAGCTGATGACATAAGGCGCGCCGGGAGTTATGCATTTCTGCGGGCAGGCCTCGGCGCACCGGCCGCAGCCGATGCAGGCATCGCCTATGACGAAGCCGTTGTGCTCCTCGGCGTCGCCGCCGTAGGCGAATGTCTCGCGCGAGATGGGGTAGTGCAGCAGGTCGAACCACTCGCCGTGCCCGGCGTAGATGTGGAACGCGTCGAGGACGTAGCGGCTCTCGCCGGGGTAGACCTCGTTCATGCCGGGGTTTTCCTCGAAAACCTTGTCGACCCACTTCTTGTCCGCGATGCGCAGCTTGCCGGTGAACTTGAGCGACTGGCAGTCCGGGCACATGGCGGCGAGGGCGATCTCGCCGGTCTCGATGAGCTGCTTGTAAAACGGCTTTCCGCGCGAGGTGACGATGTACATGCCGTCGTCAAAGGCGAGCATGACGTTGATTATCCGTGCCTGCGGATGTCCGTCCTGGTCGACGGTCGCGGCCGCGGTGATCTACACTTTGCGGAACATATCTATGTATTTCCTGGCTTTTTCGTTCATTGGTATCCCTCCGTGCCTGATTTGCTGTGCCTATATACTAGCACGGTTTTCACACCTTGAAAAGTACGCACAATATTGTGCCGTAGTCACCGGGCGGTAACCGTCGGGGCGGGGCTTGACGGAGCCCGAGCGCGTACTATAAAATAAATAATGATACGTCAAAACAGCAGACTGCCGTGAAACGGAGATGATTTTATGACCGATACAGTGAAAGACCTGCCCGCCTGCCCCGTGGAGACCACGCTCACGCTCATCAGCGACAAGTGGAAGGTGCTCATCCTGCGCGACCTCATGCCGGGAGCCCGGCGTTTCGGCGAGCTGAAGAAGTCCCTGGGCGGCGTGAGCCAGAAAGTGCTCACTGCCCAGCTGCGGGAGATGGAGGGCAGCGGCCTGCTGACACGCACGGTATACCCCGAGGTGCCGCCGCATGTGGAGTACACGCTCACGGAGCTGTGGCGCAGCCTCAAGCCGGTGCTCGACGCCATGCAGGCCTGGGGCGAGGAGTACAAGGCGCAGAACGCATGATGCAGGGAGGCGGCGGGATGAAACTCGTGTGCTACGGCGACTCGAACACTTACGGCTACGACCCCGAGCACCCCGACGGGCGGTACGGCGGCTCGGTCCGCTGGGCCGACGCCGTCGCGCGCTCGATGGGCATGGACCTCGTGAACCTCGGCCGCAACGGGCGCGAGATACCGCGCCGCGCGCCGGAATTTGCGGACGACGCGGCGCTCATAACGGTGATGCTCGGCACGAACGACCTGCTCCGGGGCTCCACGGCGGAGCGGGCGGCCCGGCGCATGGAGGATTTCCTCGGCGGATGCGCGCATGTCCGGGACAAGCTCGTGCTCATCGCGCCGGTGCCGGTACGGCGCGGCTCGTGGGTGACGGGCGACGGGGCGGCTGCCGCCTCGCGCGAGTATGCGGCGCTGTGCTCGGAGCTCGCCCTGCGCTGCGGAGTGCGCTTCGCGGACGCGGGGAAGTGGGGCGTGACGCTCGCGCGCGACGGGGTGCACTTCACCCCGGAGGGGCACCGCGCCTTTGCCGCCGGGCTGCTCGCGGAGCTGAGGAAAGGTATTGACACGGCGTCAGAATAGTGGCATATTTCATATGCTGACGTTGTGTCAGAATACTTTCAAGGAGGACGATACCATGAGCAAAACGCTTGTTGCATATTTTTCCGCGAGCGGCGTCACCGCGCGCACCGCAAAACAGATAGCGGAGGCCGTCGGAGCGGACCTGTATGAGATCCGCCCCGAGCAGCCCTACACCGATGCCGACCTCGACTGGATGGACAAAAAAAGCCGCAGCACCATTGAGATGAACGACTCCGCCTGCCGCCCGGCCATTGCCGGCCCGGCCGCCGACATCAGCGGCTACGACACCGTGTTCGTCGGCTTCCCTGTGTGGTGGTACGTCGAGCCGAGGATAATCGACGCCTTCCTCGAGAGCGGCGACTTCTCCGGCAAGACCGTCATCCCCTTCGCCACCTCCGGAGGCAGCGGGATAAGCGGCGCCGAAAAGCGCATGAAAACCATCTGCCCGGCCGCCGATTGGCAGCGCGGCAAGCTCGTGAACAGCGGGGCCGCCGCCTGGGCAAAGTCGGCCGTGGGGCTGTGAGCGGGATATGCCGAGGGGTTCGGAGGAGCTGACCAGGGCGCGCAGGGAGGAGATAGTCTCCGCCTGCGCCGCGCTGTATGAGACCATGAGTTTCGGCGAGGTGACCATCGCCGCCATCGCGGCGGAGACGACTTTCACCCGCACGTCGATATACAACTATTTTCGGACCAAGGAGGAGATTTTCCTCGCCCTGCTCCAGCGCGAGCACGAGGCGTGGACGGCCGACCTCGAGTCGGCGCGCGCCGGGGCCGTGCCGGGAGGCGGCTTTGCCGCCGCGCTGGCGGGCACGCTTGTCCCGCGCGGGTGTATGCTCAGGCTCATGAGCATGAACATCTACGACATGGAGATGAACAGCCGCATAGAAAACCTCGCCGAATTCAAGCGCTCCTACGCCGCAGCGCGCGGCGCCGTGGCCGGATGCCTGCTCGCTTTCCGCCCCGATGTGGGCGGGCGCGGCGCGGATGAGTTCCTGCGTGTGTTTTTCCCTTTCCTCTTCGGTGTCTACCCCTACACCTCACACACGGAAAAACAGCTGCGGGCCATGGAGCTCGCGGGGATAGAGCCGCCGCGCGAGACGGTGTTCGAGCTCACGCGCGGCTTTGCCGACAGTTTTCTGAGCTCACTTGAGATTTAATATTTTTGTCATATTTTTTACATGCGCGTGTTGCTAAAACAATACGCGCATATTATAATATTTGAACAGACAAAAAATAATAGGGGGAAATCTCAAATGAAGTTTCTGAAGAAAACTGCGCTTGCAGCCATGTGCCTCGTGCTCGTGCTGGGGTGCGCCGCATGCGGCGGGGTATCGGCGGACGACGCCGTTGCCTATGCACAGGGCGAGCTCGACGCGGCCTATCTCGGCATATACAGCCAGGAGTTCCTCGACCTCGTCGATATCACCGAGGACGACGCCCGCGAGACCCATGAGCAGAACATCTCCGCAGAGACCGACTATTTCCTCGGCACATACATCGGCGTGAGCGACGTCGAGGCCCTGCCCGACGATGTGCGCCAGAGCGTCGAGGACATGTACGAGGAGATATACTCGCACAGCAAATACACAGTCAACAGTGCCACCCAGACCAGCGAAGGCGACTATAATGTCGACGTCACCATCTATCCCATCGATATCATGCAGCGCTTCACCGCGGAGGAGCTTCAGGCCATATGGGATGAGGTCACGACCGAACTCTCCGCCGGGATAGACGTGGCCTCCCTCAGCGACGAAGAGTATGTCGAGCTGTACAACTCCTGCGACGCCGAGTATGTCCGCCGCACCGTGGAGCTCATAGAGGGGCTCATCCCGGAGCTGGACTACGAGGAGGCGCAGTCGGCCGTGCTCAAGCTCGAGCTTGAGGACAATGTCTACACCGCCGTCGACACCGACTGGGCCAACATCGACCTCATGATAATAGACTACAGCGGCGCCTACGCCGGCTGACGGATATTTAAAAAGCTCCGCGCCTTGGGACAGGTGCTCATAAGAAAGTGATTTGAAAGAATTACGATTATGGCATCTGTCAGGCAGGATTGGGCAACGAAGAAATACGCCGTATTCAGC
>CAJFRI010000051.1 GCA_904419385.1 Candidatus Heteroscillospira lomanii
AAATGTTTCGGCATATATATACAAAGCGAGAAATATTTAGGAGGTTTTGATCATGAGTAGAGCAAGAAAAGAGGCCACCCCACCACGCTTTCCAGCGTTTCGAGCTGCCTTTCTTGAGTTGATGGGAGATATGACATTAGAAGAATTTGCTGATAAGCTAGGCATGTCTCGTGCTACTATTGGTTTTTACGCAGCAGGCAAGAGAATACCTGATGCTCTAGGATTAGAAAAAATAGCGACAAAATGTGGTGTCTCAGCGGATTGGTTATTGGGAATTACTAAAACAAGAAGCAAAGACATCAGCATTAGACAAATATGCGAAACAATAGGCTTAGATGAGGAAAATGTGGTGAAACTTCAAGAAATTTACAAGAGCGAAACATATACACGGGAATGTATAGACGGTATAAATTTGATTTTATCAAGTTCACTATTCCCCATTCTGGCTCGTGACTACATCCGCTTGAAACGATTTACGGAAAAGGTAAACACAGAGTATAAAGAGCATCCATTTAGTGAATTAGAAGACCCAATTAACGAAGAAGACGAAGTCATTACGCTTAAAGGCTGTAATGCATGTGATTATTATAAAACAAAAATTATAAATCAATTTAGCACAATGATAGATATGGATATCCCTGTTTACCAAACAATCGCAACATACTTGCAATCATTGGAAAAAGAGCTAAATAACTAGAGAAATAATATTATAAAATCTGCCTTGGTGATCTAATCGCCGAGGGCAAAGTTATAAATGGCATTAAGTCTGTAGCACGATGCTTTTCATCATATCGCATTAATAGGAGGGATTTGTAATGCCGAGAAAGACCAGCACTAGAGCCGCGCAGGGAGCCGGAACAATTCGCCAGCGTAGCGACGGCCGCTGGGAGGCACGCTATACAGTCGGACGAGACCCTGGTACAGGCAAGCAAATACAAAAATCTGTGTATGGCAGTACTCAGCAAGAGGTGCGCAGGAAGCTCACCGAGGCCGTGTCTGCACTCGACAGCGGCAGTTATTTTGAGCCGTCAAAGATGACGCTGGGACGATGGGTAGAAATATGGCTCAATGAGTACATGGGCGACAAAAAGTATCTCACCGTCAAGCATTATAAAGCTCAGTGCGCCGCGCACATCGTTCCTAGTCTCGGAGCCGTTAAACTGTCAGAGCTCACACCTCCGCAGATACAGGCGTTCTACAACGGCTTACAGCGCTCAGGACTTGCAGCAAAGAGTGTGCGCAATATTCACGGCATACTCACAAAGTGCCTGTCAACTGCCGTGCAGGTCGGCTATCTCCGCAACAATCCTGCCGAGCGTGTCACGCTACCAAAGATCACGAAAAAAGAAATATGCCCGCTCACAGATAAGCAGGTCAAAGATTTTCTCCAAGTATCAGTTGGAGACGAGTATGAAACCATTCTCAAGGTAATCCTGTTCACTGGCCTGCGCGAGTCAGAGGCAATGGGGCTGACATGGGACTGCGTAGACTTCACTAACGGCACGTTGAAAGTCTGCAAGCAGCTTCAGAAGCGCCCGCTCAAAGACGGCGGTTTTGTATTCGCTCCATTGAAAAACAACAAAACACGTATAATAAAGCCTGCTCCGTTCGTCATGCAGCTTTTGCAGCACAGACGGACAGAGCAGGCGGAACAGAAATTGAGAGCGGGCAATATGTGGCGCGGCTGGATAAATTCCGAGCAGCGCAAAACCGCCCTTGTATTTACCACAGACATAGGGCTAAACCTAAGCCCACAGACTTTATATAACCATTATAAGAAGCTCGCTGTGCAGATCGGAGCACCGAAAAGCCGCGTCCATGATTTACGGCACACTTTCGCCGTACTTTCTCTGCAAAACGGCGACGATGTAAAAACAGTGCAGGAAAACCTCGGTCATGCAACGGCGGCGTTCACTTTGGATGTATACGGTCATGTATCTGAGCGGATGAAAGATGAGAGCGCGGCGCGCATGGAAGCATATATAGGCGGTCTCGCAAACCTGTAAAGGGTAAAATAAAGGGTATTGTCGATATTTAAAAAAGTAAAAAAGCCCTGAAACCATTGAGGCTTCAGGACTTTCTTTTGGCAGCGGGTGAAGGATTCGAACCCTCACAAACAGAGTCAGAGTCTGTCGTGCTACCTTTACACAAACCCGCTAAATTCAAGCGCATTGATTATTATACACGTTTTTTTGAGTTTGTCAACACCTTTTTCTCGATTTTGTGCCGCTCAATTTACAATATGTTTATTGTAATCCGCCCGGGTTTTGATTATAATGTTATTTGTTCAACTATGACCGAAAGGGAGTATACGATGAAAAGGCTTTTATCGGCGGCGCTGGCCGCCGCGCTGATATTTTCCGCGTCCGGCAGCGCGCTTGCGGCCGAGCGCTCCTCCGCCGCGGCAGACACGCTCTACACGCTCGACCTCGTCTCCGGGTCCGGCTCCGGCTATGAACTCGACCGCGTGCCCACGCGCATGGAGGCGCTTGTGTTCACCCTGCGCCTCGCAGGGCTTGAGGACGAGGCTCTCGAATACGACGGCCAGTCCACTTTCACCGATGTGCCGGCCTGGGGCGCGCAGTACGCGGCCTACGCGCAGGCTAACGGCCTCGTAAACGGCGTCTCCGACGCCGTGTTCGGCGCCGATGACAGCATAAACAGCCGCGACTTTCTGACCATGCTGCTGCGCGTGCTCGGCTATTCCGAGGACGAGGGCGACTTCACATGGGCGACAGCCGACCTCACAGCCGTGCGCCTCGGCATCGCCGAGTCCGTATACACCGAGTTTGATCGCGGCGACATGTTCGACTGCGCGCTCGCGGCGCTCAGCTGCCGCATGAGCGGCCAGGATGTCACGCTCATCGACAGCCTCGTCGCCTCCGGCGACGTCGACAGGGCAAAAGCCTCCGCCCTCGGCCTTACCGGGCTGCGCCCGCTCAGCGCCGTCGAGGTGGCCGAGCGCTACTCCTCCGCCGTCGCCCTGCTCCAGTGCTACGCAAATTCCGTTCAGCTCCTGAACAAGACCCCGAACAGCACATCCAGCGGCTTCTTCATTTCAGACGACGGCATACTCGTCACGAATTACCACACCATCGACGACGCGATCTACTGTTCCGTCACGCTTGAGAGCGGCGAACAGTACAGCGTCGAGCGCGTGCTCTACTACGACCCCGATATCGACATTTCAGTCCTGAAAGTCTCCCGGACGCCCATAGGCGGCGGAGACGAGGCCGTGTTCCCCTATCTTGAGCTGATGAGCGCCGACGGCGCCAGGGTCGGCGACGTGGTATATGCGCTCGGCAACCCCCTCGGGCTGCAGAGTTCCATCTCCTCCGGCATCATCAGCAACAACCACCGTGTGTCCGACTCGTTCGCGCTCCCGATGATACAGAACACTGCTTCCATCTCGGAGGGCAGTTCCGGCGGCGCGCTGATGAACGAGTACGGCTATGTCATCGGCATCACCACCGGCTACTTCACCTACGGCAAGGACATGTACCTCGCAGTCCCGTCCGACGCTGTGCTCAGCGCCGACCTTGACGGCGACGGCATAACGCTCTCCGAGCTCGCCGAGATGGACATAGCCGCCGGCAACGAGAAATAAAAATCTGCGTCATGGATGAACGCGAACAGATAGTGCGGCTGTGGTTCGACATGTGGCTCGCCCGGCGCGACTTGGGAATAGACGGTATCTTCACCGAAGATGCAGTCTACACCGAGAGCTGGGGCCCGCAGTACAGCGGCGTCAGCGCCGTAAAGCACTGGTTCAGAGAATGGAACACCAGGGGAAAAGTCGTCCGCTGGGACATCAGGCAGTTTTTCCATAAAGAAGCTCAGACAGTCGTGGAGTGGTATTTTAAGGACGAGATGGACACCGGCCAAACCGAGGAGTTCGACGGCGTCTCCCTGATCGAGTGGACACCGGACAACAGAATAAAGTCACTGAAGGAATTCGGGTGCAACCTGGACAATTACGATCCCTACCAGGATGGCGAGGCCCCCATATTCAGAGACGAAAAGGCAAACTGGTTCTGAGACGCCTTCAGACGGCTTGCCGGAAAAAACCCGGCACAGCGAAAGCGCTGTGCCGGGTTTTATTATTCCCTTGCGCCATTGCGGCGCAGGAGAAAGTACATGAAAAGCAGTATCACAGTGAGCACGTTTCCGCCGAGCAGGTCGCCTAGCGTGCCGCCGCGGGCACGCACTATCGAGAGCACGAGCGCGGCCGCCGGGAGCAGGAGCCCCGGCCATCTCTGCGGCAGCTTTGCGAGTATATACTCGAAGCCGAACACGACCACATATATAAGCATTGCATAGAGCTCAAAAAATCTCATACCGGCCTCCGTCGCGTGATATGCGGGTATTATACCGCCGCGCGGCCGGCGCGTCAAGCGTCAATCGGCTTGTCGCCTGTCTGGAGAGCGACTATGCTCATGCTCCCGTATTTCTCGCGGAGCTTGGGCTTCTCTATCTTGCCGGTCGGGTTGCGCGGGACTGTGTCGAAAATTATCTCGCGCGGGCGCTTGTAGCGCGGCAGAGCCTTGCAGAACTCGTTTATCTCATCCTCGGTCGCGGTCACGCCCGGCTTGAGCTCGATGATAGCCGCGGCGATCTCGCCCAGGCGCTTGTGCGGGCGGCCGATGACGGCGACGTCCTTTATTTTGTCGTTTGTGCGCAGGAAGTCCTCGATCTGCACCGGATAGAGGTTTTCGCCGCCGGTGATGATGACGTCTTTCTTGCGGTCGACCAGGTAGTAAAACCCGTCCTCGTCCTGGCGGGCCATGTCGCCCGTGAAGAGCCAGCCGTCCTGCAGGGCGGCGGCCGTGGCGGCCTCGTCATGGTAGTAGCAGGTCATGACTCCAGGTCCGGACACGGCAAGCTCGCCGACCTCGCCCTGTTTGACGTCGTTGTGCTTCTCGTCGACTATGCGGGCTTTCCAGCCGAAGCCGGGAACGCCTATGGCGCCGACCTTGCCGATGTTCTCGATCCCGAGGTGTATGCAGCCGGGGCCTATCGACTCTGACAGGCCGTAGTTCGTGTCATACTGGTGATGCGGGAAATACTCCTTCCAGCGGCGGATGAGGCTGGGCGGTACGGGCTGGGCGCCGATGTGCATGAGGCGCCACTGGCTGAGCTCGTAATCAGAGAGCTTCACGTCTCCCCTGTCTATGGCGTCGAGGATATCCTGGGCCCATGGCACGAGCAGCCAGACGATGGTGACGTGCTCATTGCTGACGGTGCGGAGTATCCACTCGGGGCTTATTCCGCGCAGCAGCACGGCGCGGCTGCCGCTGATGAGGCTGCCGAACCAGTGCATCTTCGCGCCGGTGTGGTAGAGCGGCGGCATGCAGAGGAAACAGTCGTCGCGTGTCTGATGGTGGTGCGCCTGCTCGACGCGGGCGGCGTGCACAAGGCTCTCATGGTTGTGGAGTATGGCCTTGGGGAAGCCCGTCGTGCCGGACGAGAAGTAGATCGCGGCGTCGTCGCTGTCGGTGAGCTTGATGCCCGGGTTGCGTCCGGAGCAGTAGGAGATGAACTGGTAGTAACTCTGGGCGAAGTCGGGAGTGTTCGCACCGACGTAGTACATCTTTTTGACCTTGGGAAGCCTGTCCTTCACCTCGGCAACACGGTCGATAAACTCCCTGCCGAATACGAGCAGCGACGCGTCCGCGAGATCGAGGCAGTATCTGATCTCCTCGGCAGTGTAGCGGTAATTCAGCGGCACTGCGAGAGCGCCGGCCTTGAGCGTGCCGAAATATATGGGGAGCCACTCGAGGCAGTTCATGAGCAGGATGCCGACTTTTTCGCCCTTCTGTATGCCGTTGGCAAGCAGGAGATTGGCGAACTGGTTGGCCCGCCTGTCGAAATCGGCCCATGTCATCTCGCGTCGGTAAGCCGTGTCTATGTCGGCCTCGACGAGGTTGAACTCGGCCCAGTTGTTGTTTTTGCGCCCCTCGAGCTCCGGATTTATCTCGACGAGACAGGTCTCAAATCCGTAGAGCTTGGCGTTGTTTTCAAGAAATTCTGTGATAGGCATTTTAGATGCAGCTCCTTTTTTTGCAAACAAAAAAGCCCCCGTCCTTCCTAAGGACGAGAGCATATTCTCGCGGTACCACCTTGGGTTTGCGCTGCCGTCGCCGGCGGCGCCTCTGAGGGTTCGGATAAAACCCCTGCGCTGTAACGTGCGCCCACGTCGCAGCCTACTGGGCGCCCGACGGGCGCTGTTTGGTGCGCTGCTAGAGGATGTATTCACCGGAACCTACCGTGCGCCTCTCACCATACGGCTGCTCTCTGTCCGGATACGGACCGGCTACTTCTTCCTCATCATCGCTTTAAGCCATGATACGAAAGTGGCTTCATTATACGACCCTTTTCCGCATTTGTCAAGCACCAAAAAAACAGCGCCGCCGGTCCGGCGGCGCTGTCCGCTGATGTCAGAGCTTGTCTATCTCTTCCCTGGTCGCAGTTTTTATCCCCGCTTCGGCGAGGACGCCTGCGGCCTTGTCGTTGTCCTCGACACGGCAGATCATATATGCCGAGCCCGTGTGGCGCGTGATGAACGCATAGGTGTACTCGAGGCTTATATCCGCCTTGGCGAGTACGCCGAGCACCTCGGCCATGCCGCCCGGCCTGTCGGCGATCTCAACGGCGAGCACGGGCGTGCTCCTGGCGACGTATCCTCCGTCTGCGAGCACCTTTGCCGCCTTGTCCGTGTCGCTCACGATTATGCGGAGTATGCCGAAATCAGGCGTGTCGGCGATGGAGAGCGCGCGTATGTCTATATCGTTCTTCGCGAGCAGGGACATGACGGCCTCGAGACAGCCGGCCTTGTTCTCGACAAAAATGGAAATCTGCTGAATGGTCATATCAAAACCTCCCGGCGCCGTACGGCGCAAATTTTGGTCTTATCAGATCTTGCGCTTGTCGATGATGCGCACGGCCTTGCCCTCGCTGCGGGCGATTGATTTGGGCGCGACGAGATGCACTCTGGCGTAGATGCCGAGCATGGATTTGAGAGCCGAGACGAGCTCCTTCTCCCTGTTCGTGACCTGCGCCACGGTATCGGAGAACATCTCCGGGGTCATCTCGACCTCTATGTCGAGCGTGTCGCTGTTGTTCACGCGGTCGACGATGAGCTGATAGTTGGCGGGCATGCCCATGTTTATCAGCACGGTCTCGATCTGGGACGGGAACACGTTGACGCCCTTGATGATGAGCATGTCGTCGCTGCGGCCCATGGGCTTGCTCATCTTCACATGGGTGCGGCCGCAGGAGCACTGCTTGCGCGAGAGCACGCAGATGTCGCGGGTACGGTATCTCAGGAGCGGGAAGGCCTCCTTGGTGATGGAGGTGAACACCAGCTCGCCCTTGCTGCCGTCCGGCAGGACCTCGCCGGTCTCGGGGTCTATGATCTCGGCGATAAAGTGGTCCTCATTTATGTGCATGCCGGTCTGCTCGGAGCACTCAAAGCTCACGCCCGGGCCGCTGATCTCGGTGAGGCCGTATATATCGTAGGCCTTGATGCCGAGGGACTTCTCGATATCGCGGCGCATCTCCTCGCTCCAGGCCTCGGCGCCGAAGATACCGGCCTTGAGCTTTATCTTGTCGCGCAGGCCGCGCTCGTTTATGCTCTCGGCTAGGTAGGCGGCATACGACGGGGTGCAGCACAGGATGGTGGACCCGAGGTCTACCATGAACTGGAGCTGCCTGTCGGTATTGCCGGAGGACATGGGCAGGGTGAGGCAGCCGACCTTGTGGCTGCCGCCGTTCAGGCCGGGGCCGCCTGTGAAGAGGCCGTATCCGTAGCAGACGTGGCAGACATCCTCATTCGTGCCTCCGGCGGCGACAATGGCGCGGGCGCAGCACTCTTCCCAAAGGTCTATATCGTGCTGGGTATAAAACGCCACAACGCGCCTTCCGGTGGTGCCGGAGGTGGACTGTATGCGCACGCAGTCTTTGAGCGGCGTGGCAAGCAGGCCGTAGGGATATGCGTCGCGCAGGTCGTCCTTGGTGAGAAAAGGCAGCTTGCAGAGATCCTCAACGCCCTTGATGTCGCCGGGCTCAACGCCTTTCTCCTCCATTTTTTTGCGGTAATACGGGACACTGTCCCAGACATGCTTCACCTGTTTGACGAGGCGCTCGTTCTGCCACGCGAGTATCTGGTCGCGTGAGGCGCACTCTATCTCAGGCTGATAATATCTCTCCATCGGTATCAGTCCTTTCACTGTTATGCGTATGCGCGAAAACAAAAAATACAGTATTTATTTTAGCACGTTAAATCGAATAAGTAAACACAAATATTCGCCTGTTATGCGAAAAAATTCATTTTCCGCGTTTTTTGTCCCGCTTTTCCAGAAAGCACGAAACTGCCGCGTGCAGCCTGTCGGTGAACCGGCAGAGCACATAGAATGTCGGACATGCGAGCAGCGCGAACACCACTAGCACAAGTGTCGAGGCGAAGTCGAGCGGCGTTATCGTGAACAGCTCGTGCAGGAACACCACACAGAATATGAATATTGCCGTCACTACGATCAGCAGCGCTTTCCTCAGCAGGTTTAGCGGCAGGCTCGTCCGGTAGAGCATGAGCAGGCCGACCACGCAGAGCACGACGGCGCAGATGGTGCTCATCATGTCGTCGGGCATGTCGAAAGCCAGATAGAACAGGAGCACGCCGATGACCATAAGCAGATCGGTCAGCCCCGCCGGCAGGGCCTTATACAGGACATTTCGGATAAACTTTCCTTTTATCAGGCTGTTGTTCGGCTCCATGGCAAGGACGAACGACGGTATGCCTATGGTCACGGTGCTCACCAGGCTGAGCTGCGACGGTGTCAGCGGATAAGGAAGGGTGAAAAACAGGGAGATGAGCGCGAGCAGGAAGGAGAAAATATTCTTCACCAGGAAGAGCGAGGCCGAGCGCTCGATGTTGTTGATGACGCGCCTGCCCTCCATGACTACCGAAGGCATGCTCGAGAAGTCGGAATCGAGCAGGACTATGTGCGCCGCGCGGCAGGCGACATCGCTGCCCGAGGCCATGGCGACGCTGCAGTCGGCCTCCTTCAGAGCGAGCACATCGTTCACACCGTCGCCCGTCATGGCGACGGTGCGCCCCGCCGCCTTTAGCGCGCGGACGAGTTTTCGCTTCTGCTCCGGCGTGACGCGGCCGAACACGTTGCAGCGCGAGGCGGCAGCGGTTATCTTCTCGTCGGTGTCGAGCGTGCGCGCGTCGACGCATTTGTCCCAGCCGGGTATGCCGGCACGGCGGGCGACCTCCGATACGGTTACGTGGTTGTCGCCGGAGATGACCTTGATCTCGACGCCCTGGCTCGTGAAATAGCCGAAAGTCTCCGGCGCGCTGGGGCGCACCTTGTTCGAGAGCAGGATGAGCGCGAGCGGCAGCTGCGGCGCACGCGGCGGAAAGTCGCCGAGATCGCCGTCGTAAAGCGTGAGCAGCAGGACACGGCATCCCTTGGCGGAATACTCATCTATTTTGTCCTTGAACTCGCCGTAGCGCGGGCCGAGGATGACGTCCGGCGCGCCGAGGAGATAGGTCTCGTCCTCATTAAAACGCACCCCGCCGAACTTTTTCGCCGATGTGAACGGCATGGTCTTTTCCGGCGAACGCGACGCTGTGCCCTCGAAATGCTTTTTTATCGCGGCCATCGTGTCGTTGTCGGCGTCGAATGCCGCAGCGTAGTCGCGCATTATGAGGCGCACATCGTCTTCCACATACCTGTCCGGGCAGAGCATCACCACGTCGTCGACAGTCATCTTGTTTTCCGTTATGGTGCCCGTCTTGTCGACGCAGAGCGTGTCGACCCGCGCGAGCGTCTCTATGCAGGCCATCTCATGCACAAGGGTGCGCCGCTGCAGGAGCCGGATTATGCTCGTGAGCAGAGCCAGGCTCGTGAGCAGGTAGAGCCCCTCCGGTATCATGCCGACCAGGGCGGCAACAGTGGACACGACACCGTCGTGCACCGAGCGGTCGAGCCAGAACACTTCTTTAATCACAAGCGCTATGCCGAACGGTATGAGCAGTATGCCTATCCACTTCACGAGCTTTGAGAGCGAGCGCATCATCTCGCCCTCGTCGTTGCCGTGCTGTTTTTTGGCCTCTATGGTGAGGCGGGAGACATACGAGTCTGCGCCGACTTTGGTGAGCCGGGCGCGGCACGTCCCGCTCACGACAAAGCTGCCGGAGAGCAGGCTGTCGCCGGTGTTCTTCTGTATCTCGTCGGCCTCGCCGGTGATGAGCGCCTCGTTGACCTGACACCCTCCGGCGACAACAACTGCGTCGGCATATATCTGGCTGCCGGCGGAGAACACGACTATGTCGTCGCGCACGAGCTCGTCCGTGCGCAGCGTGACAAGCTTTCCGTCCCGCACAGCCACGCCTTTCGGCGAGGTGATGAGGCTCATCTTATCGAGCGTGCGCTTGCTCTTGAGCTCCTGTGCTATGCCGATCAGCATATTTGAGAACACGACGCCCATGAACGTGAGGTTATACCATGAACCCACCAAAATGAGGCAGGCCGCCAGCACGAAAAACACTATATTGAAGTATGTGAACACATTTGAGAGGATTATCTCTTTGACCGTTTTCGTCGGCGGCGCTATCTCGCGGTTGTCATAGCCGGCCTCAAAACGCTCGGCCACCTCGCGCTCGCCGAGTCCCGTCTCGGGGTCGGCATACACCACAGGGATCTGCGGCCTAGTCTCCGGTTCACTCTCCGGTTT
>CAJFRI010000052.1:0-9743 GCA_904419385.1 Candidatus Heteroscillospira lomanii
CGCCGCGGACACCATATTGTCCGCGGCGGCATGGTACCGGTGGCCGGACTCGAACCGGCACGGATCGCTCCGCCGCATTTTGAGTGCGGTGCGTCTACCAATTCCGCCACACCGGCATAGCTTTTTTCATTATACAGTAAGATCTCATCTTTTTCAAGCAATAATTGAACGCGCGCCAAAAGAGTGTTACATACGAAATTATTCTACCAATTTTGTGCATAGTGTGATATACTTATATTGAGTGCCTTACACGGCACGGAGTCATGCTGTGCTGCCGATGGAGGATACCCTGACATGAAAAAAGTTATGGCTTTCATAACGCTGATATTTTCCGCGGCGCTCATGTGCGGCTGCTCGCCGGTTTCAGTGTCGGAGCTCTATTCTCTCCCGCAGCTCTCCGACGAGTACATAAGCCTTCAGGCGCTTATCGACTCCGAGCTCAGCGGCGGCAGCGAATACAGTCCGCCTGCCGGCGGGACGAATCTCCAGGCCGTGCAGCAGTACGACCTGAATGGCGACGCTTCGCCTGAGGCGCTCGCGTTTTTTCGCACCGGCGACGGCACTCTGAAGATCTGTATTTACAGCAGCGAAAGCGGGGAATACCGCGAGGTATGCGCAATAACGGGCGACGGCAGCTCCATCGGCAGGGTCGAATACGCCGATATGGACGGCGACGGCTCATCCGAGCTCATCGTCGCATGGCAGCTCGACGGCGGGATAACCACACTTGGGGCCTACTCGCTCGAAGCCTGGAGCGGGGCAGCTCTGCTCACGGCAAATGCTGAGGATTTCGCCGTGATTCCCATGAGTGGCGAGGGACAGGACCTGCTCATCCTGCGCCGCACAGGCGAGGGTGAGGCGGCCGTCGATATGTGCTCTCTGGCCGGCTCGGGCGAGCTCGCGGTCAGCACGGCAAAGCTCAGCCGCGGGTTCGGCGACGTGGAAGTGATGCGCGCCGGTACCCTGTCTGACGGCACGGCTGCCCTGTTCGTCGAGGGCAGCTACATGGACTCGCACATGATAACCGATGTTTTCGCCGCTGCCGGCGGGAGCATTTACAACATCACGGCGACGCACGGCGGCATCAGCCAGACCACGCGCAGCGTCCCCGTGTATTCCGAGGACATAAACGGCGACGGCATAACCGAAGTCCCGTCCGCGCGGCGGCTGGGTTCTCCAGAGGGCGATGAGTTCTGGGCTTTTGACTGGAAACAGGTGCGGCCGGACGGGCAGCTCCGCGCGGTGATGTCGACTTTCCACTCATATGCCGACGGCTGGTATCTCGACCTCGGGCCGCTAGAGGGATATGAGCTGTTCGTCGAGCGCAGCGTCGGTCTCAGCGGACGGCGCGTCACTTTCTCCGCGGTGGAGGACGGAGGCGCGCTGAGGGAGCTGTTTTCCGTGTATGTCTTCACCGGGGCGAACAGGGAAGCACAGGCTTCCGCCGCCGGGATGATGCTGCTGCACTCCGACGAGTCGGCGGCGACAGCGATGAGCGTCTCGGCGCCGGAACTCGACGCAGACGAGCTCGCGGAGGGCTTTGCCCTCATCAGCAGCGGATGGACGCTTCCCGCTGCTTGAACTTTGAGGTGACTTATGAAAAAAGTGCTTGTACTTGAAGACGAAGCGAGCATAAGGAGCTTTGTCGTCATCAACCTGCGCCGCAGCGGATACGAGCCCATAGAGGCCGAGACCGGAGAGCAGGCGCTCGAGCTCCTGCGCCAAAACCCGGACACGCGCGTGGCGCTGCTCGACGTCATGTTGCCTGATATCGACGGGTTCGAGGTCTGCCGCCGCATCCGCGCATCCGACTCGCGCATAGGCATAATCATGCTCACGGCCAAGAGTCAGGAGATGGACAAGGTGACGGGCCTGATGACCGGTGCGGACGACTATGTTACGAAGCCGTTCTCGCCGACGGAACTCACCGCCCGCATCGACGCGCTTTACAGGCGCACAGGCGCGCCGGCGGAGAGCGCCGCCGCGTTTGAGATAGTCCGCGGCCCGTTCCGGCTGAACACACGCAACCGGACGCTCGAGAAGAACGGCCAGCGCGTCAAGCTCACGCAGATCGAATATTCGATAATGAAGCTGTTCATGGACAATCCCGGCAAGGCCCTCTCACGCGAGGACATACTCAACAGCGTCTGGGGCAGGGATTATTACGGCGAACTCAAGATCGTCGACGTGAATATCCGCCGCCTCCGCATAAAAATTGAGGACAACCCCACAATACCTACATATATCACAACGGTGTGGGGCTTCGGATACAAGTGGGGCGCATGATGAAACTGCGCGGGCTCAGGATAAAGGGCCTCAAGGGCCGGTGGATGTTCACCGGCACGGGAGTCACCGTGCTCATCGTCCTGCTCGGTGTGTGGCTGATCGTGGCGAGTATCCACACGAACTACTATCACTCGGTCGAGACCGGGCTGGAGTCCAAGGCGACCACAGCGTCGGAATTCCTGGAGGACTATGTCACCGGGAGCTATACCGAGTTTTACCGCAGCGCCATGGATTACACTGAAGGATTTGAGGACCGAGACCGCATAGAGCTGCAGTTCCTCAGCTCCGGCGGCAGGGTCGAGACATCGAGCTACGGCTTTTCGGCCGGCACGAGGCCCGGCACACCGGACATAACCGAGGCGCTCTCGACGGGCGAGATGAGCTCGTGGAGCGGCCGGCGAGACGACACAGGCGAGCATGTGCTCGCGGTGTCGGCGCCGCTGAAGAACGCATCCGGCACTGTCATAGGGCTCATCCGCTATGTCACCAGCCTGCGACTTGTGGACGAACAGGTGTTCCGCCTTGCCGCGGCGACGGCGGGTGTGGGGCTGCTGATAATCATGTTCATCATCCTGTCGAACCTCTATTTCATAAATTCCATCACGGCGCCCATCGTCGAGCTCACGGGCATCGCCCGGCGCATATCCGACGGGAGCTACGGCATCCAGGCGGTGAAGCTGCACGACGACGAGATAGGCGATCTCATCGACAGCATTAACGACATGTCAGTCAAGCTCGGCAGGGCCGAGAAAATGCAGACAGAGTTCATATCGTCCATATCGCACGAGCTGCGCACGCCGCTCACGGCCATAACCGGCTGGAGCGAGACGCTCGCCTTCGACCCGGCCATCAAGGGCGAGAGCCTGCGCGGCATCACGATAATCTCAAAAGAGGCCGCGCGCCTCACGAAAATGGTCGAGGACCTGCTGGAGTTCACCCGCATAGAGGACGGCAGGTTCAATCTCACGCTCGAGAAGATCGACGTGGCCGCCGAACTGGAGGAGGCCATATTCACCTACGGCGAGCTGCTCCGCCAGGAGGGCATGGAGCTGCATTACGACCCGGACTACACCGAGCTGCCGCAGATAACCGCCGATCCCGAGCGCCTGCGCCAGGTGTTTCTGAACATCCTCGACAACGCCGCAAAATACGGACGCGAGGGCAGGCGCATAGACGTGCGTATCTGGCGCAGCGGGGAATATGTGAAGATCTCCGTGCGGGACTACGGGCCCGGCATACCGGAGCAGGAGCTCCCGTATGTAAAACGCAAATTCTACAAGGGCAGCTCGAAAGAGCGCGGCAGCGGCATAGGGCTTGCCGTGTGCGACGAGATAGTCACGCGCCACAAGGGCGCCCTGGACATAGAAAACGCGCCGGACGGCGGCGTGATAGTCACTGTCAGCCTCCCGGCCGGCAGCGAAGTTTTGAGCAATTAATTAAAGGAGCATGCAAATGGCAAAAGAACCGGATAGCAGCGCGGCGCCTTTCCGCACTTCGATAGGCGGGCAGGCACTGATTGAGGGCATCCTCATGCGCGGGCCGAAGAAACAGGCTATAGTCGTGAGATCTAAAGACGGGCTGGTGAAAAAAGTCGAGGACCTCAAGCTCGTCAGGGACAGATATCCCATACTGGGGCTGCCGCTCATACGCGGGATAGCCACTTTCGGTTCGTCCATGGTCAACGGCGTGAAAGCGCTCATGTATTCAGCGGATTTCTTTCCCGAGGATGAGGACGCCGAGCCGGACAAGTTCGATATATGGCTCGACAAGACCTTTGGCAGTGAGAAAGCCCAGCAGATCATAATATACATCGCGGCTTTTCTCGGCATCTTTTTCTCGATAGCCATGTTCATACTGCTGCCCACAGTGATAGCGGGGCTCATCCCCGGCATAGAGCAGCAGTATGTGCTGCGCAACCTCGTGGAGGGCGGGCTGAAGATATGCATATTCATCGGATACCTGGCACTGGTGTCGCGGATGAAAGACATAAGGCGAGTGTTCTCCTACCACGGGGCCGAGCATAAAACCATATGGTGCTATGAAAAGCGCCTGCCGCTCACCGTGGAGAACGTCCGCAAACAGACCAGGCTCCACCCCAGGTGCGGTACGAGCTTCCTCTTCGTCGTCATCTTTATCAGCATAATCGTCGGCGCATTCATCCGCAGCGACCATGTGCTCGTGCGCATGGCTCTGCATCTCGCGTCGCTGCCTGTGATCGTCGCGATAAGCTACGAGCTCAACCGCTGGGTCGGCGGGCACGACAACGCGCTCTCCCGCGCGCTCTCCTGGCCGGGCATGCAGCTGCAGCATTTTACGACCAACGAGCCCGACGACTCGATGATAGAAGTGGCGATAGAGGCGCTCAAGGAGGTCATTCCCGAGCAGGAGGGGCAGGACGCCTGGTGATTTCTCAAGGGGGAACGGTGCCGGATGGCAAAGAGATACAACGATCTGTATATATCAGCCCGCAAGGCCCTGCGCGACGCGGGCGTGGAGGCATATAATCTGGAGGCGCGGCTGCTCGTGGCGCACGCTGCAGGCAAGACGACCGAGACGCTGACGCGCGACATGATGCTCTACACCTCGGATGAGACTGAGCTCAGGCTCGCGCCGCTGCTGCGCCGCCGCCTCGCGGGTGAGCCGGTGGCCTATATCACCGGCGAGTGGGAGTTTTACGGGCTGCCTGTGAAAGTCAGCCGCGACGTGCTCATCCCGCGCATCGACACGGAGCTGCTCGTAGATATCGCGGTGAGAGCCCTGCGCGGGCGCAAGATGGACGCGCGCGTGCTCGACCTGTGCTGCGGCAGCGGGTGCATAGGCTGCGCCATAGCGCACGAGCTGCCGGCCGCGCGGGTCGTGCTGGCCGATGTGAGCGCGGAGGCGCTTGAGGTGTGCCGCGAGAACGTGAAGCTCAATTCTCTCGCGAACCGCGTGACGTGCATGGAGGCCGATGTGACGAAGGCCCCGCCCATGCTGATAGGCAACTTTGACCTTGTGGTCTGCAACCCGCCGTATATACCGACGGACGACATCATCGCGCTCGACCCGTCCGTCCGCGACTGGGAGCCGCGCATGGCGCTCGACGGCGGGAGCGACGGGCTCGACTATTACCGGGCAGTCCTCAAGCTGTGGAAGAGCGTGCTGAGGCACGGGGGGCTGCTCATGTTCGAGGTCGGCTTCGGCGAGGCCGAGGAAGTGCAGAAGCTCATGCTGATGAACGGATTCCTCGGCGTTGAGATAACGAGAGACACCGGCGGGGTCGACAGGGTCGTCTCCGGACGGATATGATACTGAAAACGAAACAGAGGTGCTGAACATGGCTGAAAAGAAAAAGGCGGCCGCCCCTGAGGCCGGTCCCGCCGCGGATAAGAAAAAAGCCCTTGAGACTGCGATCGCGCAGATAGAGAAGAATTTCGGCAAAGGCGCTATAATGCGCCTGGGCGACGATATACCCGTTAACGTCGAGGCCATACCCACGGGCTCGCTCTCGCTCGACCTCGCGCTCGGCATAGGCGGAGTCCCGCGCGGGCGCATCATAGAGATATACGGGCCGGAGTCCTGCGGCAAGACGACGCTCGCGCTGCACATAGTCGCCTCCGCCCAGAAAAACGGCGGCGAGGCCGCGTATATCGACGTCGAGCACGCGCTCGAGCCGGCATATGCCAGGGCTCTCGGCGTTGATATAGACAATCTCCTCATCTCCCAGCCGGACACCGGCGAGCAGGCGCTCGAGATCACCGAGCAGCTTGTGCGCAGCGGCGCACTCGACGTCGTGGTCATCGACTCGGTCGCGGCCCTGCTCCCGCGCAGCGAGCTTGAGGGCGAGATGGGCGAGTCGAGCGTCGGCGTGGTCGCGCGCCTCATGTCTCAGGCACTGAGAAAGCTCGCCGGCGTCGTATCCAAGACCAACTGCATCGTCGTCTTTATAAACCAGCTGCGCGAGAAGATAGGCGTGATGTACGGCAACCCCGAGACCACGCCGGGCGGCCGCGCGCTCAAATATTTCGCGAGCGTGCGCATAGACATGCGCCGTATAGAGACCCTCAAGTCGGGCGGTGAGATCATAGGCAACCGCACACGCGCCAAGGTCATCAAAAACAAGGTCGCGCCTCCGTTCCGCGAAGCCGAGTTCGACATCATTTACGGCGAGGGCATCTCAAAGGTCGGCGAGATACTCGATCTCGCCGTTAAGCTTGAGCTCATCGACAAGGCCGGCGCGTGGTTCACCGTCGGCGACCAGCGCATCCAGGGCCGCGACGGCGTCAAGACCTATCTCAAGGAGAACCCCGACGTCTGCGACGCTCTGGAGCAGCAGGTGCGCGCAAATGCGTTCAAGCTCATGAGCCCGCAGTCACGTGCCGCGGCAAAGGCCGCGGGCCGCGCTGTCGACGTCGCCGCCGACGATTTTGAGGGGTGATGACCGTAACAGAGATAAAGCTGCGCGGAGAGCGGGCCAAAGTCACGTTCGGCGACGGGACTGCCGTAGAGTCGACCAAGCAGATCGCCTCGCGGCTCAAGTGCGGCGAGGAACTCACGGATGGGGAATATGCGTCTTTCTGCGCCGAGTCGTCGCACGCATGCGCAAGGCTGAGGGCCGTGGAGCTCATCTCGCGGCGCGATATGTCGCGCGCAGAGCTCAGGCGCAAGCTGATCGAAAGAGGCTCGCCTGAGGCCGATGCCGGGCGCGCGGTCGACTGGCTCGTCTCGCTCGGATATGTGAGCGATGAGCGCTATGCCGGGCTGATAGTCCGTCACTATGCTTCCAAAGGGTACGGCGCCGCCCGTATACGCACTGAGCTGTCGCGCAGGGGAGTGCCGCGCGAGCTCTGGGGCGAAGCGCTGGAGGGCCTTGGAGACACGTCCGCTGCGGCCGATGCGTTCCTGCGCCGCAGGCTGCGCAGCGGGTACGACGAAAAAACCGTGAAGCGTGCGACGGATGCCATGTGCCGCCGCGGCTTTTCGTGGGAAGAGATACGCGCCGCGCTCGAACGTGTCCGCGCGGAGCTGGAGGAATGAAAATGTCAAAAAAAATCGCCGTTATCTCGCTTGGCTGCGCCAAGAACCTGATAAACACGGAACAGATGCTCTGGCTGCTCAGCGAGGCCGGATATGAGCTGACTGCCGAGCCGGGCGGGGCGGACGCAGTTATCATCAACACCTGCGGCTTTATCGAGAGCGCCAAGACCGAGGCCATTGACAACATCCTCGAGATGGCCGCCCTCAAAGACAGGGGAGAGCTCGGGAAGATCATCGTCACCGGCTGCCTCTCCCAGCGCTACCGCCGGGAGATAGCCGCAGAGCTGCCGGAGGTCGACTCGTTTGCCGGCGTCGGCAACTACGACGACATCGTTGAAGTCGTCGAGCGCACGCTCGCGGGCGAGCATGTCGAGCTGTTCGGCAGCAACAATATCCCCGTGGAGGAGACGGGCCGCGTCGTCACGACCGGGCCGGCTTGGGCATACATCAAGATAGCCGAGGGCTGCAGCAACTGCTGCGCCTTCTGCGTCATCCCCTCGATACGCGGGCCGTACCGCAGCCGCCCGATGGAGAACATCATAGCCGAGGCGGAAGAACTCGCCGGGCGCGGCGTGCGCGAGCTGATAGTCGTCGCCCAGGACATCACGCGCTACGGCACCGATATCTACGGCAGGCATGCCCTGGCCGAGCTCGTGCGCTCGCTCTCCGGGATAGAAGGGATACACTGGATAAGGCTGCACTATCTGTACCCCGACGCCATAGACGACGAGCTCATCGACGTCATCGCCTCGGAGCCGAAGGTGGTCAAATACCTCGATATACCCATCCAGCACATAAACGACGGCATCCTCAGCCGCATGAACCGCCGGGGCGACGGGCCGCTCATCCGCAGCCTGTTCAGGAAGCTGCGCGAGCGCATACCCGGCCTCGTGATACGCACCAGCCTCATCTCCGGCCTGCCCGGCGAGGGCGAGGCGGAATTCGAGGAGCTGTGCGGGTTCCTGCGCGAGGCGAAGATAGAGCGCGCCGGCGTGTTCCCGTTTTCCCCGGAAGAGGGCACTCCGGCGGCCAGGATGCCGGACATACCCGACGCCGAGACCGCCCAGCGCCGCGCCGAGCAGATAATGGAGCTGCAGGCCGGCATAATGGATGAGTTCTGCGAGAAGCAGCTCGGCAGGACCATAGAAGTCCTCTGCGAGGACTACGACGAGGAAGAGGGTGTCTGGCTCGGCCGCAGCTGGGCCGACTCGCCCGACATCGACGGGACCGTCCGCTTCAGCGGCGACGGCGCGCCCGGAGAGTTCTTCATGGTCGAGATAACCGATATAATCGACGGCGACCTCTGCGGTATCGCTGTTCAGGAGGAAAGCGACAGATGACGACAGCCAGCAAAATAACACTTGTGCGCATTGCGATGATACCGTTTTTCTTTGCCGCGATGCTCATGGATTTCAAGTACCACGAGATAGTGTCCCTGGTCATATTTGCCGTGGCCAGCCTCACAGACGGCATCGACGGCTACATCGCGCGCCATTATAACCAGGTGTCGAATTTCGGCAAGTTCGTCGACCCGCTGGCCGACAAGCTGCTCGTTATCTCGGCCATGGTGATTTTCGTCGAGTGGGGGAGGATGCCTTCATGGGCGCTCATGCTTGTGCTCACGCGCGAGTTCGCCGTCACCGGCCTGAGGCTCATCGCCGTTGAAAACGGGCGGGTCATCGCGGCCGCCATGTCCGGCAAAATCAAGACTTTCGCCACGATGATTTGCATCATGCTGATGATATTCAATATCCCAGACACGCTCAACACCGTGTGCGTGTGGATAATAATCATCACCACGGTCGTGTCCGGCGTGGAGTATTTCGTCAAGAACATCGACGTGCTCGACCTGCGGAAATAATGCAGAAAAGCCCCGGGACGCACAGGCGTCCCGGGGCTTTTTCATTTCTGCACATTCATCTCAAAACGCTCGAAGTAGCCGACGAGCTGGCCGTTTTCGTCGCGGACGGGGGTGATGATTATGCGTTCGTTGCGCGCGTTGACTTTCAGGAATATCTCGTTGCCGTGGTTTTTGAGCTTTTCGACGGAGGTTTTTATCATCTCGACCGATTTCGGGTCGCGGTGGCAGTCGAAGAGCGACTTGCCGATCAGGTCGCGGTAGCCTCGCTCCTCGTAGTAGTGATATCTCGCACGCTTGTTCATGTACCTTATGACGTGTCCGCAGTCGACGAACACGATGGGGTAAGGGTAGGCGTCGAGAATGAGTGACATTATCCTGTTTTCGTCCATTTGCCGGGCTCCTTTGCTCTATTTTATGGCTTTATGATACAACAGCCGTGCCGGCGAGTCAACGCCTGCGCGTTTTATAAAAATTACACATGGGATGAAGTCGGATATTGTAAAAATCAGAAAAACGTGTATAATATTGACTATTGAGTTTTTTCATGCAAAATGTTAACGGAGTTGAGATAAATGGAAGA
>CAJFRI010000052.1:9830-11024 GCA_904419385.1 Candidatus Heteroscillospira lomanii
GACGTCCAGGAATTTTATTCAAGCGTTCATAGAGGAGGACATGGCGCCGGGCGGACGGTACGAGGGCATGACCGTGCACACCAGGTTCCCGCCTGAACCCAACGGATATCTCCATATAGGGCACTGCAAGGCTCTCTGCATAGATTTCGGCACCGCCGAAAAATACGGCGGGCTCTGCAACCTACGCATGGACGACACCAACCCCTCAAAGGAAGATGTCGAATATGTCGAGGCGATAAAACAGGATATACACTGGCTCGGTTTCGACTGGGGTGACAGGTTTTTCTATGCCTCCGATTATTTCGAGATCATGTACGAGTGCGCCGTCAATCTCATCAAGAAAGGTCTCGCCTATGTCTGCGAGCTCAGCCCCGACCAGATGCGCGAGATGCGCGGCGACGTCGACTCTCCCGCGCGCTGCCCCTACCGCGACAGGCCGCTGGAGGAGAGCCTCGACCTCTTCAGGCGCATGCGCGCCGGCGAGTTCCCGGACGGCGCCATGACGCTGCGCGCCAAGATCGACACCGCCTCCGGCAACTTCAATATGCGCGACCCCGTCATCTACCGCATCAACCACAGCCACCATCACCGCCAGGGCGACAAGTGGTGCATCTACCCTATGTACGACTTTGCGCATCCGATAGAAGACGCCGTCGAGGGCATCACACACAGCCTCTGTTCTCTTGAGTTTGAGGATCACCGCCCGCTTTACGATTGGGTCATCGCCAACTGCGGCCTTGAGTCGAAGCCCAGGCAGATTGAATTTGCCAGGCTCGGCATAAATTACACTGTCATGAGCAAGCGCAAGCTGCGCCGCCTGGTCGAGGAGGGATACGTCTCCGGCTGGGACGACCCGCGCATGCCGACCCTGTCGGGACTGCGCCGCCGCGGCTATACACCTGCGTCCATCCGCAATTTCTGCGAGCGCATCGGCGTGTCCAAGGTCGACAGCACTGTCGAGTTCGGCTTCCTGGAGCACTGCCTGCGCGAGGACCTCAACGCCACCGCGCGCCGCGCGATGGCCGTGCTGAGGCCTGTAAAGCTCACTGTGACCAACTATCCCGAGGGGCAGACAGAGGAGTTCGAGGTCGAGAACAACCCCGAGAATCCCGCCGACGGCACCAGAAAGATCAGCTTCAGCCGCGACCTCTGGATAGAGGCCGAAGATTTCATGGAGGAGCCGCCGAAGAAATA
>CAJFRI010000052.1:11077-21795 GCA_904419385.1 Candidatus Heteroscillospira lomanii
CAGGGCAATGAGGTGCGTCTCAAGGGCGCCTATATCGTCAAGTGCACCGGCTGCCGCCGCGATGAGGACGGCAGCGTCGCCGAGGTTTTCTGTGAGTACGACCCGGCCACCCGCGGCGGCGACACACCCGACGGGCGCAAGGTGCGCGGCACGATACACTGGGTCAACGCCAACGACTGCGGCGAGGCGGAGGTGCGCCTCTACTCCAATCTCTTCACGGACCCCGAGCCCGACGCAGCCGGCAAGGACTTCATCGAGTGCCTGAACCCCGAGTCGCTCGAGGTGCTAACCGGCTGCAAGATAGAGCGCTGCCTCGCGGATGCCGCATATCCGGCAAACTTCCAGTTCCTGCGCCTCGGCTACTTCTGCGTCGACAGCAAGGACTCGCAGCCCGGCAAACCGGTTTTCAACCGCTCCGTCGCGCTCAAGGACAGCTATAAAAAATAAATCTAAATAAAAAAAGACCGGCGCAGCCGGTCTTTTTTTATTTGCTGAGCTTATCGAGAAAGCTGCGCAGCTCCGCAAAATCGTGCAGCTCAACGGAGGCAAACTGCGCGCACTCGCTCGAGTGCGACGCCGGGTCGTATACGAGCGCCACGGGGAAACCTGCGTCGTGCGCGGTTTTTGCCGCAAACGGCGCGTCCTCGAACACCAGCGTCTCCCCAGGAGACGAGCCTAGGTGCTCCGCCGCCGCGAGGAACACATCGGGAAAGCGCTTGGTCCGTCCGACCATGTCGCAGGTGTAGAGCCCGGAGAAATAGTCCAGCACTCCGAGCCGAGTGAGCGCGGCGAGGGCGAGGTGTTCCTCGGTCGCCGTGGCCACGGCCATGGATATGCCGCGCTCTCGCAGCAGCTCCAGCGCCTCCTGAGCGCCGGGCTTGAGCTGTATCTCTGACTCGTAGGCCCTGCGTATATCGGCGCGCAGCCGGGATATTATCTCATCTTCCGAGAGCGGCACGCCGTATTCACGGCGGAAGTACTGCGCTGACTGGCGCAGCGTGAGCGCCATTACATCCTGCTGCAGCCCGGGCCTGGGCTCCAGGCCGAGAGAACGGAGAAAATTTGCGTCCAGCTCGTCCCAGCTGCGCATGGAGTCGAGTATGGTGCCGTCAAGGTCAAAAATAGCGGCTTTTATCATCAGCAATGACCATCCCTTATCATTTGTTCGAGTTCAGCGGCGGAACAGGTCCAGATGACCGCCAGCGTGCCGCGCTCTGCCGAGATGCACACAGGCGCACCGGTGAACTCGTTGCTCACGCCTAGCGGGTAGTCGAAGTCGAGCGCGGCGCCGTCCAGCGTGTACTTCGAGCCGGACTCACACACGCCCTCAGCCCGACCGCCGAGCGAGAAAACAGAAAACATCCCTCTGCATTTCCCGGGAAAATCTATCCTGCCGCCGGTCACGGCCGTCGCCGCCGTGCCGTCGCCCCAGAGCCATCCGCGCGCGCCGCGGCGTGAGAGATAGCACAGGCTCTGTATGTTGGCCATGCTGTGGTCAAATCTGCCGCCGAGCCCGCCGTAAATCAGAAACCGGCTGTATCCGAGTTCCAGACCCTTGCATATTGCGAGCATCATATCGGTGTCGTCTTTTTCCGGCGGATGGCGCAGGACTTCGACGCCTGCCGGCACGAAACCGAGCGAGTCGAAATCGCCGACAGCAATGTCGGGCACTATACCGGCCGCCTCGAGCGAGGCATAGCCTCCGTCGGCGGCGATGACCATGTCGTGCTCGCCGCGCTCTATCGACATGCCGGAGCAGCCGCCGGCTCCTGCTATATAACACAGGGCTTCCATAAAGTCCCTCCATTTTTGAAAGTGAGAATATTATAATTCACTCGAGTGAACCGTGTCAACCGCCGCGCGATTGACACGACGCGGCGTATATGGTAAAATACTGTCCGCAAATGCGGGTATGGCGGAATTGGCAGACGCGCTGGATTTAGGTTCCAGTGGGCAACCGTGTGGGTTCAACTCCCACTACCCGTACCACGTCGCCGCGGACGACATAACGTCCGCGGCGACTTTTTTACAAAAGTCACCTCTTGCTCATTCTGTCGCGGCTTCTTTCCAAACCGGACCCGCTGCCGCCGGGCTCCGGTTTGATTTTTAGATATCAGTAGTCCTGTCTGATATCACAAAAAAGCGGAAGCTTATGCTCTGGAGAAAAAATAAGAAATAACTTATAACAAGTATTATTTTTTACTATTAAAACAACTGGATTGCGCCTAAAAAATATAGAAAAATCAACGAAAATTTGCGTTTGCTATTGACATAAGAAAAAACGATGGTTATAATGATAACTGTCATTGAAAGGCCGCCGGCCGATGAATAAATTTGGAGGAAAATACGATGATAAATGTCACGGCGAAGGATGTTGAGAGACTCCGCTCTCTCGCGCGTCAGGTAAAGGAAATTGCCGAGCTGCCCATCCAGCAGGACAACAAGCGCCTCTGGCAGCGTGTGAACGATCTCGACATGGAGCGCCCCGTAGTCTATACCAGAGACTACCCGCTGCACATCATGCACTACGGTGACGAGCTTGTAACCCAGATAGAAGATCCGTTCCTCCGCTCGCTGGAGCAGGACCTGCTCATGCGCATATATGAGTGGAACCATCTGCGCTGCGACCGTGTCATCGAGCCGGAGATAAAGTGCCAGTGCGCGATATATGACAGCGGCTGGGGGGAGGAGCTCTCGCCGTATAAGGGGATGCAGGGTTCCGGCTGGAAAGACGGCAAGGACTATGAGGCCAAGCACTTTGACAAGCGTCTCATAGAGGATATGGACGACATAGAGAAGATCAAAGTCCCCACCGTCGAGCACGACGAGGCGGAGACAGAGCGCCGCTATGAGCTCATGCAGGAGATATTCGGCGGCATACTCCGTGTGCGCAAGTTCGGGAAGGACTATTTCCGCGTGGTCCCCTGGGACGATATTCTCACCTGGATAGGCCTCGACGACTTCTTTATGAGCTTTTACACGGAGCCCGAGTTCATGCATGCCCTCGTCAAGCGCTATATGGAGTGCAGCATAGAGTGGGCGAAGAAATACGAGCGCTTGGGCCTGCTCTCGTCGAACAACAACTATGATAACATTCTGAACAACGACCCGGGCTATACCACCCAGCTGCCCGAGCCCCCTGAGGAGGGCATAGGCTGCAAGCTCAAGGATATCTGGGGCGCGACTTCGGATCAGATCCTCACCTCGGTCTCTCCGGATATGACGCAGGAATTCGCATACGACTACGAGAAGCCCTATTCCGAGCTGTTCGGCCTGTTCGGACTCGGCTGCTGCGAGAAACTGGACCAGAAGGTGAAGAACTTCACATCCACGTTCGGCAACCTGCGCAAGGTATCGTCCTCGCCGTTCACAAAGCTCGAGCCCATGCTCGAACAGCTGGGACACGACTACACCGTGTGCTTCAAGCCGAACAACATGCTCATCGTCGGAGAGGACTGGGAGGAGGCAAAGCGCCTGCTCACGGATGAGCTCAAAAATGCTCTTGCCCTCTGCCGCAAGTACAATAACAACATGGTCATAAACATGAAGAGCATCATCACGCTCAACGGCGAGCCTCAGAGGCTCTGGTGGTGGTGCGACATGGCGTCGAAAGTCGTCGCCAGCGAGTGGTAAGACGGATATTTCACTCAGGGAAAAGGAGAGAGGCCGGCGCGGACGTATCCGCGCCGGCCTCGTATTTTTTTATTCCCCGGCAAAACCGGCGAGCTGCGCGCCGGCCATGCGGTAGCCGGTCCAGTCGTCCATGCGTCTGGCGCCGAGCGAGAGATAGAAATCTATGCTCGGTGTGTTCCAGTCGAGGCACGACCACTCGAGCCGTCCGCAGCCGCGCTCGACTGCGGTCTGCGCAAGTTTTTTCAGCAGGGCCTTGCCGTAGCCCTTGCCGCGGTGTTCTTTCAGGACAAAGAGATCTTCGAGATATATCCCCGCGCGCCCGAGAAAGGTCGAGAAATTGTGGAAGAACAGGGCAAAGCCGACGGCCTCGCCGTTTTCGAGCGCAAAGATGACCTCCGCCTTTTTCTTCTCGAATATCCACTCCCTGAGCAGCTCTTCGGTTGCGACGACTTCGTCAGACATGTGCTCGTATTCTGCGAGCTGTTTTATGAAATAGAGTATCAGGCCGGCGTCTTTCTCCTCGGCCTGTCTGAAAGTGAGCTCCTGCATGGTCCCCTCCGTGAAATGTGATAAAGCCATTATACTACGCGGCGGCACAGGTTTCCAGTAAAAAAACGGGCCCATAAAAACCTAAAGGCCCCGTCCCCAAAAGGGGGCGGAGCCCATAGGTAGAAAAGAGAGGAGAATGAAGATAGGAGTGTTTCGAATTTGCTTGGAGTCTTTGGAATGCTTCTTAATGTCTGTTCTGTTCCTGCCTGCGATTGTAGTATAGCACACCCTGGAATTAATTGATGGCGAGACTTGAAACAAATTGTGAAGAATTTTTGACCAAACGGCTTTTTTGCTTTCTGTTCAAGCTTGACAAAGAAGGCGGGGGCGGTTATACTGGTCGGGAAGTGAAAAGCGACCATAAAGGCTGTGAAGAGAAGAGTAAGCTCCGAGATACGGCGCAGAGAGCCCCGGCTGGTGTGATGGGGTGCGGAAGGCGGAGCTGAACATGGTCTCAGAGCCGCCCCGCCGAGGTCCCGGCTTAAGCGGAGACGGGCGCGCCCGTGACAGCGCCGGAGTATGGCTGTACTCTCAAAGGCCCGCCGCCGTGAGGCGCGGGTGAAGCAAGGTGGTACCGCGGTAGTCATCTATCGCCCTTGATGCAAAAACATCAGGGGCGTTTTGTTTTGGCTGAAACGCCCCGGAGACAGGGAGGAAATCATGAAAAGAAACTACGCTGCACTTCTGCCCATCGCCGTGTTCCTTGTGTTCTACCTCGGGGCCGGCATAGCTTTCCGCGACTTTTATGTCATGCCCGCCATAGTCGGATTTCTGATCGCGCTGTTCGTGGCTTTCCTGCAAAACCGCGCTCTCAGTTTCGACGAGAAGGTGAGCGTCATTGCACGCGGGCTCGCGGATGAGAACATCATCACGATGTGCCTCATCTTCCTGGCGGCCGGTGCGTTCTCAGGTATAGTCAGCGCCGCCGGCGGAGCCGACAGCACAGTGACACTCGCGCTGCACGCGGTGCCGCCGTCTTTCTCTGTCGTGGGCCTGTTCCTGATCGGCTGCTTTATCTCGACCGCGATGGGCACCTCAGTCGGCACGGTGACCGTGCTCGTGCCTTTCGCTGTCGGCATCGCCGACCGCACGGGCTACAGCCTCGCGCTCTGCCTTGCCGCGTGCGTCTCCGGCGCCATGTTCGGCGACAACCTGTCGATGATCTCCGACACGACCATCGCCGCCGTGCGCACACAGGGCTGCGGCATGAAAGACAAGTTCAAGATGAACTTCTTCATCGTCCTGCCCGCGGCCGTCGTGGCTGCCGGCATATATCTCGCCGTCACGCTCAATTCCACTCCCGCGCCTTTGGAGCTCGAGCCCATTACCGGCGCCATGGTGCTCCAGGTCGTGCCGTATCTGCTGGTGCTGGTCGGAGCGCTTATCGGGTTCAATATCTTCCTCGTGCTCATCGCCGGAATACTCGCCTCCATCGTCATCGGCCTTGCGACCGGCATGTTCGCGTTCTCGGAGATATTCAACCTCATGAACTCCGGGATAACCAGCATGTACGACATAACGGTCATCTCCATAGTGGTGAGCTGCATAGGTTCGCTCATCAAGGAGGGCGGCGGCATACAGGCCGTGCTCGAACTCGTGAAGAGCCACATAAAGAGCGCAAAAAGCGCCCAGCTCGGCATCGCCGCCATAGTCGCCGGAGTCGACATCGCGACCGCGAACAACACTATCGCCATCGTCATGTCGGGCTCGCTCGCCAAGGAGATAAGCACGGAGTACGGCATAGAGCCCAGGCGCACGGCGTCCATACTCGATATATTTGCCTCCGTTGTCCAGGGACTGATCCCATACGGCGCGCAGCTGCTCTACGCCTCCGCGGGCGCGACGGCGCTGCTCGCCTCGGGCTCCATCTCCAGCGTCGAGATAATCCCGTATATGTACTATCCCGTGCTCATGGCGGTGAGCGCCATATTGTTCATAGTCTTCTCGCGCGGGAAAAAGAAATAAGACAAAAGCCGGATGTTCCCATCCGGCTTTTGTCATAGGAATGTTTTCACGGCAAAGGCCGCGCAGTCGAGAGCGAAGAGCGCCGCGAGCACCCAGGCGCACCGCGAGCATATTTTCTCGCCCAGCGCGGCGAACAGCCTGTCGAACAGCGGCTGCACAACATACAGGAAGAGCAGCCCGCCGAGCCCGAACCTCACAGATGGCGAGAGCGCTATCCTCGCCTCAAAGTTTATCGCGTAATCCGCGTAAGTCTGCCACGGCCACGAGCCGGTGGCCGCCTCGAGTATGTAGCTCGCCGCGAGCTCTATCCCTGTCGCGATGAGCATGCACAGGAGAAAGACCGCGAGCACGCGCAGATACCGCTTAAATCCTGCGAGCTTCATGCGCATTAGCGGGGAGAGGCAGATGAGGAACACCAGGGCCCCGACCCCGTATACGGGGCAGTAAGGCCCGGTGAGGACTCCGCGGTCGCTGTATCCCCAGCGGTATACGACTACCTCGAGGAACACCTCATACGCCCAGCCTATGAATGAGTACAGCATGAACGACAGGAAGTATCGCCGGATGTTTGCATGAGCCGTTTTTGACATGTCGGAGCATCCTTTCGCCGCGTGTTTTCTGCCATTATAGCATTATTGGCCGGGAAAGGCAACGCCAAACGCTTGACGTCCGCGCCGGGCGTTGGTATAATTATGAGCGAAGAAAACAGGGGAGCTTGTGCAGACAGGCTGAGAGGAAGTTTGAAACTTCGACCCTTTTACCTGATGCGGATAATGCCGCCGTAGGAAGTGTGATATCAGCTTTCCAGGGGACGCCGTGTCAGGCGTCCCCTTTTGTTTTCCGGAAGGAGGAAACAAGTATGGTCACAGTCAACGGAGAGGCCCGCAGCGCCGCCGGTATGACGGTAGAGCAGCTCCTGGCATCGGAGGGGTATGAGAGCGGGCGAATCGCGGTGGAGCTCAACGGCGACATCGTGCCGAAAAGCCGATATGCGGCCACCGAGCTGCGCGACGGCGATACGGTCGAAGTCGTCCGTTTCGTGGGGGGCGGCTGATATGGCTGTGCCTGCACGCGCCGAGATGGACGAGGCGCTCTTTGCCAGGATGGGCCCGGAGCTTGCCGGGAAATTCAAAAATGCGCGCGTCGCGGTCTGCGGGCTCGGCGGGCTCGGCTCGAACATTGCCTTTGCACTCGCGAGGGCGGGCGTCGGCGAGCTCGTGCTCATAGATTTCGACAGGGTCGACGTGTCGAACCTCAACCGCCAGCAGTACAAGGCCTGCCAGGTGGGCATGGACAAGCCGTCCGCGCTGGCTGAGAACCTGCTGGAGATCGCGCCGTATATCAGCCTTGAGACGCATTTCGAGCGGGTGACTGCGGATAACGCCGCGGGCCTGCTCAGGGGGGCCGGCGTGGTGTGCGAGGCGTTCGATGTGCCGGAGGAGAAAAGCATGCTCGCGGATGCCGTGCTCTCATCCGTCCCTGAGGCGTATCTCGTCGCCGCCTCGGGCATGGCCGGCCTCGGGCCGGCGAATTCCATACGCACGCGCAGGATAGGGCGGAGGATGTACCTCTGCGGCGACGGTGTGAGCGACGTGTCGACTGGGCTCGGCCTCGTCGCTCCGAGAGTCATGCTATGTGCCGCGCACCAGGCGCTGGCCGTACTGCGCATACTGGCCGGTGAATTTGACGTTTGAACTCAATTTTATGAAAGAAGGAACTGAAAGATGAACAAGAAAGACACATGGAGCGTGGGCGGCCGGGAGTTCACCTCCCGCTTTATCCTCGGCTCCGGGAAATACTCCCTCGAGCTCATCGAGGCCGCCGTCAGGGACGCGGGCGCCGAGATGATAACCCTTGCCGTCCGCCGCGCCAACACGAGAGAGCAGGAGAACATACTCGATTACATCCCGAAGAACGTCACCCTGCTGCCGAATACCTCCGGAGCCCGCAGTGCCGACGAGGCCGTGCGCATCGCCCGCCTGGCCCGCGAGCTCGGCTGCGGCGACTTCGTGAAAATAGAGATCATGCGCGACACCAAATACCTCCTGCCGGACAACTATGAGACCGTTAAGGCCACCGAGACGCTCGCCAAAGAGGGCTTCATCGTCATGCCGTACATGTACCCCGACCTCAACGCGGCGCGCGATCTCGTGAACGCCGGCGCAGCCTGCGTCATGCCGCTGGCCTCGCCCATAGGCTCCAACAAGGGCCTCGCCACAAAGGATTTCATACAGATACTCATTGACGAGATAGATCTGCCGGTCATAGTCGACGCGGGCATAGGACGTCCTTCACAGGCCTGCGAGGCCATGGAGATGGGCGCCGCCGCCATAATGGCGAACACCGCCCTCGCCACCGCCGGAGACCTCACGCTAATGGCGGCCGCGTTCCGCAAGGCCATAGAGGCCGGCCGCGAGGCATATCTGTCCGGCCTCGGCCGGGTGCTTGCCCGCGGAGCCAGTTCTTCCGACCCGCTTACCGGCTTCCTGCGCTGAGGAGGTCAAGATAAATGGAAAACCAGTTTTTCATAGATTCCGAGTTCCTCTCCCCGGCCGCGCTTGAGAAAAAGCACCGCCTTGAGACCGACCCCAGCTCCCGCACCGACCATATGGCTTACATGCCGGGCATGGAGGTCATCGACTCCGACATATGCGGCAAGGTCATCTCCCAGATGGACAGCTATGACTATTCAAAGTACACCGCGAGGGATGTCATCAGCGCGCTCGGGCATGAGACCTGCTCGATAGAGGACTTCAAGGCCCTGCTCTCGCCGGCGGCCGAGCCATTCCTCGAGCAGATGGCGCAGCGCGCCTGCGCCGAGACCAAGAAGCACTTCGGCAACACGGTCTATCTGTTCACCCCGCTTTACATCGCCAACTACTGCGAGAACTACTGCGTGTACTGCGGCTTCAACTGCTATAACCACATCAACAGGATGAAGCTCAACACCGAGCAGATCGAGCACGAGATGGAGGTCATCGCCCGCAGCGGCATGGAGGAGATACTCCTGCTCACGGGCGAGAGCCGCTCGATGAGCAGCGTGGAGTACATAGGCGAGGCCTGCAAGCTGGCAAGGAAATATTTCCGCAATGTCGGACTCGAGATCTACCCCGTGAACAGCGACGAGTACCGCTATCTGCACGAGTGCGGCGCGGACTACGTCACCGTGTTCCAGGAGACCTACGACCGCGACAAGTATGAGACGCTGCATCTCATGGGGCACAAGCGCGTCTGGCCTTACCGCTTTGCCGCTCAGGAGCGCGCGCTGATGGGCGGGATGCGCGGCGTCGGCTTTTCGGCCCTGCTCGGCCTGGCCGACTTCCGCAAGGACGCCCTGGCCACGGCGCTGCATGTCTACTATCTCCAGCGCAAATACCCCGCTGCCGAGATGTCGCTGTCCTGCCCGCGCCTGAGGCCCATCATCAACAATGACAAGATAAACCCGCTCGACGTCGGCGAGCGTCAGCTCTGCCAGGTGCTCTGCGCCTACCGTATATTCCTGCCGTTTGCCGGCATAACCGTGTCCTCGCGCGAGAGCGCGGCCTTCCGCAACGGCATAGTGCGCATCGCGGCGACAAAGATCTCCGCCGGCGTCTCGACAGGGATAGGCGACCACGAGAGCAAGTATGAGGGCAAGGAGGCCGAGGCCACCGGAGACGAGCAGTTTGAGATCAGCGACGGGCGCAGCCTTGAGCAGATGTACGGCGACATGGCCTCCGAGGGGCTCCAGCCCGTGCTCAACGACTATCTCTATGTTTGAGATCATCTGCGTGACGAACCGCCTGCTCTGCCGCGGCGGCTTCCTGGAGCAGATAGCCCGCATCGCCGCCTCCGGGGCGGACGGGATCATCCTCAGGGAGAAAGACCTCCCGGAGAGCGAGTACGCCCGCCTCGCGGCATCAGTGATGCGCATATGTTCGGAGCACGGCGTCAGGTGCGTGCTGCACAGTTATGACAAGGCGGCCGCGCGGCTGCGTGCCGGCGGCCTGCACATGCCGCTCGACGGGCTGCGCGGGATGGACGATGCTGCGCGGGCAGCGTTCAAGGTGCTCGGCGCATCCTGCCATTCCGTCGAAGATGTGCTGGAGGCCGAAGGGCTCGGATGCACCTACGTCACGCTGGGACATATATACGAGACTACGTGTAAGCCCGGGCTCGCCCCGCGCGGCATAGAGCTCCTGAAGAGCGCCTGCGCATCTGCGCAGCTGCCGGTATATGCGATAGGCGGGATAGGCGAGGGCAACATCGCGGAAACCGCCGCGGCCGGCGCCGCCGGGGCCTGCATTATGAGCGGGTTCATGGCGAGCGGCGACCCGGCGGAATATGTGCGCAGACTGCGCGAAAGGGTAGACGCAAATGAAAAACTTCAGCGCTGAGACTCTCCTGCTCTACGCGGTGACCGACCGCGCGTGGACAGGGAACACGACGCTGCTCGAGCAGATCGAGGCCGCTCTCGCCGGGGGCGTGACGCTGCTGCAGCTGCGCGAGAAAGACATGCCTGAGGATGAGTTCGTCAGGGAGGCGCGCGAGGCAAAAGCCATCTGCGGCAGATACGGTGTGCCCCTGATAAT
>CAJFRI010000053.1 GCA_904419385.1 Candidatus Heteroscillospira lomanii
CGGCACCTATACCGTCCAGAAAGGCTATGTCTTCTGCACCTACGACAGCAACGGCTACACCGTTGAGATCCCCTACACCCTCAGCGACACCGAGTTCGATCTCGATGTCATCGCCGCTTTCGACGTCATGGGCTAAACCTGAAACTGAAAAAGCCGCGGCACTCGCCGCGGCTTTTTTTATTTTGCCTGCCGTGCTATAATGGAGGCATATCTGATTTCCGGAGGACATGATGACAGACAGATACATAGCTTTCGACGTGGAGACGCCGAACTGGGCAAACGACCGCATGAGCGCCATAGGCATAGCCGTCATCGAGGACGGCGAGATAGCCGGCGAGTTTTACACGGTGCTCGACCCGGAGACATATTTCGACAGGTTCAACATAGAGCTCACGGGCATAACTCCGGAGATGGCGGCGGACTCGCCCGCTTTTCCGGAAGTATGGCATGAGATAGAGCCCATCATGTCGAGCGGGCTGCTCGTCGCGCACAACGCGCCTTTCGACATGTCGGTGCTCGCCAAGTGCCTGCGTGGCTACGGCATAGAGTGGCGCGACGTGGCGGACTATGCCTGCACCTGCCGGATGAGCCGCCGGCTGATGCCGCGCCTGCCGAACCACAGGCTGAACACCATCTGCGGCTGCCTCGGAGTCGGCCTGGATCACCACAACGCCGGCAGCGACAGCCTTGCCTGCGGTGAGATCCTGCTGCACATGCTGCGCCGCGGGGCCGACATGAGCCGCTTTGTGCGCCGCTATGATATGCAGAGGATACAGACCATCCCGCACAGGGCATGAAAAAAGGGAGAGCCGCGGCTCTCCCTTTTTGTAGTCATAGGAATAGTCGTCGCCCTCAAAGCGGATGATGGCCTGCTCGGAGTTGGCGATGTCCCACAGCATGTCGATGTCGGAGTCGGACACCTCGGTGTCTATGTACTCCCACACGCGGCCGCCGCTGTTGTCACGGACGATGTCGAAGTAGCTGAAGTACTTGTAATAGCGTTCGTCGTCGGTGGCGATGGTGAGGTTTTTGAAGAAGACCCAGTCGTCGCCGGTGTAGTTGTAGATCAGGCGCAGCCAGGTGCTGGAGTCGTCCTGGCCGAGATAGGGGCGGATGAAGCAGGTCTGGTCGGCCAGCCAGCTCCCGTTGGAGAGGAACACCCAGTTGGACGGATAGTAGAAGCGCATATTGCGCACGACGTCCTCCTCGAGGCGCATGCCGGCGAGCAGCTCGTCGGCCGCGGCCTGCCTGAGGCTCTGGAGCTCAGTGGCTGCGTTCTCAAGGGCGGAGGCGTTGGAGACGTTGGCGGCGATTTCGGCCGGGAGGCCGTCGTAGTAATCCTGGGCGGCGTCGATGGCCTCTCCGCTGTCCATCGTGACTTCGCCGATGGCGTCGATGAGACTCTCGGCCTCGGCGATGCGCAGATCGTCGAAAGCGGTCTCGGCGGCATCGAGTTCGGCGGCGTTCTCAATGAGGGCCTGGACTTCGCTGTCGCAGCCGTCGAAAGCGGAGCGGGCGCTCGCTATCGCATCGCCGCTGTCGAGTGTGACCTCGCCGATGGCGGCGATGAGGTCCTCGACCTCAGCAGCAGCGGCGTCGAGTTCGGCCTGGTGCGCCATCTCATCATATTTGGCGCGGGCTTCTTCAAGCGCGGCGGTGTTCTCGAGCTGGCTGCGGTCTTCCTCGGCAAGGGCGTCGACCGCGGCCTCGGCCTCGGCGATGGCACCCTCGCTTTCGAGCGTTATCTCGCCGAGAGCGGCTATCTGGTCGTCCACGGCCTGAGCAGCCTCGCTCTTGCCGCAGCCGCCGAGCGCAAGCACCATGACGAGCGCCAGAATCAGAGCTGTGATCTTTTTCATTTATTCTACCTCTCTTCCGCGCCGTCGGCCGGCCTCAGGCGCTGATTTTTCGGTCATGCGGCTAAAAAAGCCGGCACCGGGACCGTATTATATATACAATGATACAATATTGTAAATGTCTGTCAATATGCTGGCTGCATAGTGTTTTGCCTGGGGATGGGCAGCAGCAGAAATTTGTCATTCTTTTGTTTGCATGCGGCGCAAAGGTCTGTTATAATCGTTGCATAAATCTACACGAGAAACCCGAAAGGCAGGTAACGAAATGGGAATCGCGGATATTTTCGGTTCTAACGTATTCAGCGAGAATGTGATGCGCGAACGTCTGCCCAAAAAGGTGTTCGCCGAGGTCAAATACGCCATGGACAACGGCGGGCGCATAAGCATGGAGACGGCCGACGTCGTGGCGGCCGCCATGAAAGACTGGGCCGTTGAAAAGGGCGCCACCCACTATACACACTGGTTCCAGCCGCTCACCGGCATAACCGCCGAGAAGCACGACAGCTTTATCACCGCACCCAGTGAGGGCCGGACCATACTCCAGCTCAGCGGCAAGCAGCTCATAATGGGCGAGCCCGACGCGTCGAGCTTCCCCTCTGGCGGCCTGCGCTCGACGCACTATGCGAGGGGGTATACCGCCTGGGACATGACCTCTCCGGCGTTCGTGAAGGAGAAGTCGGCCGGCGTCATCCTCTGCATACCCACCGTGTTCGTGTCGTATACCGGCGAGGCCCTCGACCAGAAGACCCCGCTTTTGAAGTCCATGGCCGTCATCTCCGAGCAGGCGCTGCGCATAGTGCGCCTGTTCGGCAACACTGCGGCCAAAAAGGTGACGTCGTTCCTCGGGCCCGAGCAGGAGTATTTCCTCGTCGACCGCGAGAAGTATCTCAAGCGCCGCGACCTCATCTACACCGGGCGCACCCTGTTCGGAGCTCCGGCGCCCAAGGGGCAGGAGCTTGAGGACCAGTATTTCGGCGTCATCCGCGAGCGCGTCGGCGCCTTTATGGCAGACCTCAACCGCGAGCTGTGGAAGCTCGGCATCCCCGCGACCACTCAGCACAACGAGGTCGCCCCGGCGCAGCATGAGCTCGCCCCGATCTACACGGTCGCGAACATCGCCGTCGACCAGAACCAGCTCACCATGGAGACGATGAAGCGTGTCGCCACGCAGCACGGCCTCGTCTGCCTGCTGCACGAGAAGCCCTACGCCGGCGTCAATGGCTCCGGCAAGCACAACAACTGGTCGCTCGGCACCGACACCGGCGAGAACCTGCTCGAGCCCGGCGACAGCCCCGACACAAACCTCCAGTTCCTGCTCGTGCTCGCATGCATCATGCAGGCCGTCGACCGGCACGCCGACCTGCTGCGTGAGTCGGCCGCCAACGTCGGCAACGACCAGCGCCTCGGCGCGCAGGAGGCGCCCCCGGCCATCATCTCCATCTTCCTCGGCACGCAGCTCGAGGATGTGGTCGATCAGATAGTGGAAAACGGCGTCGCCACCTCGCATCTCAAGGGCAGCAAGCTCGACACCGGCGTCGCCACCGTGCCCCTGCTCAACAAAGACGCCACCGACCGCAACCGCACCTCGCCCTTTGCCTTTACCGGCAACAAATTCGAGTTCCGCATGGTCGGCTCATCCGACTCCATCGCGAACCCGACCACCACGCTCAACACCGTCGTGGCCGAGGCCTTCTGCGAGGCGGCCGACACGCTCGAGAAAGCCGCCGACTTTGAGACCGAGTGCAAGCACTACATCGCAAAGCTGATGAAGGAGCACCGCCGCATCATCTTCAACGGCAACGGCTACTCCGACGACTGGGTCGCCGAGGCCGAGCGCCGCGGCCTGCCCAACCTGCGCTGCATGGTCGACACCGTGCCGGCGCTCACGACCGACAAGGCCGTGAAGCTCTTCGAGAAATTCCACATCTTCTCCCGTGCGGAGCTGTCCTCCCGCGCGGAGATCATGTATGAGATGTACTCCAAGACAGTGAACATCGAGGCTCAGACGATGATACATATGGCCGGCAAGCACTATATCCCCGCCGCCATCAACTTCTCGGCCAGGCTGGGCCAGGCGATAAACGCCGTCAGCTCCGCCTGCCCCGACGGCGACGTGTCGGTCCAGCGCAGCCTGCTCAACGATGTGAGCCGCCTCCTGCACGAGGCCCAGAGCGCCAAGCAGGGCCTCATCTCGGAGTCCGAGCGCGTCAACGCCATGACCGATGTGTGCGCCATGGCGAGAGCCTTCCACGATGAGATCGTGCCAGTCATGGCCCGCCTGCGCAGCGCCGTCGACGAGCTTGAGCTCATAGTCGACAAGGACATCTGGCCCGTCCCCACCTACGGCGACCTCATGTTCGAGGTCTGACGGGAGGCGGAGGCTATGCTGTTCATCTGCTATCCCAAGTGCTCCACCTGCAAAAAGGCCGAGAAATGGCTCCTGGAGCACGGAGTGGATTTCGACAAGCGCGACATTTCCGCCGACAGACCCACCGAGGACGAGCTGCGCCGGTGGCTTGCCGCCGGGGTGCCGCTCAAAAAGCTGTGGAACACCAGCGGCATGGGATATCGCTCCATGGATCTCAAAAACCGCCTGCCGGCCATGAGCGAGGACGAGCAGATCGCCCTCCTCGCGACCGACGGCATGCTGGTCAAGCGCCCCGTCCTTGTGGGAGACGGATTCGTCCTCACGGGGTTCCGCGAGCAGGAGTGGGCCGCGGCCCTCGGCAAGTGAGCCGGAAAAAACCGATAAAAAAGCTCCTCCTGTTGGGGGAGCTTTTTCACTTGGATATGAGCTCTGCGACGACTATCTCCGGGCGGTCGTTGATCCTCACGGGGAAGGAGCTGCTGCCCAGGCCGCGGCTGACTATCATGCGCGTCGTGCCGCTGGTGTACAGCCCGGAGTCGTACTCCGGGAAAAAGCCCTGGCCGGGCGCGAAAAGGCCGCCTATGACCGGCAGGCGGACCTGGCCGCCGTGCGCATGCCCGGCGAACACGAGGTCGACTCCGCTCGCGACATATGTGGAAAACAGCTCCGGCCTGTGCGAGAGCAGTATTTTGTATCCGTCGCCGCCGGTGAGAGAGGTGAGCGCGGAAGCAACCGTCGAGGACGCGCGGCCGGCGGTAAACGCGGGGTCGCGCACACCTATGACGGAGATGTTCTCGCCGCCGCGCTCGACGGCGGCGGAGGAATTGTCGAGCACGGTGACTCCCGCTTCCTCGAGCCCGGCGGCGAGCTCGGGGTATTCGTCGATGCGCGCCTCGTGGTTGCCGGTGACGTAAAACGTCGGCGCGATCTGCACGCATTTCTCAGCAAAGGCGAGGCAGATGTCTATTCTCGTGCTGCGCGAGTCGGCCATATCGCCGGTGATGACGATGATGTCCGGCGCTGCCTCCTCGAGCAGCGAGACGAGTTTCATGTTGCCGGAGCCGAACTCCGCGTTGTGCAGGTCTGAGATCTGGGCGATGCGGAAGCCTGAAAAGCTCTCCGGCAGTTTTTCGGACTCGACTGTGAGCTCAGTCACCTCGGGCGACACGTTGCTCCACGCGACCCAGGCGGCCGCGGCTATCGTCACAGCCGCGGGGATGATGATTTTTCTGCGGCGCAAGGCTATCCTCCTCATAAGGTTGATGGGATCATTATATCACTGCCGACATGGGAAATTGTCACGGATCTTTGAACAAAAAAGCGGCGCAGGAAACTCCTGCGCCGCTTTGCGGTTATATTTGCCGGCAGATCAATAAATGGTATCGCCGGTGAGCTTCTCGTAGTACTTGGCGAGAGCGCTGTGGTCGCACTGGCCCATGCCGTCGGCATGCAGGGTCTGGAGCATCTCCATGACGGCCGCGGTGAGGGGCAGGGGAGAGCCGACGCCATGTCCGGTCTCGAGGGCGTTGTTGAGGTCCTTGATGTGGAGGTCGATCTTAAAGCCGGGCTTGGTGTTGTTGTCCATCATCATGGGGGCCTTGGCGTTCATGACGGTGCTGCCGGCGAGGCCGCCCTTGATGGCGGCGAACACGCGGTGCGGGTCGACGCCGGCGCGCTTTGCGAGCATGAAAGCCTCGGCAACGGCGGCTATGTTGACCGCGACGACGACCTGATTGGCCAGCTTGGTGGTGTTGCCGGCACCGGCGGCGCCGCAGTAGGTGATGTCGCCGCCCATGCACTGCAGGATGGGGAGGCACTCGTTGAAGAGGTCCTCGTCGCCGCCGCACATGATGGACATGGTGCCGTCGATGGCCTTGGGCTCACCGCCGGAGACGGGGGCCTCGAGCATGCGCACGCCCTTCTCGGCGCAGGCCTTGGCGACTTCCTGAGAGGCAAGAGGAGCAATGGAGCTCATGTCGATGAGGATGGTGCCGGGCTTCGCGGCGGAAAGGATGCCGTTCTCGCCGCAGACGACGGACTTGACATGGGGAGAGTTGGGGAGCATCGTGATGATGATGGGGCACTCGGCAGCAATGGCGGCGCCGCTCTCGCCGGCACGGGCGCCGGCCTCGACCATGAGGTCGACATTGGGCTTGACCACGTCGAAGACGACGAGCTCATGTCCCGCCTTGAGCAGGTTGCGGACCATGGGCTTGCCCATGATGCCGAGGCCGATGAATCCGATTTTCATGTTCATTTCCTCCTGAATTATAAGTGTTATCTGATTATGGCCGATTTGGCCGCGCTTATAGTTATAATATAAAACACATAAGTGGCATGTTCAAGTGCAAATTATGCACGCTGCTGTTGCCCGGCCGCACCATAGAACTCGCGGGTCACATCCATGAAATAGCGCTCGACGGCATTGGGCTGATAATCCTTGCGGCAGGCGAGTGATACGGAGAAATACCTGCGCGGCTCAAAGCCGAAGCCGACGAGTTCGCTGTTGTTGGCGATGTGCCGCTCGGAGAAGATGGTGCAGCATATGCCATCGCCCGTGAGCTGGAGCAGGAGCGAGGCCGTGCAGTTTTCGATGGTGGTGTCGGGGCGGAAATTCTCGTTTGCGAAGAGGTGGTCGGCGTGCGTGCGTATGGGCGTGCCGCGCGGCTCGAGGCCGAAGACCTCGTCCTTGAACCACTCGAGGCTGCATTGGCGGCGCGTGCCGTCCTCATTCCAGCCGGCGAGGTGGGCGAGCGGGTGGCGGCTCGAGCAGATGAGCACGACCTCCTCCTTTGAGAGCTGCTCGGCGGAGAAATCGCTCGTGACCTCCTCGGAGGCTATGAGCGCGATGTCGACCTTGCCGGTGTAGAGCAGCTCGCGCAGCTCGTCGCTGTTTGTGATGCGGAAAGATATGCTCACATGGGGATATCTCTCGTGGAATTTGGCGATTATGTCCTTCATCATGATGCCGGCGCGCCCGTTTGTGATGCCGACGGAGATCATGCCGCGCACGTTCCCGGAGATGTCGTGCATGAGCCTGGTGCAGCTGCGCAGCTCGCGCAGGACGTTTTCCGCCGTGCGTATGAACACCTCGCCGGCATATGTGAGCTCGAGCCGGTTGGACACACGCTTGAACAGGGGCAGCCCTATCTCTTTTTCCACCATGAGCAGCTGCCTGTTGAGCGCAGAGCGCGAGACGAACAGCCGGTTCGCCGCTTTGGATATGCTCTTGTCCTCGGCAATTGCCAAGATGTTGGAGAATGTCTCTATATCCATGGTTTTCTCCCGGTAAAATGTTTTTCTAAGATTATATCCTATTTGCCCGGAAATTGCAACGAGGCTGTGAGAATTTTTCACCACTGCGGCAGGTATATCGCCAAAAAACGCGCAGGCCGGCCGCACGGCACATGTTTTGTTGACAAGGCCGGGCGCTCGGGGTATTATTAGTATAAATTGCCGAAAGGAGGCGGACAGCTTTATGGAAACTGTCGTGGTCACGAGGCGCTGGCTGACCGCCTGCGCTTTTGGACTCTGGCGAATGTGATCCCGGCCGCCGCATAACATCAAATATCTCAGGAGGGACCGCACATGCCTATAAAAATACCAAACGCGCTGCCAGCGACGCAGACGCTCATAAACGAGAACATATTCGTCATGACCGAGACCCGCGCGCTCACCCAGGACATACGTCCGCTGAGGGTCGCGGTGCTGAACCTGATGCCGACCAAGATCGCCACGGAGACCCAGCTCGCCCGCCTGCTCGGAAACACGCCGCTCCAGGTCGAGTTTGAGCTGCTCAACACAAGCTCACACAAGGCCAAAAACACCGATGAGAGCCATATGCTCGCCTTCTACAAGACCTTCGACGACGTGAAGGACTGCAAGTTCGACGGGCTCATCATCACCGGCGCGCCCGTCGAGCAGATGGAGTTCGAGCAGGTCGAGTACTGGGATGAGCTCTGCGCCGTCATGGAGTGGAGCAAGACGAACGTGCACAGCACTTTCCACATCTGCTGGGGCGCCCAGGCCGGGCTCTATTACCACTACGGGATAAAGAAATATCCGCTGGAGAAAAAGCTGTTCGGAGTGTTCCCGCACACTGTCGAGCGCCGCAGCAGCATGCTCCTGCGCGGGTTCGACGACGAGTTCATGGTCCCGCACTCGCGCCATACCACGGTCCGGCGCGAGGATATAGAGGCCGTGCCCGAGCTCAAGATACTTGCGTGCTCGCCCGAGGCCGGGGTCTACGCCATCAGCACCGAGGGCGGCCGTCAGATATTCATCACCGGACACTCGGAGTACGACCGCGACACGCTCAAAAACGAGTATCTCCGCGACAAGAACGCCGGGCTGCCCATAGACGTGCCGAAAAATTACTTCCCGAACGACGACGACACCCTCGAGCCCAGAGTCACCTGGCGCGGACATGCCAACCTGATATACTCGAACTGGCTCAACTATTATGTGTATCAGACCACGCCATACGACATTTCGGCTATCAAATAGCCTGAAATTGTGCTGTCTTTTGTGGAAAATTGCCTGTTGACCTCGGGGCGGCACTGTGATAACATTTTTACATCAAACAAAAAAGCTGTGACGAAGACGGCTGAGAGGCCATGCGATGTCAGAGAGCCGGCGGTTGGTGCGAGCCGGTGTCCATGTCTCTCGAACAGCCCATCGCTTCCGAGCCGAAGGCCCGAAATCCCCTCCGGGAAGAGTAGACGCCTTACGTTTGCGCCGCGTTAAGGCGCGGAGCTTGTTGGAGCTCTTGAGGTGGCGCCCGTCATTGGACGCAATTTGAGTGGTACCGCGGATGTTTAATAACACCCGTCTCAAAGAAATTTCTTTGGGACGGGTTTTTTGTTTGCCTGAGCCGTCCCGAACCGACTGAAAGGAGAAAAGACAATGCAGAATCCAAGGGAAATGAACGAACAGCTGCTCGCGGTGGCGGCACGTATCCACGAGCTGCGCGAGATCAAGGGGCTCACCGTTGAGGAGACGGCAAAAGCAGTCGGCGTGAGCCTTCAGGAGTATCTCGACATCGAGGCCGGCGTGACCGACTTCCACTTCACCTTCATCTACAAGTGCGCCCAGCTCTTCGGCGTTGAGATCACGGACCTCATGTCCGGCAGCAGCGCCACCCTCTCGAGCTACACCGTCACCCGCGGCGGCCAGGGCACGCTCACCGTCATGGAGGACGGCATAGAGATCAGGAACCTCGCGCCGTATTTCCGCAACAAGCTCGCCGAGCCGCACTGGGTGCGCTACAGCGTCGAGCCCGAGGAGAACATCCAGCTCAGCACGCACAGCGGCCAGGAGTTCGACTATATCATCAGCGGCCGCCTGATGGTCCAGGTCGGCGACAACGTCGAGTACCTCGACCCCGGCGACAGCATCTACTACAACAGCTCCACGCCCCACGGCATGGTCGCCGTCGGCGACAGCGACTGCATCTTCTGCGCCGTCGTCATCAAGGGCGAGGAGGAGAAAGAGCCGGAGCTCGGCGAGACGATAAAGCCCGTCGAGCTGCCGCAGAACCTCATCTACGAGGACTTCATCGTCCCAGAGGAGGACGAGAACGGCTCCCTCGTCGGCATCACCTTCAAAAACGAGGACGAGTTCAACTTCGCTTTCGACGTGGTCGACGCTCTCGCCCGCCGCAAGCCGAACAAGCTCGCCATGCTGCACGTCGACATAGACAAGAACGAGCGCTGGTTCACTTTCAAAGACATCAGCCGCTACTCCTCCCGCGCCGCGAACTACTTCCGCTCGCTCGGCATAAAGCGCGGCGACAAGGTCATGCTCGTCCTGCGCCGCCACTATCAGTTCTGGTTCGCCATCCTCGCCCTGCACAAGATAGGCGCCGTGGCCATCCCCGCGACGGATCAGCTCGTGCAGCATGATTTTGAGTACAGATTCGAGACCGCGGGCGTCGACGCCATAGTCTGCACCGCCTTCGGCCACGCCGCCGAGCACGCGGAGAACGCCGCCAAAAACTGTCCGACGGTGAAAAACCTCATCATGGTCGGCGGAAAGCGCGACGGCTGGCACGATTTCGACGCCGAGTTCCGCTTCTTCTCCGACGATTATATCCGCCCGCCGTTCGACGAGTGCCCCTGCGGCGACGACACCATGCTCATGTTCTTCACCAGCGGCACCACCGGATACCCCAAGATCGCCGCGCACAGCTTCAAGTACCCGCTCGGCCACTTCATCACCGCCAAGTACTGGCACTGTGTGAACCCCGACGGCATACATTTCACTATCTCCGACACCGGATGGGGCAAGGCCCTCTGGGGCAAGCTCTACGGCCAGTGGCTCTGCGAGGCGGCTACCTTCGTCTACGATTTCGACCGCTTCGACGCGCACGACATCCTCCCGATGTTCAAGAAGTACAACATCACGACTTTCTGCGCGCCCCCGACCATGTACCGCTTCATGATAAAGGAGGACCTCTCGAAGTACGACCTCAGCTCCATCCAGCACGCGACCACAGCGGGCGAGGCGCTCAACCCCGAGGTGTTCCACCAGTTCCGCAAGGCGACGGGCCTGTCCGTCATGGAGGGCTTCGGCCAGACGGAGACCACGCTCGTCATCGGCAACTTCGTCGGCATGACGCCGAAGATCGGCGCCATGGGCAAGCCGAGCCCGATGTACGACGTCGACATAGTCGATCCCGACGGCAACAGCGTGCCCGACGGCGAGACCGGCGAGATAGTCATCCACACCGGCGACAGCTGCCAGGTCGGCCTGTTCAAGGGCTATTACAACGACGACGAGAAGACCCGCGACTCCTGGCACGACGGCCTCTACCACACCGGCGACACAGCCTGGCGCGATGAGGACGGCTATTTCTGGTACGTCGGCCGCGTGGACGACGTCATCAAGTCCTCGGGCTACCGCATAGGGCCTTTCGAGATCGAGTCGGTCATCATGGAGCTGCCGTATGTGCTCGAGTGCGGCGTCTCGGCCGCGCCGGACGAGATAAGAGGCCAGGTGGTCAAGGCGAGCATAGTGCTCACTAAGGGCACCGAGGGCACGGAGGAGCTCAAGAAAGAGATACAGAACTATGTCAAGGAAAAGACCGCGCCGTACAAATACCCGCGCATAGTCGTGTTCCGCGACGAGCTGCCCAAGACGATCAGCGGTAAGATCCAGCGAAACAAACTGTAAAATCTTTCCCCGCCGCTTGACAAAGGGCTGCCGGACTGTTATACTGAACCCAACTTGATATTTGGCGTTGACGAAG
>CAJFRI010000054.1 GCA_904419385.1 Candidatus Heteroscillospira lomanii
GACCCCAGCCTCATCATCTACCATCCCGTTCGCATGCTCGGCAGGGGGCTGATAGTCACGAACGGCGATCAGACCGACACTGTCCGCGATTTCCTCGAGAAAGGGCTGCCGTTCGAACAGGCCCTGCGCACCCGCGAGTTCGAGCCGGACTCTCCGAACTGGACCCCGCGCATCTCCGGCCTCCTGTCTCCCGACGGGAGCTATAAGCTCAACATCCTCAAAAGCGCCGACGCCGAGGGCAGAGGCTGCCTCAGGCAGACGTTCGAGTATCCCGGCCAGGCCGGCGTCGCTCACTATCTTCACACCTATAAGTGCGACGGCGACCCGATACCCTCTTTCGAGGGCGAGCCTGAGCACATAGCCATAGGCGACCAGGATATAGACGCTTTCGCCGCCGAGCTCTGGGACGACCTCGACGAGGACAACAAGGTCTCGCTTTATGTCTGCTTCCGCGATATTGCCACCGGAGCTGCTGAGACAAGGATCATAAACAAAAATAACTGAGGAGGAATAACATGAAGGAATTTGAACTGAAATACGGCTGCAATCCCAATCAGAAGCCCGCAAAGATCTATATGGAGAACGGTTCCGACCTGCCTATCGAGATCCTCGGCGGCCGGCCCGGATATATCAACTTCCTCGATGCATTCAACAGCTGGCAGCTCGTCAAGGAGCTGAAAGAAGCCCTTGGCATGCCCGCAGCCACGTCGTTCAAGCATGTGAGCCCCACCTCCGCCGCTCTCGGCCTGCCGCTCAGCGACAGTCTCAAAAAAGCGTGTTTCGTCGACGATGTGGAGGGACTGGACGACTCTCCGCTCGCCTGCGCCTACGCCAGGGCCCGCGGCACCGACCGTATGTGCTCTTTCGGCGACTGGGTCGCCCTCAGCGATGTGTGCGATGAGGCCACCGCGAAACTCATAAAGCGTGAAGTCTCCGACGGCATCATCGCCCCGGGATATACCGATGAGGCGCTCGCCATACTGCGCACCAAGCGCAAGGGCAACTACAACATAGTCAAGATCGATCCGGCCTACGTTCCCGAGGTCCAGGAGAAGAAGCAGGTGTTCGGAATTACCTTTGAACAGGGCCGCAACAACTTCAGGATTGACAACAGCCTCCTCCAGAACATCGTCACCAGGAACAAAGACCTGCCCGAGAGCGCGCGGCGCGACCTCATTGTCGCTCTCATCACCCTGAAATATACCCAGTCAAATTCCGTGTGCTATGCCGTCGACGGACAGGCCATAGGCGTCGGCGCCGGCCAGCAGTCCCGCATCCACTGCACCCGCCTCGCCGGCGGCAAGGCCGACACCTGGCACCTCAGACAGCACCCGAAAGTCCTCGCTCTCCCGTTCAAGGATGACCTCGGCCGGCCCGAGCGCGACAACGTCATCGACGGCTATATCAACGGCAATGAGGAAGACGTCTGCGCCGACGGCAACTGGCAGAAATATTTTACCTGCCGCCCGGAGCATCTCACCGCCGGGGAGATGCGAGACTATCTCGACTCATTGACCGGAGTCGCTCTCGGCTCCGATGCGTTCTTCCCGTTCTCCGACAATATTGAGCGCGCCAAAAAGAGCGGCGTGAGCTATATTGCCGAGCCGGGCGGCTCTGTGCGCGACGACCTTGTCATCGAAAAATGCGACGAGTACGGCATGGTCATGGCGTTCACCGGCATGCGCCTGTTCCACCATTGATGCAGGCAGACTGTAAATAAGGGAAAAGGAAGAAAGAAACGGCGGAGCGTTTTGGCGCTCCGCCGTTTCTCATAAAGGATGAGGACAAAAAATGAAAAAGTTAACTGGCACTTACAGATAAAACTATACCCGTACAATGTTATGAAATAAACTGCATTTTTGTTATATCTGCGTAAAATGTCAGTCAAAGACCAGTCCCCAATACCCGCCGGAGACGCCGCCGCGCGCGGCGATGAAATCGCGCTCGTCGCCGAACCCGGCAAATCCGCGTACGGCAGGCGAGCGGATAAGAGCGCTCTGCCCGCGGGATATGGCGCAGGCGGCGCCGGCGGCGCGCTCAGATGCGATGAATTCCGGGATGAACACGCGCCCGTCCGACGGCACGAACGCCGCGCACCCGCCGTCAAATCCGACGAAACGCCCGCCGAACGCGTCGCGCCACCATGCGAGCAGAGCGGGGGCGAATTCAGCAAAGACGCAGCCCTCCAAAGCCCGCCGGCGTTCCTCGGCGTATTCCTCCGGCGAGAGCTCGCGCAGCGCGGCGGGGCTCACGCTGGGGGCGATTTCCGCCTCGCGCGCGGTGAAAGCTGGGGAAAAGCCCTGTTTTGCATACCATGCGAAGAGCGAGGGCTCGGCCGGGTGCAGAGCAGGGACTCCGCCGCGGCTCTCGGCCTCGGCTGCGCATGCCTCCGATACCTCCGCGCCGAGCCCGTGCCCGCGGAACTCCGGAAGCGTGGACACGGCGTAGATATACGGATACGGGACGCCGCCGACGCTTATGCCGCCGACGGTATAGGCCGCAGCGGCGGTCACACCGTTTTCCACGGCGGCGAACCCGCCTATCTCAACTCCTGTGCCGTCGAGAAAAGAATTGACAAACCCGGCTCCGTCGCCAAACACGGTCTCCCACAGGCTCAGCAGTCCCAGGCGCTCAAGCGCCCTCACAGGCCGGACGGCCATTGCTCAGGTGCGTTGAGGGCGACGTATTTTTCTACCATCATCACGGGATGATAAGACTCTTTTGCCTTGCGCATGTTCTCAAGGCCCATGTCGTCCTCGCGGTTGATGTACTTTATCTCGGGTATCTGCGACATGATGTAGCGCACGAACTCACGGTTTATCATGGGGTAGGCCCCGCGGATGTCGGCCACGGCCTTTTCAAAGTGGACGACGAAGGTGTCGTCGCACAGGCGCTCGCCAAGCGTGAAAGCCACGGGCTTGCCTCCGGCGAAGAGCACGCCGCCGAGCATGCCGAGCTGGTCGAACTCGCGCAGGCCGCGCAGCAGGGTGTCCTTCTCGTCGAAAATGTCGCGCTCGACATGCTCGGGGTCGGCGTCTATCCACTCCTCGAGAACATCCTCGCACAGATTGATATACTCTTTTCTGAGCGGTTCGAAACGCCAGTCGTTATAGGTGTTCTCAAAGCTGTTTATGTGGTTGCGTTTTGCGTGCAGGGCCTTGCCGGTGAGGGTGGCGAGCTTCTCCGCGTCATAGACATAGTCGTCGTAGCGGCGGTCGCGCTCGATGTCGAACTCACCGGGAAAGAGCTTTTCGAGCACGGGCACATAGTTCTCAGTGATGCCGCCGATAGCGAGCGGCTTTTTTATTGACGCGCAATACTCTTTCATCTCTTCTATCACCGGCACCAGACTGCCGCAGCCGAAGGGGAAGAGGAAATATGGGGTCTCTCGCTCGGTCATCATCAGGACGATCCTGTCGCCGCAGCGGCTGACGAAGCGCTTTTCTCCGGCGCTCCAGAGATACATCGCGCCGAAGGATGTGTCGGCGCTGCGCGAGCTTTCGCAGCGCACAAGGGGCCTTATCCAATCTTTGTCGCTTAGTTCAATTGGTTTGAAATTCAGCATAAATAAAAAAGCACTCTCCAGTTATTTAATAAGTAGACACGCACGAACTGCGTATCTCTTTTTGGATGGACTTGAGATCCACAAAAGTTTCCGGCCTGCGGGAAGGGTCGCGCAGCAGGGCGGATGGGTGGTATATCGCGATGTATTTCACTCCGCCGCGCTCGAACCACTGCCCGTGCTCACGGGAGATTTTGAAATCCGGCTTTATCAGCGCCATTGCAGCGATGCGCCCGAGACAGACGATGATCTTCGGACGGATGAGCTCCATCTGGGAGCGCAGCCAGTCGGAACATGCGTCCTGTTCCAGCTGGAGCGGATCGCGGTTGCGCGGGGGACGGCACTTGACGATATTAGCTATGTAGAGTCTGGAGCGGTCGAGGTCTATACACTCGAGCATGTCGTCGAGCAGCATGCCTGCCGGGCCGACAAACGGCTCGCCCTTGAGATCTTCCTGCTCTCCCGGGCCCTCGCCTATCAGCATGACCTCGGCGGAGCGGCTGCCGACTCCGAAAACGACGTGTTTCCTGGTCTCACACAGGGCGCACCTGCGGCACGACATGCACTCTCTTTCAAGCTCTTCCCAACTGGGCATTGCATACACCTCCGGCATCCGAAAATTTGCCATCGACATTTTATCACAGCTTCGGCAAAATATGCAAGCATCTTAAGCTTTACTATTGATTTTACACAAAGCTGGGGTTATACTGTGAGAAAAACGAAAGGGTGGAGCAGAGATGATTTTGGCACTCGATGTCGGCAACTCTAATATAGTGGTTGGAGTGGGCGATACTTCTGAGAGTATGTATAAGGGCCGGCTGACCACGAACAAAAACGGAACGAGCACGGAGTATGCCATCAGGCTGCGCGCCATGCTGCATTTGTACAAGGTCTCTTGCAGCGACATCGAGGGCTGCATCATCTCGTCCGTCGTGCCGGAGCTGACATATGCACTCACAAATGCCGTCGAGCTGCTCACGGGCAAGGTGCCGCTCGTCGTGAGGCACAATCTCGACACCGGTCTGGAGATCGCGATAGACGACCCCAAGACCCTCGGTGCCGACCGGATAGTCGGCTCGGTCGCTGCGATGAACGAATATCCGCTGCCGCTCGCGGTGTTCGATCTCGGCACGGCCACGACTATGGACATCGTTGACAAAAACCGCCGCCATCTCGGCGGAGCGATAATGACGGGTATCAAGACCTCGCTCAATGCCCTGTCGACCAATGCGTCTCAGCTGCCCAACATCGAAATAGACACCTCGTGCAGCGTCATCGGCAAGAACACCATCGACTGTATGCGCAGCGGCATAATCTACGGGAATGCCGCCATGATAGACGGGCTGATCGACCGTGTGGAAGATGAGCTTGGAGAAAAGCTCACCGTCATCGCCACCGGAGGCCTCGCCCGCACCGTTATCTCACACTGCAGGCACAAGATAATCTATGACGAAGATCTGCTCATAAAAGGGCTGATAATCATATATTACCGCAACATCGGCAAAAACTGAAAGAAAAAAGCGGAGGCAAAGCCTCCGCTTTTTCATATACCTTTTTTATATAGCACGAACGAGTACACAGAAGGCACGAGAAGCACGATGAGCACGATCACCAGGGCTGCGGCAGAGGCGGCTGGGCTGCGATGTGTGAATATGCCGGCGGCGATGAGGCAGAGGCCGGCAAATATCCAGAGCTTTCCGGCGAGGCGGTGGGTCCTGTTCCAGTTTTCAGTGCTGCTGAGGGTCCAGGGCAGGCGTATGCCGACGGTGTAGCTCTGTTTGGATTTCGGCAGGTAGTTGCCCATGATGATGAGCACCGCGCCGACCAGCAGGCAGGCAATAAGGCTCATCGGCAGATCATAGCCGATGGCGGAGAGGAGAGAGGCCGGAACGAAAATGAGGCTCATAACGGGGCACAACCAGCGGCTGACGGCCTTTACCGCTGCGGACATGTTGGACTTTTTCGGGTCGTTTTCAAGCATGAATTGCACTAGTATGCTCAGGAGCGCCATGCCTATCGGCATGAAAAACACCACGGTGTTTTTGCCGGACCAGCTGTTTATCTCACCGTCGAAACCCCAATGGGTCGGCACCTGGTCCGGAAGATCGGAGTATAGCGCGATGCCAAACAGCATGGGCAGCAGAGCTACGGCGGACGTGAGCAGCATATTAATCATCAGTTTTTTCTTCATCATCTTTTACCTCCATGAACTGGGATATCCAGAGCATGAGCTCCTCAAAGACGGATATGTTCAGCTCGTAGTAAATAAAGTTTTTCTCTCTCGTCTCAAAAAGCAGGCCGGCTTTTTTGAGTATTGACAGATGATACGATACCGTGGCGCCGGTGAGATCAAATCTCGCGGCTATCTCGCCTGCAGACATGCGGCCGGAGCGGAGCATGAGCAGTATGTCGCGTCTGATAGGGTCGGACAGCGCCTTGAATGTCTCCGGGAAGCCCAAGCTCACACCTCCTGAAAAAAGTATTTAGAAACATTTCTAAACAGAAGATAACACCTGTTTGCCGCCCTGTCAAGAGGTATTTTGAAAAATTTCTAAATTACTTACGGCAAAACGGCCTGCCGCGCGGCAGGCCGTTTTTTATGCATCAGATGTCGAATTCTCCGTCGTTGCGCTGCTCTATGACTTTTATCATGTGCCAGAACAGCTCGTTGTATGGCGTGGGCACGCCGAGTTCTCGCCCCATGCGCATGACGGCTCCGGCAAAGATGTCCACCTCGGTGTGGCGCCCGGCCTCGATGTCCTGAAGCGTGGAGGTCCTGTTTTGCGGGCGCACCTTGGCGAGGCGGGCGCGGCGCTTGACAAGGTCCTCCTCGGTTAGGTTTATCCCCTTGGCCTGAGCTATGGCTATGACCTCACGAGCCAGCTTTTCACGCACAAAGTCGGCGGAATCGCTGCCGCCCATCCACGCTTTGTACGGTATCCCAAGCACGGCGGAGCTCTGGTTTTCGCTGACATTTATCATGAATTTCATCCACTTTGCCCTTGCCATGTCCTCTGGTATGCGCACATTTATGCCACAGCCCTCGAAAAGCTCCTTTATCGCTGCAACTCTGGGCGACAGCTCGTGGTTCACAGCCTCGCCGAACTGGATGAACGCCGTCGCAGGGTCGAAAACAGACTCGTTCCCGTGCCGCACGGAACTCACCATCATAAGAGAGGGGAGAATATTCTCCTTTGGATAATACTCGGCGACTATGTCCTCGGCGTCTACACCGTTGAGCGGTGCGAGGATGAGAGTCTCGGGGCCGATCTGATTTTTCATGTCTGCCAGCGACTGGCGCAGGCCCATGAACTTAGGTATGACGATCGCGAGGTCGGCATAGCCGGTATCCTCGTCCGGACGCGTCACTCTGAAGTCAAAGCGCTTGCCGTTTGCGACGATGCCGTCGCGCTCGATCCTCGAGGCGCGCTCACCGCCGGCGATCACGCGGAATGTACAGCCTCCGGCAGAGCACAGACGTGTGGCGAGGTATGTGCCTATTGCGCCAAGACCTATGAGCGACACTGTTTTTATCTTGTACATATCAGCTTTCTCTCCTGAAAATAAACTTGCGGATGAACTTTATTATACTCCGGTGCGGCTTCCCGCACAATAGCTGTGCTGATTTTGCTTTGCTATTTTCCTAAAGTCGTGTATAATTAGCAAATATGGGCAGGGAGGTGGTCAAATGAACCTCAGAGTTAGAATACTCACGGCCATAACCGGGCTTGTGCTCGCGTCGCTCACGGTGCTGCTGCTCATTGGCGGCAGCGTCATAGGGGCGTTCTCGCACGGCGAGCGGACGGATACGGTCACGATAAGCGTCGATACTATCGAGGCTGCAAAACTGCTGAACGAATTCAGCGGCGATGCCGACGGACTTGCCGTCTCGCTGGCGGAGCACGGCTATTCTCTGGTCGTCCTAGACGGGGACACAGCTGTGTACTCCTCGGCGGAGCCGTACCAGCACGAGCTCTACAACAGCATGTCGGGCGTGGATTGGAGCGAGTCCGCCTCGGCCCTGGAAGTCGGCCCGGCGACGGTGCTCGGTGTCGACGACGGTGACCGCTCGGCCATAGCGATAACACTGTCAGACGGCGTGCCGATGAGCGGCCAGCCGCCTGTGATACCGGCATTCCTTTTCACATGCCTGCTCACATTCATACCAATAATCCTGCTGTGCCTGCTGTTCACGAACCTCTTCCTCAAGAGCATAATGCGCCCGCTGAACGAACTCGCCGATGCGGCCAGGAGAATTGAACGCGGCGACCTGTCTAAGCCGGTGCTCATCACAGGGCACGACGAGTTCTCCGAGGTGTGCGAGACTTTCAACAACATGCAGCTCCACCTCGGCATAGAGCGCGACAGGAACAAGGCGTATGAAAAAGCGCGCACCGACTTGGTATCCGGAATATCTCACGACCTGCGCACGCCGCTCACAGCGGTGAAAGGCTGTATACAGGGCCTGCGCGACGGCGTGGCGTCTACGCCGGAGAGGCGCGAGCGCTATCTGGATGTGGCCTATGCCCGCGCGTGCGATATGGAGACACTGCTCGCGCGTCTGCTGGACTTTTCGCGCCTGGAGACAGGGAATATCCCGCTCGAGCTGCGTGAATGTGATCTCGGCGAGTTCGCCGCCGAGTATGCCTCTCAGCTCTGCCTCGAGACGGCGGACAAGCCCGTGTCGGTGGAGACCGAGATAGAACCGGGGGAGCACCGTGTGCGTGCCGATACGTCGCAGATGCGCCGAGTGCTTTCCAATATGGCCGACAACTCCCTTAAATATGCCTGCGTGTCCCCGCTTAAGCTGCGCATATCCGTCTACCGGGACGCCGATGGAGAGCATATACGCTTTTCCGATAACGGCAGGGGGGTGCCGCGCTCTCAGCTGAGGAAGATATTCGATGAGTTCTGGCGCGGCGACGAGGCGCGCAGCACGCGCAATGTCCCCGGCAGCGGACTAGGGCTGCATATAGTCAAGTTTATAGTTGAATCCCACGGCGGCAGCGTGAGGGCCATGTCAGACGGAGGTTTTGCCATCGACGTCTGCCTGCCTTATGCCGGAAACGGAGCTGATCACCATGAAAATACTGATAGTTGAAGACGATGTCGATATAGCGATGCTCGAGCGGGACTATCTCGAGATGAGCGGTTTTGAGACGGAGATGATATCCGACGGCATTGAGGCAGAGCGCGCTATCCTAACCGGCGGCTGGGACCTTGTGCTGCTCGACGTCATGCTGCCGGGGCGGAGCGGATACGACATTTGCCGCACTGTGCGGGAGCTTGTCGACACGCCCATACTTATGGTCACGGCCAGAGGCGAACCAGCCGACACGATACGCGGGCTGGGCCTCGGGGCAGACGATTATATCGCCAAACCGTTCGACCCGTCGGAGCTCGTGGCGCGTGTGCGTGCCCACATAGCGCGATATGAGCGCCTCACCGGCTCGCGCCAGGAAAAAGGCGGCTCGCCAATTGCAGTATCCGGTCTGGAGATATGCCCGAAGAGCCGCCGTGTGCTGCGCGGCGGAGAGGAGATCAGACTGCCGAAAATGGAGTTTGAACTGCTTTTGTTCCTGGCGTCTCATCCCAATACCGTCTATTCAAAGGATCAGCTTTTTCAAAAGCTTTGGGGTTCCGACTATGTGGCCGACAGCGCGACGGTCGCGGTACATATAAACCGCCTGCGCGAAAAAATAGAGGAAGACCCCAAAAATCCGCGCATTATAGAGACTGTGTGGGGAGCGGGATACCGCTTCAGGGACGCCGGTCATAATTTATAAAAAATTTAAAGTGTTGTTGTCAGCAATTAACAATTAGGACTTATAATCGCACCATATTTAACCGAAAGGAAGTTGACTATGAAGCTTCTCAAAGACCGTGAGAATACGGAAGCTGCCGAGAGTTCAGACGGAACCAAGAAACACAGGCGCCCATCAAAACGCACTGTCATAATAGCCGCCGTTGCGGTGATCGTCGTTGTCTTTGCGGCCTCAAGGCTGATGTCCGGAGGAGAAGAACCGGTGAGTGCAGAGACTACATATGTGTCGGAGTCCGTCATGCGGCGGGACATAACCAGTTCGCTCACCGGCAGCGGTTCACTCTCAGCTGCTAACTCCTACACCGTCACATCAATGGTCGACGGCGAGATCCTCTCTGCAAACTTCGAAGAGGGCGACGTCGTTGAGAAAGACAGTGTGCTGTACGAGATCGACAGCGCCGATGTGGCGAGCAATATAGAGACGAACGAGATGAGCCTCGCTTCCAGCCAGCGCAGCTATCAGACTGCGCTCGAGCAGCTCGCCGACCTCACCGTGACCGCACCCGAGGCCGGGACCCTTGTGTCTCTCGACGTGGAGGTCGGGGACGAGGTCTCAGCAGGGCAGACTGTCGCCACCATACGCGACAGCAGCGTCATGGAGCTTGAAGTTGACTTCCCGGCTGACGCTGCTCAGGGGTTCTATGTCGGGCAGGACGCGACTGTCACCCTCGACAGCACGTTTGAGACCCTTCCGGCCACTGTCACCCACGTCTCTGCGAGCGATAAGGTCGCTTCGGGCAACAGTATAGTGCGCACAGTGACACTCGAGGTGCAGAACCCCGGCGCTATTTCGACGACACAGCTCGCTACCGCCGAGATAGACGGGATAGGCAGCAGCGGCAGCGGCACATTTGCTTACCGCTCCGAGCGCGCCGTCACAGCCGATGTCTCCGGCACCGTTGCATCGCTCGCGGCATATGAGGGTGACTGGCTTGAGAGCGGTCAGACCATACTCCAGCTCGAGAGCGATACTCTGGCGGACTCCGTACAGAGCCAGGCAGAGTCAGTGCGCAGGGCCGAGATATCCCTCGACAATGCCGAGGAGGCTCTCGACAATTACACCATAGAGTCCCCTATCTCCGGTACAGTGATCGAGAAAAACTATAACGTAGGCGAGAACGCTGAGCAGGGTGAGACGCTCTGCACCATATATGATCTCAGTTATCTTGAGATAACGCTCAATGTCGATGAGCTTGACATCTCCGATGTCGAGGTCGGCCAGGAGGTCCAGATCACAGCTGAGGCAGTCG
>CAJFRI010000055.1 GCA_904419385.1 Candidatus Heteroscillospira lomanii
AGGGCCTGTTGACCGATATCGGCACCGAAGAGCTCGGCCATCTCGAGATGATAGGAGCGATTGTCCATCAGCTCACCCGCAGTCTCACACCCAAAGAGATCAAAGACGCCGGATTCGACGCCTATTTCGTCGATCACACCGCCGGCATATACCCCGTCGCAGCTTCCGGGGCCCCGTGGAACGCCGCGTCGATAGGCATAAAAGGAGATGTTATCGCCGATCTCACCGAGGACATGGGCGCCGAGCAGAAAGCCCGCGTCACCTATGACAACATCCTGCGTCTGAGCGACGACCCTGATGTGAACGATGTCATCCGCTTCCTGCGTGAGCGTGAAATCGTACATTTCCAGCGTTTCGGCGAGGCCTTGCGCCTGGCTGTCGACAAGATGGACCAGAAGAACGTCTATATGGTGAATCCGGCTTTCGATAAATAACGTAAAAAGAAAAGGCTTAGGAAGTTTTTGCTTCCTAAGCCTTTGTCGTGGTTTTCAGCTTATTTGGAGTTGAATATCTTGAAAATGTCGTCGAAAGGATCGCTCTCTCCGGCGGGCTGGCCGGCGGTTTTGCGCTCGGCGGCAGCTTTTTCGCTCGCGGCGGTATAGAGGCCCTGTCCACCATCGGCGGGCTTCTCGGCGGCTTTTTCCGCAGATGAGGCCGGAGTTCCGCCTGCCATACCGGCGCCGTCATCAAAGCCTGTGGCGATAACGGTCACGCGGATCTCATCCTCGAGCGTATCATCGAAAGTGGCGCCGAAGATGATGTTGGCATCGGGATGAGCGGCTTCCTGGACGAGGTTGGCGGCGTTTTCAATATCCTCGAGGCCCATCTCCTTGGAGCCGGTGATGTTGATGAGCACGCCGTGAGCACCCTGAATGGAGGTCTCCATGAGCGGGCTTGCGACGGCGGCCTTGGCGGCATCCTCGGCCTTACCTTTGCCGGCAGCGCGGCCGACACCCATATGGGCATATCCGGCATCTTTCATGATAGTGGTGACGTCGGCAAAGTCAAGGTTTATGAAGCCGGTGTTTTTGATTAGGTCGGAGATGCTGGTGACGGCCTGACGGAGGACATCGTCGGCAATCTCGAAAGCATTTGCCAGGGTGACCTTCTGGTCGGTTGCGTATTTGAGCCTGTCGTTGGGGATGATGAGGAGCGAGTCGACCTTTCCAAGAAGATCTTCGATGCCCTTGAGAGCCTGGTTCATGCGGCGCTTGCCCTCAAAGCCGAAGGGCTTTGTGACAACACCGACGGTGAGTATACCGCTCTCGCGGGCGATATCGGCTATGATAGGAGCGGCGCCGGTACCGGTGCCGCCGCCCATGCCGGCGGTTATGAACACCATGTCCGCGTCTTCAAAGCATTTTGCAATATTGTTTTTGCTCTCCTCGGCGCTGCGTTTGCCGACCTCAGGATCGCTGCCGGCGCCCTGGCCATGGGTGAGCTTTTCGCCGATCTGGATCTTCTGATCCGCACTGGAAACTGCAAGGGCCTGCTTGTCGGTGTTGACGGCGATGAACTCGACGCCAGTGGTGCCGGAATTCACCATCCTGTTCACAACGTTATTTCCCGCGCCTCCGACGCCGACGACCTTGATAGTGACGACGTTCTCGGGCCCTGTCTCCAGATTGATAGCCATGTTTGTTGCCTCCCATTATTTTTTTATCCGGAAACACGCCGCAGCGGCACCGGTGGATAATGTCTAAGCTTATCATTTTTCATTTTATAACGGATTTTCTGGCAGGTCAATGCTTTTTTAAAATTATTATGTGAACCAAATATGAATTTAAACCCATTTTCCCACTCAACGCGGTATAAAATGAACTTTATCGTCTATTGTGAGATCCAGAAGCGCCCTGTCGCCTGGACTGAGCTGGCCGACAGCGGACAGCAGCTTCTGCAGATTGTAGTCTACATCGCCGGACAACGGCATGCGCACAGTAAAGCGGTCGATATAGTCGAACTCTATATTACCGTCGCCGAGCAGCTCGAGCCAGGTGATGTAAGGCAGCATGCCGTAGCTGCCCATCTTTTCGAGCGCGGTCGAGATCTGTTCTGCATTTGTGCTGTCGACCTGAGTGCCTATGATCGGACTCTCGCACTCTATTCCCCGCAGTTCTATCATGCCCGATGACGGCGCATCGATACGCTCAAGGAAGCGCAGACTGTGGTCTAGGCTCCAGAGTTCTCCGGAAATGTTTATGTAAGCGATGGAGTCGCTCTCAGTTATGTTTATCGTTATCTTGTTCGGAAGCACGCGCTCGACGAGCGCATTGTCAATGGCCGGCAGTTTAGAGAGGATGCCGCTGGCGGCGCTGGAACGGTTTATGAAGAAGAGGTTGTCCCCGACCTGTATGCCGCTCGCTGAGATTATCTCCTCGTCTGTGTACATCGTGCTGCCGGTGACCTCTATGGTGCTCACGCGAAACAAAAAACTTATGAATATGATCATGGCCGCGCAGACGAGTATGAACGGCAGCGGATTATATCTCCGGCGCCGCCTCTCAGTCACGCGCGGTCTGTTTTCCTGTGTTGGCATAAGATCATTCCTTATCTATCGTATTTCAGCCCCCAGGGCAGTGAGGACCTTCACCGGATCCTCATATCCGCGCCGGAGATGGCAGTTGTCGTGCAGTACGGTCTCGCCTTCGGCTCCAAGAGCCGCGATGAGCAGAGCGGCCGAACCGCGCAGGTCCGTCGCCGTGACCGGTGCCCCGTGCAGTGATGGAACACCGCGCACTATCGCAACGCGGCCCTCCGTGCTTATCTCAGCACCCATGCGCCTCAGCTCGGGCACATGCCGGAAACGGCTCTCAAACATATTCTCGGTGAACACGGATGTACCCTCGGCTTTGAGCGTCGCCGCCATGAGCAGCGCCTGTGCGTCAGTCGGAAACCCGGGATACGGCCTCGTCGCCACTGGACGGGGGGCACGCAGACGGTCAGGGGCGCATATTTTTATGCCGCCGGGGTATTCGTCCACAGTGCAGCCCATCTCGCGAAGAGCCTGGGTCACCGGGACCAGATGCGCCGGCACGGCACCGTCGACAGCCACTTCCCCGCCTGCCGATGCGCATGCGCAGAGCCATGTCGCGGCGGCAATCCTGTCCGGCATGACGGAATGTTCCACAGATGACTTCGGCGAGAATGAGCCGATACAGATAGTGCTGCTCCCGTCGCCTGTGATGTCTGCGCCCATTTTTCTAAGGTAGTCGGCAAGATCGCATATCTCGGGCTCTCGAGCGGCGTTGGTGATAACGGTGCCACCGGAGGCGCGGCAGGCTGCGATCATTATGTTTTCTGTGGCACCGACGCTGGGCAGAGCAAGGTTTATGCTCGCGCCATGAAGAGCGCCGCTGCATACGATGTTGCCCGCGCTCACGGTTATGTGTGCACCCATGTCGCGCAGAGCCGACAGGTGCAGATCAATCGGCCTCGGCCCAAGCTCACATCCGCCAGGCATTGCCATCACAGCTTCACCGCAGCGGGCGAGCACAGCGCCAAGAAAGATTACTGATGAGCGCATGCCGGACATGAGATCGTGTGGTATCGTGCTCCTGAGCGGGCCCGACGAGTTTATGTACATGCCGCCTTCGCTGCGTTCGACGCGGCAGCCCAGGCAGCGCAGTATGTCGACTGAACCGTCGACATCCATCAGGTCAGGGCAGTTTGAGAGCCTGGTCTCACAGCCGGTGAGCACAGACGCAGCCAGTATAGGCAGAACGGCGTTTTTTGCGCCCTGCACCGAGGCTGTACCGCAGAGGCGTCTGCCGCCCCTGATGTGCCATATATCCATGATATCCCCTCCGCACAGCCAGAATTCACTTCATACTATGCGGAGTTCGACGTTAGTGTCAGAATTATTTGCCTGAAGCCATACCTATGACTATAGAGGCAATTTCCTCTGTTGCCCTGGAGTTGCCCTGAGTCAGCATGTTTTTGGACATGGCTTCCAGGGTGACGGAGTCAGCCAGAAGTGTCGACACGTCGCTGAGCAGGCTTTCCGGGGTGAACTGCCCCTCGAGCAGCACTCTTGCGGCGCCGGCGTTTTCCATTACTCTTGCGTTTTTCTCCTGATGGTTGTTGGTGACGTTTGGCGACGGGACCAGCAGAGCGGGCTTTCCGAGCACTGCGAGCTCTGAGAGGGTCGAGGCACCGGCGCGGCACAGAATGAGGTCGGCCGCCGCCATGACTGTCGGCATGTCGTAGATGTATTCCCGCACGTCTACCCCGGCCTTGTCGAGAGAGCCGGTGGATTTGAGCTTCTGTATAAACGGGCGGTATCCCCGTTTTCCTGTGGCATGTATGAGGGAGAACTGCCCCTCAGGCATGAGGCGGATCAGTTCGGCCATGGTCTTGTTCATATGGTCGGAGCCGAGCGAGCCCCATACGGACACGAGAAGCGGCTTCTCAGCCGGGATGCCGAGCTCCTCTTTGGCCTGAAAGCGGTCGAGATCGGCAAACTCCACTCTCACCGGTGTCCCGGTTACGACGACTTTGTCTTTTTGTTGGTAGTTGCTGCGGCTGTCCTCAAAGCCGACGAGTATTTTGTCGACCTTGCCGGCGAGCATTTTTGTCGTCAGGCCGGGCACGGCGTTGGACTCGTGCACTGCTGTGGGGACGCCGAGCTTCGCCGCCGCCGACAGCACGGGATAACAGACGTATCCGCCGGTACCGACAGCAACATCCGGCTTGAAGTCGCGGATTATCCTCTTGGCCTCGGCCGTTGCAGTGAACACGTTCTTCACGGTTTTGAGGTTGTGGGCTATCATCTTTGGCTTGAGGCTGCGGCTGAGGTTGGTTATGGTCACGGTGACTATGTCGTATCCGGCGCGCGGCACGAGCTCCGTCTCCATGTTGCCTTTGGCTCCGACGAAGAGTATCTCCGCGTCAGGCATGACCTCGCGTATCTTTCCGGCAACTCCGAGGGCGGGATTTATGTGCCCAGCGGTGCCGCCGCAGGTAAAGAGAAATTTCATTTATGTCTCAATCCTTCCAACAGCTGTTATGCTGCGAACAAAAAACCATTTTAAAAAAATATTGTGAAAAATTCAAGGCTTTCGCTTCATTTTACCTGAAATGCTGCCTTTTTTACGCGAAATCCCGAGGATAATGCCCATTTCGGCCATTTGGATGAGCAGCGCGGTGCCGCCGTAGCTGAAAAACGGGAGCGAAATGCCCGTGCACGGCACAAGGTTCGTGCAGACTGCCATATTGAGGATGACCTGCATGGCGAGCAGAGTCACAAGCCCTGCGCACACGAGCGCCGAGTATCTGTCGCGGCAGTGGAGCGCTATCCAGTAGCCTCTGATGATGAGCAGTGCGAAAAGCGTGACGAGCGCCAGCGCGCCGATGAAACCCATTTCCTCACACCAGACAGAGAATATGAAATCGTTGTGCTCCTCGGGCAGATAGAGATATTTTTGCCGGCTCTGCCCGAATCCGAGGCCGAGCAGCCCGCCGGAGCCGATGGCATAGAGCGACTGTATTGTCTGCCAGCCTTTGCCCGTCGCGTCTGCGAAAGGGTCGAGCCAGGCGCTTATGCGGGAAGAAGCGTGGGAAAACGCTGTTATCACGACAACGCCGGCGACAGCCAGCACTCCCGCTCCTCCCACGAACCAGCGCAGGCGTGCCCCGCCGAGGAACATCATGACAGCCCCTATGCCGAGGATGATGATCGAGGCCGAAATGTGCGGCTGCAACAGCAGCAGGCCGACAATCACGGCGAGTATGACGGCAAACGGCGCAATGCCGTATCTGAAAGTTGTCATCTTCGGCCCGAACATGCATATCATATGCGCAAAGACGAGCACGACGCCTATTTTAGCTATCTCAGACGGCTGAAACCTGACGAAGCCGAGACTGATCCAGCGCTGCGCTCCGCCGGCACTCACACCTATGATGGGTACGAGCGCAAGCAGAACGATAGAAACGCCGAGCACGAGCCACGATATCCGCCGGTAAAACACTGTGGGCAGGTTCGAGCAAATGTACATAGCCAGAACTCCGCCCACGGCAAACACGAGCTGTCTTGTGAAATAATAGGCGGCATTGCCGCCGGTCTCCTGCTCCAGGTCGTAGTAAGCCCGGGCAAAGCTCGAGGAAAAGACTGTTACTACGCCCATCACGAGAAGGATGAGAGTCAGGATTGCAAACGGAAGGTCGACGCCGCCGCGCCTGGTGCGGAAATCATCTCTGTACTCGGCGATCCGCTCGCCGCCGTAAGTGGTGGATCTGCTGATTCCTGCACCATGCATGGCCAGGCACCTCCTATAAGATCAGATGCCGTATCTGCCGCAGACCGCAATAAAAGATATCACGGCGGTGAACGCCGAGATCCCGGTGAAAAGGCAGAACAGCTCTTTCTCTTTCCATTTGTGGCCGCTCCAGCCTCCCATCTCGAGGTGGTGGTGGAAAGGAGCCATGCGGAAAAAGCGTTTGCCGTGAGTGGCCTTGAAATAGGCCACCTGGATTATGTCGGAGAGTGTCTCTATTATATACATGAATCCGAGCGGGATGAGGATGAGCGGCATATCCATGGCAAAGGCCATGGCGCATACGGCTCCGCCGAGGAACAGCGAGCCGGTGTCACCCATGAAAACTTTTGCGGGGTTGAAATTGTAGATAAGAAAACCTAGCAGCGCCCCGGCCACGCCGGAGGCGAATATCCCGAGGGCGGAAAAATCGCCGCCCCACGCGAGACACAAGCAGGCATAGCATATGAATACCGGCAATGAAGTGCCGGCGGCGAGGCCGTCGACTCCGTCGGTGAGATTGACGGAGTTGACCGTGCCGACTATGACAAATGCCGCAAACACGAAATACACCGTCTCAGGCACAGGGATGGTGACGTTGAAAAACGGTATGTATAGATTCGGCGTGAGATATCCGAAGTTGCGCAGCAGGAAGATAAAAGCGATGGCCACGACGAGCTGGAGCAGGAACTTCTTTTTCGCCGTGAGGCCGAGATTCTGCTTTTTGCGGAGCTTCTCATAGTCGTCAAGGAAGCCTATGGCACCGTATATTAGGGCAAAGACGAGAACGAATATGTGGCCGTATTCCCCCATCAGCATGTCGCTGAAGCCCACGGTGACGCAGACTATCGACACAGCGGCAATGAACATTATGCCGCCCATGGTAGGCGTGCCGGCTTTGGACATGTGCCAGACGGGCCCGTCTTCCCTGATCGACTGGCCCGCTTTGATTCGTCTCAGCCATGGCACAAGGAAATAGCCTATGCCGGCGGACAGGATAAAAGCTATTACAAAAGCTGTTATGAGCCTTGTTGTCATTTGTTCGATCCCCCGAAATCATTTCTCCTTTTTTTCTGCGCGCGCCTTGAGGTGCTCTGCGACGATCTCGCGCTCATCCATGTGATGCTTTTCCCTGCCTATGATCTGATAGTCCTCATGGCCTTTGCCCGCAAGGATAATAATATCACCCGCCATGTGATTGTCAATAGCATATGCAATGGCCTTGGGGCGGTTTTCGATAACGGCATGCGGTGTGTGGGTGCCTTTCATGCCGGAGACTATCTCTTTTATTATCTCGTTTGGATCCTCGGTACGGGGGTTGTCGGATGTGACGATCACAAAATCTGCGAGTTTTGCGGCTATGGCACCCATGATCGGACGCTTGGTTTTGTCGCGGTCTCCGCCGCAGCCGAAGAGCACGACGACGCGCCCCGGAGCTATTTCCTTCATCGAGCGCAGCACGTTCTCGAGCGCGTCGGGCGTATGCGCATAGTCGATGAGTATTGTGTAGTCCCCGTCGGTCGGCACGACCTCCACCCTGCCCTTCACCCCGTGGGCCGTGCGCAGGGATGCGACGCATTCGTCCATAGGCAGGCCGAGACATATGCCGGCTGCGATGACGCAGAGCGCGTTGTAGGCCGAAAACTTGCCGGGGATTGGCATGGACACGCGCGCAAGTCCGTCATCGCCGTATAGAGCGACGAATTTCACGCTGTCGGGCGCCGTGCGCAGGTCGCGTGCGATGAGGTCGCCCTCCGTGCTGTCGACGGATATTGTCATTATCGGGCATTTTGCGCGCTCTATCATGAACTTCGCCCATTTGTCGTCGAGGTTCACGACGCCGCGCGAGCACTGGGAAAACAGCAGCGACTTGGCCTCAGCATAGTTTTCCATGGTGCCGTGGAAATCGAGGTGGTCCTGGGTGAGATTCGTGAACACGCCGACGGCGTAGTGTATTCCGGCGACACGGTCGAGCTCGAGCGAGTGCGAGGACACCTCCATGACGACATGTGTGCAGCCCGCGTCGAGCATTTGCCTGAAGAGCTGGTGCAGCTCAAACGACTCAGGCGTCGTGCGCTCTGTGTGCAGTTCCTCGGAGCCTATCATGTTGCTGTTGGTGCCGATGAGGCCGACCTTTGCTCCGCATACGGTCTCCAGCATGTGTTTTATGAGCAGGGTCGTGGTCGTCTTGCCGTTTGTGCCGGTGACGCCTATCATGGTCATCTTGGACGCCGGATCGCCGAACCAGGCGCGGCTCATGTGAGCCAGAGCGAGACGGCTGTTGCCGACGCGGACGAAAGGTATCCCATCGCCCGGCCTGCTCTGGCAGACGACTGCGGAAGCGCCCTTTTCCATCGCAGAGTCTATGTATTTATGCCCGTCGGTCTCAAAGCCGACGATTGCCACGAACAGGTTTCCCGGCCGGACGAGGCGCGAGTCATAACATATGCCTGTTATCTCAAGCTCACCGCCGGCGCTCTGTTCGAGCACGTCGATATCTCTCAAAAGTTCCTTAAGTTTCATAAAATGCCTCCTGCGGGAGAGCCCCGCATGTCAGTACCGGCCGAGCTCGCCGGTATCCGTCAATATGACTTCTATGACCGTACCCGATTCCACCGAACTGCCGGCCGGGACGCTCTGATAGGTTATCGTGCCGTCTGAGCCCGCGCTCGAGCGTCGGATAAACAGATCGTACCCGGCGAGCAGAGAGGCAGCGTCGTCAAATTCCATGCCGCTGAGGTCTGGAACCGATGTGCTCTCGCCGGCCGGGCCGCCCTCGGTGTAGAGGATGACGCTGCTGCCGGCCGCAATGGCGCTGCCCCCGAGCGGAAGCTGGGCTGTGATATGGTCTCCGGAGCCGACGACACGGGAGTTGAGGCCTGCATTCCTCAGCGCGGCCTGTGCCTCACCCAACTCAAGGCCGCTGAGATCAGGCACGGTGCGGCTGAGGTCGGCAAGCTGCTCCGGGGTATAAGAGGGCTCATATCCGAGATATGGCAGTGCGTCGGCGAAAAACCGGCCGACTGTCGGTGCCGCCATCTGGCCGCCGCTGATGTATATGCCGGTCTCGTTGCTGGGAGTGTCGAGCAGGATGAGGACGGCTATCTGCGGGTCGTCCATCGGAGCGACTCCGAGGAAAGAGACTATGTATTCCTTTTCACCGCCGGCGGCGTCCTGGGCGACTTTTTCAGAAGTGCCGGTCTTTCCGCCTATACGATAGCCGAGAACGGCGGCGTTTTTTCCGGTGCCTTCGACGCTGTCGCCGACGACCTGCTCAAGCGCGCTGCGAACTATTGCGCTGGTCTCCTCGCTTATCACACGGCGCACGACGGTGGGCTCTGTCACGGAGACGATGTTCCCTTCGGGGTCGCGTACCTCGCGGAGAATATACGGCTTCATCAGCTCGCCGCCGTTCACGCAGGCGCTGACGGCGGTGATGAGCTGGAGCGGAGTTATATTGAAAGTCTGACCGAACGAGGCGGCGGCGAGCTGGCTGAGATTGCCGCTGTCGATGAAGACGCTCTCGTCCCACCATATGCTGCCGCTCTCTCCGTAGAGGTCTATGCCTGTCTTGTCGAAAAAGCCGAATTCGTGCGCGTATTTGTAAAAAGCCTCGGCGCCGACGCGCAGGCCGATGTTGACGAAAGCCACATTGCACGAGTGCTGAAGCGCCTGTATCAATGTCTGTGAGCCGTGGCCGCCGGATTTCCAGCATTTGACCGGAGTGTTGCGTCCGGTGACGCCTATACTTCCGCCGCAGTAGAAAGTGTCGTCCGTTGTGACGGCGCCCTCCTCCAGAGCCATTGCAAGGGTGATTATTTTGAATGTCGAGCCGGGCTCATATGTGTCGCTGAGCGCCTTGTTGCGCCACTGGAGCTGCTGGGCGTCTGTGAGCATCTGAGCGCGTTTTTCAACGTCCGGCTCGGCAAGTATTTCGAGCATCTTTTCATCGGAGACGGCTTGGTAGTCATTCAGATCGAAATCGTCGAGGCTTGCCATTGCGAGTATTTCGCCGGTATTCACGTCCATGACGATGCCTGCCGCCCCATTTTGTATATCATAGTCCTTGACGGCCTGCTTGAGATGCTTTTCCAAATAATACTGCAGGCCGGAGTCTATTGTGAGTATGTGGTCGTTGCCGCTGACGGCGTCGCGGTAGTCCTCAAAGTTGGTGAACAGCATGTCGGTGCCGGCGGAGTTTTTCGCGCGGACGACGGTGCCGTCTGTCCCTGTGAGGCCGGAGTCGTAATACGACTCGATCCCGCTCAGGCCGCTGTTCTCCGTGC
>CAJFRI010000056.1 GCA_904419385.1 Candidatus Heteroscillospira lomanii
GCTTCGCCGCGCTCGAGGTCATGCCCGACATACAGGACGAGGAGGAGATAGAGATACGTCCTGAGGATCTCAAGGTCGACACCTATCGCTCCTCCGGCGCCGGCGGGCAGCACGTCAACAAGACCGAATCGGCCATCCGTATCACACATCTGCCGACGGGCATCGTCGTCTCCTGTCAGACCGAGCGCAGCCAGCATCAGAACCGTGAATATGCCATGCGCATGCTCCGCTCGCGTCTCGCCGAGATCAAGCTTCAGCAGCACGCCGAGAAGATCTCCGATATCAAGGGCGTGCAGATGAAGATCGAATGGGGCAGCCAGATCAGGTCGTATGTCTTTATGCCGTACACTCTTGTCAAGGACCACCGCACCGGTTATGAGTCAGGCAACATAGGCGCCGTCATGGATGGAGAGATTGACGGATTCATCAACGCCTACCTCAGCCAGAACACAGGCAACTGATCTAACGGAGGGCTAATCGCAAAATGAAAAACCATGGATCCGCCGCGGCGCGCATCGCCCTGAAGGCGCTGTGCGTCGTACTCGTACTCGCTTTTTGTGCTCTCAGCGTCTACTCTGCCGGCGATCTCGATCCGAAAGACGAAGCGGCAGTACCGTCCGTCTCCCCCACCCCCATCATGACGCCGGCGCCCACGCCCACACCGACTCCGACTCCAACGCCCGAGCCCGAATATTTCACCATTACGATGATAGGTGACTGCACTCTCTCCAGCCCGCAGACACATAAGGGCACGGCGGCCGCTTATGAGACCGTCGTCGGCGACGACTACGCCTATCCCTTTGCAAAGACTATAGACTATTTCAATGACGACGACTTCACCATCGCAAATCTGGAATGCGTCCTCTCCGACGGAGGCACTCAGGCGCAGAAAACATTCGTATTCCGCTCGTCTCCCGACTATGCCCAGGTCATGTCCGAGGGCAGCGTTGAATTCGTCACCCTCGGCAACAACCACGTCCTCGACTACGGCGATGAGGGTTACGCCGACACCAAGGCAGCGCTCGACGAGGTCGGCGTCGCCTATGCCGGGCGCGATGAGTGGACGATATACGAGACCGAAAGCGGTCTCAAGATAGGCGTCTACGCCGTCAGCTTCGGAACCACCGAGCAGATAGAGGCCGGCATAGCCGCACTCAAAGACGCCGGGGCCGAGTTCATAATCGCCGCGCTCCACTGGGGCGACGAGGGCAGCTATGACGTCAACGGCACGCAGCGCGCCCAGGGCCACGCCGCTATCGACGCCGGAGCCGACGTCGTCTACGGCAGCCACCCGCACACTCTGCAGGAGTGCGAGGAGTATAACGGCGGCTACATATACTACAGCATGGGCAACTGGACCTTCGGCGGCAACACCAATCCGCGCGACAAGGACACAGTCATAGTCAAGCTCACCGTCATGCGCGATCTCGACGGCACCGTTTCCATCGCCGACCGCGAGCATATCCCCTGTGCCAGCAGCGGAGACAAAAACGCCAACAACTACCAGCCCGTCCCCTACGAAGAGGGCACCGAGGAGTACGAGCGCACGCTCTCCAAACTTGACGGAACGTTTGACGGTGCCAATCTCTCTATCGGTTATGATTACACGATAGGAGAACTAAACGATTGAATACAAAGGGAGAACGGCCTGTTCTCCCTTTTAAAAACTTTTTGTATATGCGCAATAAAACGGCCCGCTCGCGCATTATACAGTCAGGAGGGAAAATATGCTTCTCATGCTGCTCCAGGACGACGGCACCCCTGCCGAACGTCTTGATGCAATGATAAAAGCGGTCGCCGGCGGCGATCGCACCGCCCTCGCAGATCTCTACTCAGAAACCCGCTCGGGAGTCTATGGCTTTGCGCTCTCAATGCTCAGAAACTCGCACGATGCGGAGGATGTCCTTCAGGAGGCATATATCCGCGTCTGGAACAGCGCCGCATCTTATGTCCCAAAGGGCACTCCGATGTCGTGGCTGCTGTCCATTGCAAAAAACCTCGCGCTCATGAAGCTGCGTGCCCGCGGCAGGCAGGCTGAACTTGAACCCGAGGAGTGGAGCGCAATTTCCGTTCCGGACTCTGCCGCGTCCATAAACGACAGGCATCTGCTCGAGGCAGCTCTGAGTATTCTCTCCTCCGATGAGTGCCAGATAGTCATGCTGCACGCAGTGTCAGGCGTAAAGCACAAAGAGCTGGCCTCGCTCATGGACATGCCGCTGCCCACAGTGCTGTCCAAATATCACCGCGCCCTCAAAAAGCTGCGCAAATATATGGAAGGAGTTGACGCCAATGACTGACCACGAAATTGAACAGCGCATAAAACAGTCGGTCGAAGCATGCACGCCCGATGTGCTCGACAAGATTATGTCATCGTGCACCTCGCAGTCGGCTCCGGCAGAAGAATCCACGCCGATCAGTTCGCACCGCCGCTGGTCGTTTACGCGCATGGCGGCAATAGCCGCCATACTCGTCGTGATTGTCGCCGCTTCTTTTGCATTCGGCCGCATGAGCGGCGCGCCTGCCGGTCAGACGTCCGTCGCAAGCGTCGTCTCCCTGGATGTGAACCCGAGCATAGCCCTGAACCTTGACGCCGACGCCATAGTCCTTGAGGCGGCCGCGCTGAACGCCGATGCTCAGGAGATCCTCAGCGGCATCCCGCTCGAGGGCTCGCATGTGAACACTGCGGTGAGCGCCATAATCGGCTCACTGCTCAGCCACGGGTATATAGACGAGCTGGCCAACTCCATCCTGATCTCCGTCGAGGACAGCGACGCCGCGCGAGGCGAACGGCTGAGCGCGGAGATAACTCAGGATATAAATGAGGCCCTGTCAACAGCTTCCGTGAACGCCTCCGTCCTCTCTCAGTATATCAGCGGCGGCGAGACGGATAACGTCGGCGCGCTCGCTCAGGAGTACGGCATATCGCACGGCAAGGCGGCCCTCATAAGCGAGATCATCGAGGCGAATCCGACGTACACCTTTGCCGAGCTCTCGGCTCTCTCCGTCAACGATCTCAACCTCATCCTCTCGAACCCGAAAAACACTGTGGACAGCGTCACCTCCTCCGGAAGCGCGAGCACCGGGGCCTATATAAGCTCCGATGAGGCGCTGAACGCGGCTCTCACCGACGCAGGGCTTACAAGCGGGGACATCTTCGATATTGATGTCGAGTTCGATGTTGATCACGGCAGGATGATATACGATGTCGAGTTCCGCTCCGGCAGCCTTGAGTACGAGTATGAGATCGACGCGGCCGACGGTTCAATCGTTGAACGGCCGTGGCATGTGCAGCAGTCTGAAGGCGGTGTGGTCCCTCCCGAGGAGAGCGCCGCACCCTCTCCCTCTCCCGCTCCGCAGACCGGTAACATCGGCGCTGAAGCCGCCCGCGACATTGCTCTCCAGCATGCCGGCTTCTCACTCGGCGACATACACGATCTCGATATCGAGCTTGACCATGACGACGGACGCTTGCAGTACAAGGTCGATTTCAATGCAGGCTTTTCTGAGTATGAGTATGAGATCGACGCCGCCACCGGCACAATAATTGAATACGACATTGACGACTGACGGCAAAAGCAAGAGCCTCCCGCAAGTGCGGGAGGCTTCTTTATTTTTTGAGTTCTATCACGGACGTACACAGCCTGTCTATGAGCCTGCGGTTGTGGCTCACGACTATCAGCCCGAGCGAACGCTTCTGCGCCGCATCGAGCATGGCCGCCCATATCTGCGCCTGTGTTATCACGTCGAACATCGTGGTCATCTCGTCGGCGATGATGAACCGCGCGTTTGAGAGCAGAGCGCGGGCTATGCAAAAGCGCTGCAGCTCGCCGCCTGACAGCTCGCGCGGATATCGGCCGAGCCATTGCCCCTCAATGCCGAGCCCGGCGAGCAGCTCCGGTTCCGGCTCTCCCGCCTCCTCGAGCACGCGGCGCATACGCCATCTCGGGTTTATCGCAAGTTCCGGGTGCTGAAATATGAGCTGCACCGGACGCACGCCTCCGCTCTGGATCGGCCTGCCGTCTAGCAGCACTTCACCCGACGCCGGGCGCAGTATGCCGGCGAGCAGTTTTGCAAGCGTGCTCTTGCCGCTGCCGGATGGCGCCATCAGGCCGACCCGCTCGCCCTCGGAGACGGACATGCTGAAATGCTCAAGTATGAACGGCTGTTTATCTGAATACCTGAAGCTCAGGTCACGGCACTCAAGTCGCATGGATACACCTCACTTCCCCGCCCCGCAGCTCGCGCATGGGGATGCGCCCGGAGCGGCACTCATCCGTCGCCATCGGGCAGCGCGGAGCAAAAAGGCAGCCGTCCGGCAGGCTTCCGGCATACGGCTGACGGCCGGGTATTGGCTCAAAGCCGTTCTGCGGCAGTGCACGCCAAAGAGCGCGGCTGTAAGGATGACGCAGAGCGCTCTCCCCGGCGCGGAACTCCTCCGCCGAAGCGGTCTCGACCGTTGTGCCCGCGTAGAACACGGCAATTCGGTCGGCAAACGCGCAGGCGAGGTCGACATCGTGTGTTATGAGCACGACGGCCCTCCCCTCATCTGCCAGCTCGCGGAACACCCGCAGCGCCTCGACCGCCTGCTCCAGCGTCATTCCCGGTGTGGGCTCGTCGGCGATGATGAGCTCCGCCCCGCTTATCGCTGCCGTCGAAACCAGCACACGGCGCGCCATTCCCCCTGACAGCTGGAAGGGATACAGCCGCTCTGTCTCTTCGGAGAGGGCGAAGCGCTCAAATATCGACTTCATGGCGAGTTTTGCCCCGCCGCTCCTGTCTGCGCCGGCGACCTGCGCTCCGACGCGCATCAGCGGGTCGAGATACGACACCGACTGCGGCACCAGGGCGATCTCGCTGCCGCGCAGCTTTCTTATGCGCTCCGGCGTAAGCGGCTCGCCTTTGAACAGCATCTCGCCTCCAGCCGAGGCGTTACCCGGCAGCAGTCCGAGTATCGCATGCGCCAGCAGGCTTTTTCCCGAGCCGCTGGAACCCGCAACGGCGAGGACCTCACCTGCGCGCACCGTCATGCTCAGTGCGTCTATCACGCGCAGAGGCGCGCGGGAGAACCTGCCGTCGTACATATTGAATTCGACCGTCAGGTCGTTTATCTGCAATATCACATCGCCCATTCGTAACACCTCACTCGTGCGCGCTGTATGGATCGAGCAGGGTCTTGAGGCTGTCGCCAAGCCGGTCGAACAGCAGCACTATGCATACCAGCGCGGCTCCCGGGAAAACCGCCGGCCACCACATGCCCGATGAGATGTAGCTCATGCTCTCCGAGAGTATTATGCCTATCGCCGGCTGCTCGGGCGGCAGTCCGAAGCCGAGGAACGACACGGCAGCCTCGTGCAGTATCGCATGCGGGAACATGAGGACCAGCCCCACGACGAACTGAGGCACTATATGCGGCAGCATGTGGTTCACAAGTATCCACGGCCCGCTCTTTCCGAGCGAGCGCGACACCGCGACAAATTCCCGCTCGCGCAGCTGCATGACCTCCGCCCTGATGACACGCGCGAGGCTTGTCCAGTGTGTCGCGGAAATTCCTATTATGAGTCCCGTCATCCCACGCCCGCAGGCAAACGAGATCAGCACGACGAGTATCGTGTGCGGCACGCCCATGACAAGGTCGATGAGCCAGGCGACCGCCGCGTCGACCCTGCGCGAGCCCATCGCCGAGGCGACGCCCACCAGGGCCGCTATCACCGCGCTCACGAGCGAGGCCACGACGCCGACTGTTATGCTCACGGACAAGCCCTTGACCGTACGCGCAAGCAGATCACGGCCGAGCCAGTCCGTGCCGAACAGATGATCCAGCGACGGCGCGAGCCTTGAAGATGAGAAATCCGGCGCAAACGCCGCGTCCGGCATGAGCGCGCCGGCGGCATAGACCGCGGCGAGCAGTATGAGTATGATCGCCCCGAGCAGTGCGGAACGGCGGCGCATGTTCATCTCAGCCATCGGCGCCCTCCCTCACTCTCGGGTCGACAATGCCGTATATCGCATCGGCAACAGCGTTCCCCGCAAACACGAACAGAGCGCTCACGAGCGTCACGGCGAGAAGGAGCGGCACATCGGAGTTCAGCCCGGCCTCCGCGACGGCGGAGCCCAGCCCCTGATACGAAAACACGTTCTCAACGAACACCGAGCCGCCGAACAGCTCGGAAAACGACGCGAACTGCAAAGTCACCGCCGGCAGCATGATGTTGCGCAGCCCATGGCGCATTATCACGCTCCGCTCGCTCTCGCCCCGCGCGCGCGCAAAAAGTGCATAATCGCTCTCTAGCGCGGCTATAAGTTTCTCGCGCGTGTGCAGGGCGATGGATGCGAATGAGACGAAGCTCAGCGTGAACGCCGGCAATATCATGTGGTGCAGGCGCTGGAGCACTGTGACCTCGCTGCTGAGCGCGCCTATAGGCGTGCTGAATCCGACCGGGAACCAGCCGAGCTGCACGGAGAACACCATGAGGAAGATGAGCCCCACCCAGAACGTCGGCAGGCTGCTGAGCACGAGGCAGAGCTTTTTCAGCACTCGGTCGGCCAATTTCCCGCGCTTTGCGCCCATGATGCAGCCGAGCACAAAGCCGATGACGCCGGACATGACCCATGACAGGCCCATCAGCGCGAGGGAATTGAGAAAGCGCTCGGCGACTATGTCGGCCACCGGACGTCTGTATATCAGAGAATCGCCGAGTTCGCCGTGGAGCAGAGAGGCAAGCCAGTTTACATAACGCTGCACCGGCGGGTCGTTCACTCCCCAGTACTCCTCGAGCTCGGCGCGCTGCTCGGCGCTCACGCCGCCTGCGGCCAGCACATACTGCTGCACCGGGTCGACCGGCGAGACCGATACGAGCGCAAAAGCGGCTATGCTCACGGCGATCAGCAGTGTGACCGCCCTGAGCAGATAGCCGGCAGATTTTTTAAGCAGGAGTTTCGTTTTTATTTCTATCGCCGTCCTTGACAAATGTCAGCTTTCGGTCCAGCTCCACTCGCGCAGATTCTGGATCAGCGGCCAGTCGGCCCCGTGCGGGTGGAGCATCTGCTCGCCTATATCGAGCCCATCGGCCACATAGTAGAGATGCTGCACGTTCACGAGCCAGACCCAGGGACAGTCGCCGCACATAGACGGCCCATTCTCGCCGTCCCACTGGGCCAGCTTCCAGTACTCGTTGGCCTCCTCCTGGGTCGCGGCGGCGAGCGCCGACTCGAGATAGTCGTCGGTGATGCTGCTGCGGTAATTCTCGGGATTGTAATAGTCGTCGCGCAGGGCATAGCTGGAGTGATAGAGGCAGTAGGTCGTATACGGGTCGGTAGAGCCCCAGCCCATCAGCACGGCGCTGCTGAACATGCGTCTGTCAATGTCGTCCCAGCTCGTGCCATCGACGACTATGCTTATGCCCAGCTCCCTCGCCTGCTCCGCCGCCGCCATGGCGACAGCCTGGCGCACCGTGTCGCCGCTCGGGTAAAGGCAGGTGAACTCGGCTTTGAGGCCGTCCTTTTCTACTATTCCGTCGCCGTCGGTGTCGGCCCAGCCGGCCTCGGCGAGAAGGCTCTTCGCGTATTCCACATCTGTGGCGATCTCTGTCTCCGGATTGTGCCAGGGCATGCCGTCGTTCTCAGAGTAGGACGGGTCGCCGTATCCGTTGAGAGCGTCGGCGGCCACGCGCTCGCGGTCTATGCCGTAGGCCAGGGCCTTGCGTATCTCAATGCAGCCGGTGACGTCGTTGCCTATGGGATAGCCGTCCGGCGTGGTCTCACCCTCGTCCTTATTGACCGGCAGGGTAAGCCCGCGGTTGTCCATGGAGGTCACGGCGACGAGGCGGTAGCCCTCTATCTCCTGATCAGCCAGCGTTGCCGACGTGAGCGCGACGTCGACCTGCCCAGCCCTCACTGCGGCGAGGGCGGCGTCGGCATCCATGAACACGAGCACGACGCGCTCGATGGCCGGCACATCGCCGTAATAATCCGGGTTGGCCTCCAGGATGATCTGCTCTCCCGGGTTCCACTGGACAAATTTATATGCGGCGGAGCCTATGGGGTTCGTGCCGTAATCCTCGGAATATGCGTGCTCGGGCACTATGCCGACGGAGGCAACGGTGTTTATGAATGTTGAGTGCGCTCTCGTGAGCCTGAATTCAACGGTGAACTCGTCGACAGCCACTGCGCTCTCGAGATAGCTGAGGTCAAGCGTGGTCTGCTCGTCCTTAGCGGTATTGAATGTGAAAGCGACGTCTGCGGCGGTGAGCTGCTCGCCGTCGGTAAAATAGGCGTCGTCGCGTATCCGGAAAGTCCAGGTGAGCCTGTCGTCGCTGAGGGTATAGTCCGTGGCCAGGTCGTTGGCAATGCTCATGTCCTGGCGGTATTCGACGAGCGTGCTCTGCACCAGCGGTGTGAACCCGTGCCCCCAGCCTTTGCAGGGGTCGAGCGTCTCGGGTTCGGATGAGATGGCGATTATGACCTGGCTCGTGTCGCGCTCCGGCGTGCCGCCATCTTCACTGGAACACGAGGCGCAAACAACAAGCAGCACGGCGGTGATTAGTACCGTCACTATCCTCTTCATTGCATTTCCTCCATGGGGCCTCTGTATTTCATGTTTTATATTAAAACACCCTGTTCTTGCCTACACAAGCCACCCTGGGGGATATTTTTTTGTGCAAAAAAGCTGCCTTGCACTGTGCAAAACAAAGTCTTGCGGCAGTTGCTAAACGGCGATACAATATGAGCAAATAATTATAGGAGGTACTATCACCATGGATCTCGGACTTAAAGACAAAGTTGTTGTCATCACCGGCGGCTCCCAGGGGATAGGCAAGGCCGCGGCCAAGGAGTTTGCGCGTGAGGGCGCGCATGTCTGCGTGTGCGCGCGCCGCCAGGAGCGTCTAGACGAGGCCAGGGCTGAGTTCGCCGCCGAGGGCTTCGACCTCATGACCATGCAGGTCGACGTCACCAAATATGACCAGCTCGAGGCGCTGGCAGATGCGGCCGTCGAGAAATTCGGCAGGATAGACGTGTGGATAAACAACGCCGGCGTGAATCAGTATAAGTTTCTGATCGACTACGAGCCGGACGATCTGCGCCGCATCATAGAGACCGACCTCATCGCCGTCATCACCGGTTCGCAGATCGCGGCCAAGCGGATGAAAGAGACCGGCGGCGGAGTTATAATCAGCGCTTCTTCTTTCGCCGCAATAACGCCCCATGCCGGCAAGGCGCCCTACGCCGCGTGCAAGAGCGGCGTGCTCAGCCTCACCAAGGCCATGGCGGCGGAGTTCGCTCCATATAATATCCGGGCCGTGGCATATATCCCCGGCATGATAAAGACGGAGATCAGCCGCGACAACATCGCCCTCAACGGCGAAAAGCTGCTCGCCGACATCCCGATGCGCCGCTTCGGTGAGCCTGAAGATCTCGCCAAAGGCATCGTTTTCCTCGCGTCCGACGTCGCCGCCGGATACATAAACGGCGTCGCGCTGGAGATCAGCGGCGGCAAGCGCTGTGTGCAGAACCCCTGGTATCCCTATGACCAGCTCAAGGCCAAAGAAAACTGAGCATGGAACACCACGTCAAGACAGGCCTGGTCGTCGAGGGCGGCGGCATGAAGTGCGCCTATAACGCCGGCATACTCGACGCATTCATAGATCACGGCATCTCGTTCGACTACTGCATAGGAGTCTCCGGCGGTGCGGGCAATCTTGCCACATATCTCGCCGGACAGCGCGGGCGCAACATCAGATTCTTCACCGACCACATCCACTCGCCCGACTACTTCGGCCTGCGCAGCCTTGCCAAGACCGGAAACCTTTTCGGCCTCAAGTATATTTACTGCGACCTCAGCAGCTCCGCCGGAGCCGACCCGTTCGACTTCCCCGCTTTCATGGCCAATCCGGCGGACTACCGAGCTGTGGTGACCAACGCGCTCACCGGCAAAGCCGAGTACTTCGGCCGCGAAATGCTGAAGCTCAACGACTACCGGCTGTTCATGGCGTCCAGCGCCATCCCCGTCGTGAGCCGCCCGGTCGTGCTGAACGGCACGCCGTATTTCGACGGCGGCATATCCGACGCCATACCAGTGCGCCGCGCTCTTGAAGACGGCTGCGAAAAGCTCGTCGTCATCCTCTCAAAGACCAGGGATTATATCCGCAAGCCGCAGAGCATGCGCGCCGTATACTCGGCAGTCTGCCGCAAATATCCGAACATAATCAAAGATATCTCCACCCGCCATGAGCGCTATAACCGCAACTTCCGCGATGTGTTCGAGCTCGAGCGCGCCGGCAAGGCGTTCGTCTTTGCCCCCAGCCGCTCTGTGCATGTCGGCACCTACTCGATGGACGAGAAGGCAGAGCGTGAGCTCTACGAGCTAGGTTTTTCCGATTTCGACGCGCGCGCCGGTGAGCTGCGCCGCTTCCTCGCCGGCGAATAAGCCGCTGTTCGGTCCGACAGCTCGAAAACAGATTAAAACAGCCGCAGGGGCTATGCCCT
>CAJFRI010000057.1 GCA_904419385.1 Candidatus Heteroscillospira lomanii
AGGCCTGATTGTCAGAGCGTAATTAAAAAAGAGGCATGGCACACTGTGCCATGCCTCTTTTCTGCAATATCAGCGCGCTAGCTTGTAGAGATTAGTGTCAATAGAGAAGTTATATGCGCTGTAGCACACGAGCACAGAGTCGATGTCGTGCTCCTCAATATACTGCGATATATCAGTGTTGTTGTAACGCAGGTCGATAATATCTATCTCTGAGAAGTGCTCGAGCAGGAACGGCGTGAGCGAGTCGGTGTACGAGTCGCGGATTATGAGCAGGGAAGGGAGGCCCTCATTTCCCGTGTCTATCTCAAGGAGGGGAGTAATGCCTCCAAAAAACATGGAGTATTTGTCCTTTTTGTCAAGATACGAGGTATCGTACATCATGCCGTCTATGGGCTTGCCCTGAGGATAATTAGTTATCTCGAGCCCATCGTACGGGTCGACAAATGTCTGGATGGAGTCGGGTTTCACCCAAGTAAAGCCGGAAGTGGAATACACGGTACCGAGAAAGCTGTCGCTCACATCTTTGACGTCATAGTGGCTGATGGGATTTGCTTCCATTCCCATGGCGTCCATAAGCGCAGTATATCCGTAATATGCGCCGCGGCTGGTCCAATGATGATCCGTGCGGTAGAAAATATATTCGCCGGCGTGCGGTGCCAGAGCGCCGTACATGTCCACGTTCTCGGCCTCGGACCAGGAATACACCTTGTCTATGAGCTCTTTCTGGCTGTCGCACGGGGCGTTCGCCGGGAGCTTATCGCGCCATATCTCGGCAGCGCCGGGAATGATGGCGAAGTAGACCGGTACATCGAGCTTATCGTTGAGCGCGTTGACATATTCGACCTTCTGCTTGAGCGTATCGTCGTCCGGCGATGTGAATCGTTCAATGAGCGTGCCGCCCTCGCAGTAGTACACATCGTTGTTCTCTTTCTTGCCGGAGGCCAGCTCAGTCGCGGCCTTGATCGTGATCCATTGGTCGCGCATAAAGAACTGGTCGTTTGTATATTTCTCAAAATCAGAAGTGAACTTTCCGGACTCCAGGTCGTCGACCGAGAAGGACGGGAGCTGCTGGAGATATCGGTTCTCGACCTCGGACATCTCCTTGTCTGGCAGGATGAGGTTTATTATGAAGAAAAAGCCTATAAATGCCGTGAAGAGGATCACCTGGACCCAACTTGCTATATTGCGTTTCATTGGTTACCTCCGTTAAGCATCAGAACTGGAAATAAAGGAACGGATTGTAAGTGCCGTCGACCATATAGGCAGTCGAGAGCACGAGCACCAGCGCTATGAGCACAGGCGCAGCCGCAGATCTGACGAGCTGGGGCGCATTGTTGAAAAGCCTGGCTGCGGCAGGTGTGGAGGCCACAATGGCTATAACGAATGTTACGGCGTAGGACGCAAGATAGAAGAAGTCTGTCGTCGTGGCAATGCCGGCAGAGCCGAACCCAAACATGGCGGCAAGATAGACCATGCACCTGTCCAGGCTCCCGGTCTGAAACAGGACCCAGCCCACAACGACTATCACAATCGTATATACATGCGAGACGACGGCGGGAGCGCGCTCCAGGCGCTTGAGCAGGAAAGCCTTTTCCACCATAAGGAACAGCGCATAGTAGAGGCCCCAGAGCAGGAAGGTCCAGCTCGCTCCGTGCCATATGCCCGTCAGCGACCAGACGACCAGGATATTGAAAAACTGTCTCCTGCGGCTGCATCTGTTGCCTCCGAGAGGTATATACACATAGTCGCGAAACCATGTGCCGAGGCTCATGTGCCACCTCCGCCAAAACTCCGTTATACTCTTGGAAATATATGGGTAGTTGAAGTTCTCAAGGAACTCAAAGCCCAGCATGCGGCCGAGGCCTATTGCCATGTCGGAATAACCCGAGAAGTCAAAATACAGCTGCAGGGAAAAAGCCGCTATGCCGAGCCATGAGCCGAGCACAGTGAGCTCTGAAGCCGATGTAGCGGCATATACGTCCCAGAGTGAGCCGATATTGTTGGCGATGAGGACCTTCTTTGCAAGGCCTATCGCGAAGCGCCTCACGCCGGATGCAAACTGATCCACACTGGAGGCGCGGAAGCCGAGCTGGTCGGCGACATCTTTATACCGCACAATCGGTCCGGCAATGAGCTGAGGGAAGAGCGCCACGAATGTGCCGAAGCTGATATAGTTTTTCTGCACGTCGGCATCGCCGCGGTAGACGTCTATCGGATAGGACATGGTCTGGAAAGTGTAGAAGGATATTCCTATGGGCAGCGTGACTCCGATCGGCTCGAGCCAGGAGAGGAACGGTATCATGCTCAGTGTTGAGATAATGAGGTCGATGTACTTGAAGAACACCAGCATGCCTATATTGATGACCACATTGATCACCAATATCAGTCTTGCTTTTCTGTTGTCGTCCCTGTATTTATCTATCAGTATGCCGTTTATATAGTTGATGGTGATGCAAATGACCATCAGGATGATATAAACAGGCTCGCCCCAGCCGTAGAACAGCATATTTACGACGAAAAGCCAAATATTTCGCCATTTCCACGGCGCAATGTAATATACCAGCAGCACGACCGGCAGATACATGAACATGAAAATCACACTGGAAAAAACCATATCTTCAACTCCAAGGCAAAGTCATAACATTTTACAGTAATAATGCGCAAATTTCAATATGATAAGCCAATATTGAACAAAAAATCAACGCTTATCAGCTTTGAATTTTGAAAGGGGAGTAGCCTCTGCGGCCATGCGCAGCTCTGCGTTGTCTACATGAGTATATATCTGTGTGGTATTGAGATGCTCATGCCCCAGTATCTCCTGGAGTGTGCGCACATCGACACCGTTTTGCAGCATCAGCGTCGCCGCAGTATGCCGCAGCTTGTGGGAGGAATATTTCTCTCTGTCAAGCCCGGCTTTCAAAAGGGTGTTCTTTACCATTATGTGCACAGTCTCCCGGCTCATCCGTTTTCTTCTGTTTGACAGGAACAGTGCATTCTTGTCAACCGCGGCGATATTTTTGCGGACGGCGAGATAGTCGTTTATAGCGGCCGCCACGCTCTCGTTGATAAAGACGATCCGCTCTTTGTTGCCCTTGCCGAGTACGCGCAAATGGTCGGCGTGCACATCGCCGATATTCAGTCCCACGATCTCTGACACACGCAGTCCGCAGTTCAGAAAAATTGTCAAAATACAGTAATCACGCTCGCGGTTTTTGCCGTCCACGGCGTTCAGCAGGCGCTCGCTCTCCTCAAGGCTGAGAAAGCGGGGAAGGGACTTCTTGATCTTCGGCGAATCAAGATCCTGTATCGGGTTCGTGTCGAGCTGCTTTGTTTTTATAGTGAGATATTTGAAATAGCTGCGTATCGTCGCAACTTTGCGCGCGCGCGTCGCATCCGACAGGCCATATTCCAGAGAATGCGACCGAGGATTTTTGACTCGGTCGCGCGCCAGATATGAGAGATAGTCGTATACCTCGGTGAGAGTGACTTTTGACACAAATCCGAGGTCAACATCGGATATTGATATATCGTCAAACTCAGTCCCGGACGGGACTAGTCCGCGGCTCAACTTGAGAAATCTGAAAAAGTTCCGCAGATCGAGATAATACTCATCAACTGTGGCCTTTGAGTGGCCTTTTATGGTCTCATGATATACGAGAAAGCTTTTGAGTATCTCCGGAGCTTCTGAACGATAGTCCACGAGGGTTCACCTCCATATGGAGATATTTTATCAAAACAGGGGAAGCTTGTCCAGCGGCGGGAAAAACAAAATTGAACAAAATATAAATTTTGTTCAATTTAGGGGAGGTCTATAAATGAAAATCAGCCTACAATGCCCTTAGACGACCATTTTTGCAAAATGTTCCCGCCCGAAAGGAGCAAATAAAGCAAAAACGCCCAGACGGGCGTTTTTTTCATTTCTCTGTCAGAAGAACAGCAGAGCCGATATCCAGCAGTTCTCCGTCTGTCAGACACAACGGCTCAACGTTATACTTTTTTATAAATGTAATTATCGCCGCGCTGTCACGGTGTCTGTATATGTCGCCTGTGAATGCAAGCACATCCGGTGCGAGCTTGAATGTGGCGCCGCCGATAAATCCATACTCGAATCCCGGCAGCAGCACATCTCCAGGACATATGCGCAAGACATCAAATCCGGCTCTCTCACACACTTTGGCGATACCCATGTCGGCTGTTATCAGCGCGCGCTCCGTCACCGGGCATATGCTGCACTTTGCATATCCCTGCCTTATATTGATAAATTTTTCACTATCATATACTGCCGAGACTCCAGCGTTGTGGATAACATATTCGCCCATAACACACGCATTCAAAGCCGCATCATCGGGATATTCGTCGCCTTTTATTGGCAAAAGTTCAGTTTTCCATCCCAAATCCCGCACTTTGGGCTCAATCAAGGCCCCTGCCCTGCCCCCAAGCAGCATTTTCTCGCCTATTGCTAAAGCCGCAAGGTCTACATGTCCAGATAGACGCGCATCCACCTCTGTGATATCCGGCAGAAGAACTGTTTCAACACAAAAATCTTTCAACGGAGCGGCCAGAAAACTGTATTTCCCGCCTATCACGAGCCTGTCCACCTGGCCGTGCGGCAAGTTTGGCCTGGCTATACCCATCAGTAAAGCACCGAGGCGATCGCCTCTCGCACACTGCGCACCGGCATGAGCTCGAGCCCGTCGGGCGCACGCAGCTCTCCGCGTATGTGCGCCGGGACGACGCAGCGCTTGAATCCCAGACGCGCGACCTCTTTCAGCCGCTGCTCAAGAGAATTGACGGCTCTTATCTCACCGGTGAGGCCTATCTCGCCGACGGCAGCGACATCGCTTCCAACGGGCCTGTCGAGGTGGCTGGAGGCTATGGCGAGCACCGTCGCGAGATCCGCCGCCGGCTCGTCGAGTTCAAGTCCGCCAATCACGTTCAGGTACATATCACAGTTGGATACGGAGAGCCCGCCGCGCTTTTCAATGACTGCCATCAGCAGATACGACCTGTTGTAATCTATGCCGTTGGAGTTGCGGCGCGGAGATGAGTAAGTCGACGGCGTGACGAGCGCCTGTATCTCAGCGAGAATCGGCCGGCTGCCCTCCATGACACAGGCGACACATGTGCCCGGGATGTTTACCGGACGGCCAGACAGCAGCATCTCCGAAGGGTTTTCGACCTCGCGCAGGCCGTTGTCGAGCATCTCGAACACGCCTATCTCGTTCGTGGAGCCGAAGCGGTTTTTCGCGGCGCGCAGTATCCTGTGCGACAGAGTGCGCTCTCCCTCGAAATACAGTACACAGTCGACCATATGCTCGAGCACTTTGGGTCCGGCTATTGCGCCGTCTTTATTGATATGTCCGACAACAAAGGTCGTTATGCCGCTGGACTTGCTCATCTGCATTATTGACATCGTACACTCGCGCACCTGGCTAACGCTGCCCGGAGCCGATGATATGTCGCTGTTATAGAGGGTCTGTACAGAGTCGACTATCATCACGTCGGGCTTGAGCTCATCGGCGCAGTCGAGTATCTCCCCGAGCCGGGTCTCCGGCAGGATATAGAGTTCACCTCCATTTACTCCGAGACGCTGAGCTCTCATTTTCAGCTGGCGCTGGCTCTCCTCACCGCTGACATACATGATCTTCTCCCCGTTCAGCTTGCCGCACATCTGCATGAGCAGGGTCGACTTGCCGATGCCCGGCGCGCCGCCTATGAGGACCATCGAACCCCGCACCGCACCGCCTCCGAGCACTCGGTCGAACTCGGATATGCCGGTAGTGAAACGCGCCTCCTCCAAAGTGTCGACCTCGTCCAGCCTCTGCGGCTTCGGCCGGTGAACTGCGGCCGGGCGCACTGACGAGCCGCCGCGGGCCTTTTCACTCTCGACCAAGGTGTTCCATGCTCCGCAAGCCGGGCATTTGCCCGACCATTTGGCAGTCTCGTTTCCGCACTCGGTGCAGAAAAACGTGGTTTTTGTCTTCATGCATATCCTCCGTATTGCACCTCTCCGCTCTCCATCCACGCGGACAGCAGGCAGAGCGAGATCTTTGTTCTGTATTCGCCGTTTGCGAGCAGCGCGCACTCCTCCGGGTTCGAAAGGAATCCGCACTCTATCAGCACAGCTGGACACTGCGCACTGCGCATGAGGTATATATCGTCAGAAGCCGGAGCGGCGACACGCCTGCCGCCCGTGAGCGCCGAGTTCATTTTATCTTGTATGAGCTCCGCGAGCTCGCTGCTGCCAGGCTCATCGCCGAAAAAAGCCTGAGGCCCGCGCGGCTGCGGCGATGTGTATTTATTCTGGTGTATGCTGAGCAGAACCGCTCCAGGCGTTGAATTTATCAGTTCGAGCCGCTGGTGTTGATCAGCGGCCTTTTTCGCAGCTATCGACGCGGACTCGTCCGGATAGTCGAGCTCTTCTGATTCGCGAGTGAGGACGGCGTTTCCGCCGCAGAAACGCACAAGCGCCTCGAGTTTCAACGCTACATCCAAGTTTACTGTGCTCTCGACCGTCCCATCAGCGCCGACAGCGCCCCCGTCGAGTCCGCCATGTCCCGGGTCTATCACAAGAACAGGTCCTGCGGCGGGCGCTGAGACCGCGGCAGCCGGTTCTCCATCATCCCGGCGCACAGCGCCCATGATCGACAGTGCTAACGACACGGCAAGCAGCGCTGTGCACGCACGAATCATAGCTGAAAACCTCACGACAATAAACACAGTTCTCCCCTCCCCTCATATCAATCGATATTCCGGATAGGGAGGACATATTACCAGAGCAATTATATACCGTATCGGCCGATATGGCAAACTATAAAAAAAGACGGACGCAGAGCGTCCGTCTTTAATCTTCTGAAATCACACCTTGAGCTCTGTAGGCGTGTCATCTATAAGCCCGCTGTACTTCTCAAGCACAGGCTTCACGCACTCCTCGAGAAACTCTGTGACCTGCTGCGGCGCACGGCCGGTGTAAGCCTTCGGGTCGAGCTCGCTGCGGATCTGCTCCTCCGTGAGTCCGAAAATCGGGTCGCCTGCTATGCGGCTGACAAGGTCGTTCGGCAGGCCCTGCTCTTTGACGACAGCTCCAGCCGCGACAGAGTGCACTCTGATGCGCTCATGCAGCTCCTGCCGGTTGCCGCCGTGCTTGACGGCCTGCATCATGATGTTCTCGGTAGCCATGAACGGGAGTTCCTCGCTTATATGTTTGGCTATGACCTTTTCATACACCTTTATACCGCCGGCGACATTGTTGGCAATGCGCAGGATGGCGTCGGTCGCGAGGAATGCCTCCGGGATGGAGATGCGCTTATTCGCGGAGTCGTCAAGAGTGCGCTCGAACCACTGGTTATAAGCGGTCATGGCAGGATTCATGTAATCCGCCATTATGTAGCGCGCAAGCGAGCAGATGCGCTCACAGCGCATCGGGTTGCGCTTATACGGCATGGCGGAGGAGCCGATCTGATTGCCCTCAAACGGCTCTTCAAGCTCTTTGAGATGTGACAGCAGACGCATGTCCGTGGCAAACTTTCCGAGGCTCTGCGCTATGCCTGACAGAGTTGCCAGGATGGCGGCATCGACCTTGCGGGAGTAGGTCTGACCGGAGACAGGCACTACGCCGTTTTTAAAGCCCATCTCATCGGCGATGAGCCGCTCCATCTTGCGGACCTTGGCATCGTCGCCGTCAAAAAGCTCCATAAAACTCGCCTGCGTGCCCGTCGTACCCTTGGAGCCGAGAAGGCGCAGATGTTCGATCCTGTAGTCGAGCTCATCGAGATCCATGAGCAGATCGTTTATCCAGAGCGTGGCCCGCTTGCCGACGGTGGTGAGCTGCGCCGGCTGGAAATGGGTGAAACCAAGAGTAGGCAGGTCTTTATACTTGTCCGCAAAAGCCGAGAGCTTTGCGATAAGGTTGACAAGCCCTTTGCGGACTATCAGCATTGCGTCGCGCATGATGATGACGTCCGTGTTGTCGCCGACATAGCAGCTGGTGGCGCCGAGATGAATGATCGGCATTGCTTTGGGGCATGCCTTGCCGAATGTGTGGACATGCGCCATGACGTCGTGGCGGAGTTTTTTCTCCATCTCAGCGGCATATTCATAGTCGATGTCGTTCACATGAGCTTCCATCTCTGCGATCTGCTCGTCGGTTATGTCGAGGCCGAGCTCTTTCTCAGCGCGCGCAAGCGCTATCCAGAGCTTTCTCCATGTCGTGAACTTCTTGTCAGGGGAAAATGTGTACAGCATTTCTTCGCTCGCATAGCGCGATGCGAGCGGGCTCTCATACGTATTTTTCACTCCTGTGCTCCCTTCAAAAATTCCTCGAGCCTGTCAAGGCCTTTTTTGATATTCTCCATGGAAGTTGCATATGTCCAGCGGACAAAGCTGGAAGTGCCGAACGCCGTGCACGGCACGACGGCGACCCTCGCCTTGTCGAGGAAAGCATAGGCAAAATCATCGGCGTTGTTGATGAGGTGGCCGCCGATCTTGCGGCCGAAGAGCTTTTTGATGTTCATCATGATGTAGAATGCGCCGTCCGGCTTGATGCAGCTGACACCGTCGATCTGATTCATACGCTCGACGATGTAATTGCGGCGCTCCTCGAACACCTTGCGCATGGCCTCAACAGTGTCCTGCGGTCCTTTGAGTGCCTCTGTCGCGGCGACCTGGCTTATAGTGGACGGAGCGCTGGCAGAATGGCTTAGCAGGTTGGCCATGACTCCCGCGATCTCGGGATTAGCGGCAGCGTAGCCAATGCGCCAGCCGGTCATCGCATATGCCTTGGAGACGCCGTTCACAACGATGGTATGCTGCTTGACCTCCGGGCCGAGAGACGCCATGCTGGTGAACTCCTTATTGTCATACACGAGGCAGTAGTATATCTCATCGGAAATAATGTAGATATCGTGCTTGACACAGACATCTGCCAGGGCCTGGAGCTCTTCGCGGGAATAGAGCATACCGGTCGGGTTCGAGGGGTTGTTGAGCATGAACACCTTGGTTTTGTCCGTGATCGCATCCTCGAGCTGTTCCGCAGTTATCTTGAAGTTCTTTGCTTCTTTTGTTCTGATAATGACCGGGTGGCCGCTGACCATTCTGACCATCTCATAATAGCTGACCCAGTAAGGTGCAGGGATGATGACTTCGTCGCCCGGATTTATGAGAGCAGTAAGCGCCGTGTAGAGCACATGCTTGGCACCACTGGCAATGACTATCTGCTTATAGTCATAGTCGAGGTCGAAATCTTGCTTGAGCCGGTAGGCGCATGCCTCGCGCAGCTCTTTCATTCCTGCGGCGGGAGTATAGCGGGTCTTTCCCTCGTGGATGGCGCGGATACCGGCTTCCTTGATGTTGTCCGGCGTTTCAAAGTCGGGCTCACCAGCGCCGAAGCCGACGACGTCTTCTCCTTCAGATTTGAGTTTCTTGGCAAGGGTATCGACGGCGAGAGTTGCGGACGGTTCGACCGAACAGGCGACGTTTGAAAGTTCTTTCATATCCTCATCCCTTTAATATTCTTATTGTAGATTATATGTCTAAACGGCTCTGATTGCAACAGTATCCGTCATTTTCTACAAATCAGCGAAAATCCCAGCCAGTATTAGTTGCTTATTTATGAATCTTCACTGAGCCGAAATATTCAAAACCGTCCGCAAACATCCGCACTGTCACAGTTTTTTCAGAGAATTATGCAAATCAGGCCTCCGCTGCCTTCATTTATTATCCTCTGGAGAGTCTCCTGGAGCTTGAGTCGGGCATCGTCCGGCATACGTTTTATCTTGGTTGCCAGCCCTTCGCCTACGATGTCATACAGCGATTTGCCGAAAATATTCGAGTCCCATATCTTTTTCGTATCCCCTTCAAACCCCTGCAGAAGGAAATTTATTATCTCTTCAGACGCCTTCTCACCGCCGAGCGCAGGCGAGACCTCGGTGACTATGTTGGCTTTGATCATGTGAATGGACGGGGCGCTCGCTTTCAGGCGCACGCCGTAACGCCCATTCTGGTTCACGATCTCCGGTTCCTCAAGCTGCATCTCGTCTCGCGCCGGCATCACTATTCCGTATCCTTTTTCCCGCACGTCGTGCATGGCCTCGGCCACGCGCGCATATTCGCTGCGTGCCGCGGCAAGTTCAGTCAGCTGTGCCATCAGCTCACCGTCGTCGTGTATCTCCAGTCCGGTCGCGGCGCTTATTGTGTCGTAATACATGCTGCGCGGCAGCTCAACAGCTATCGAGGCGCAGCCTGTGCCCATAGACAGCTCCTTGACCCGCGCCTCCTGAATCGTCTCATCATCCTGGAGCCGCTTTGTGACCTGCACGGCATCGCCGACCGTCCTCAAATCGGACGCCGCATCGCAGACGGCCGAATACATTGATTTTTTCAACTCGTGCTCTTCCGGGAGCGCGTCCACCCAC
>CAJFRI010000058.1 GCA_904419385.1 Candidatus Heteroscillospira lomanii
CTCCGTCATCGCGGCGAAAGCCTCGTGCGCAGCGGCGACATCGAAGCCGCCGAGGTCGACGGCCTCGGTGTTCGCCCTCTCGCCGGAGCGGACGTCGGCCTTGAGCATGGCGTAGGCCACGCCGATGTCGACGCCGAGCGTGGCGCCGATGGTGAATATCTCATGTGCGTGATCGATGAAATTGAATTTTTTCAATGTGTTCCCCCCTGGTCATCAGTCGTCATCTTCCCCTCAGTTTTGAGAGCTTCCAGCATTTTCCGCAGCGCCGGCGGGTATGGCACTCCCATGAGCCCGATGTTCTCCAGCAGGCTCAGCCCCTCGTTGCCGCAGAAGAACAGCACCAGAGCCCCCCGCACATAGTCTATGCCGAGAGCCCTGTCGAGGAGCACACCTATGTACACCACGAGCAGGACCGCCCCCTTTTTGCACAGGCCGCGAAAGCCAGCGCGCGAGTCGAGCGCCCCCGTCGCGCTCTTGCCGGACCTGTGCCACAGGGCCGCCACCAGCACGCCCGTGACGTAGTCGAACGCCATCAGGGCGATCAGCAGGCCGAGCAGTTCGTCGAGGCCGCCGAGAGCCTCGAAAACCGCGCTGCCGGCCGCCGCGGCAGCGGCCAGGACAGTGTTTTTTACAGCTGCAGCGTTGTTTATCCCCCTCACCTCCCCTTAAGGCGAATTTGCGGCTGCATACGTCCACACTAGTGTATTTTTCATAAGTTGTCAATGCAAAATATGAAAATTCATAATTCAGGCGTATAAAAAGCCGCGGGCACAGCCCACGGCTTGGATTTTCAATTTTTACGGCAGGCCTCCATAACATACGACACGGCAAAGCCCACGGCTATGAGCGCGACGGCGAGAGCCGTCTCCCCCGCTCCGCCGAAAGTCTCCGGCAGGATGCTCAGCGTCGAGGAGATGACGAAGCCGAGCAGGATGCGGCTGACCATGGAGTGGTAGTTGGTCATCAGGTAGTTCACCAGGCGCGCGAAGAGCAGCAGCGTGGCGGCGAAACCGGCCATCAACGGGATGACCACCGCCAAATCGATGTGGCCTATGCCCTCGGCCATAGGCTTATACAGGCCCATGAACAGCAGCACCGACGAAGAGCTCAGCCCCGGCAGCAGCATGCTGAACGCCCAGACGACACCGCAGAACACGAACCAGAGCGCATTCGGCTCTATGCTTCCGCCGACGGAGGCGTCGAGTATCCTCATCAGGATAAACGACAGAGCCAGCGATACGACGAACCCCGTCCATCCGCAGTCGCCGCCCTCGCCCGAACGCCTGAACAGGCTCGGCAAAGTGCCGCATATGAGGCCGAAAAACAGCGCTATCGTCCCCGTCGCGGCGACAGTGAGCATATACTCGACCGCACGCGCCAGGAGCAGGAACCCGACTCCGCCGCCTGCTATGAGCGGCACGAACAGCCGCCAGTTGCGGCGCAGGGAGTTGAACGGGTCGACAAGAAACTTGACCATCGGCTCATAGAGCCCAAAGGCAATGCAGAGCACGCCGCCGCTTATGCCCGGCAGTATCGCGCCGGTCCCGACTATCATGCCCTGCAGAAACAGCACTAACGGGTTGAGTGCAGGGCCTTTATTTATATCATTATGCTTGAGCATATGTGTCCTCCAGGAGCTTACGCACAGAGGCGTGATTGCTGGTTATTTTATCACAAATGCACATGCTGTGCAAGTTCGCGGGAAAAATATCCGCCGGCGGCAAACCTGTGATATAATATTTTAATCATACCGTCGGGGAGGTCATCAGCATGACGAGTGATTTTAATCTTTTTCAGGAGTATTGAGCCATGGTCATCAGAGAATACCGCAGCAGCGACTGTCTCGAGACGGCCGAGCTTTTTTACGACACCGTGCACACCGTGTGCGCCGCCGACTACACCCCCGCCCAGCTCGACGCCTGGGCCCCGCGCGGGCGGGATCTCGCCGCATGGAACGAGAGCCTGCTCGCCCACAGGAGCATCGTCGCCGTCGACCGAGGCGAGATAGTCGGCTTTGGAGATATCGACGGCACCGGATATCTCGACCGGCTCTTTGTCAGCTCCCACCGGCAGGGAGAGGGCATAGGCTCCGCGATCTGCCGCGAACTGGAGGGCTCGGCGCCGGGCAGTGTCAGCGTCAGGGCCTCGATAACAGCGCGCCCGTTTTTTGAAAAACGCGGGTACGCCGTCGTGCGCCGCGAGGACGTCTCTCGGCTCGGACAGCTCCTGACGAGCTACATAATGAAAAAATGACCGCGCCCCCGGGATTTGCAGCCTTTCAGCTTGAAAAAGTATGCAATATAATTTATAATTATAAATCATACCCAGCCATCCTGAAAAAGAGAGGAGAGAGGATGCATGATGCCATACAGCGAGCGGTGCGCGATGGCCTCCATGATAATTGCAAAGGCAAAGGAATTCGGGGCGGATCTCGTCGGCTTTGCCGACGTCGGGTCGCTGAAGGACGGCCCGTCAGAGCAGCTCTTCCCCAAGATGAAAGACCACAGCCGCGACCACTTCGCCGAGCGCATAACGACAGGGCTTCCGCACGGGGCCGTGCTCTGGGAGGACGGGGCGCAGACTGCCATAGTTTACGCCGTCGCCCATCCTGAGGAGTCGCCCGAGATGGACTGGTGGTGCGGAGGGATAGACCCTCCCGGCAACAAAAAGCTCGCCGCCGTCGGAAAAGCCCTGCAAAACTGGATCTGCGAGACCTGGCCGGACGTCACGGTGTGGCCGAAGCCATACCACGTTGAAAAGGGCGGCATATATCTCAAAGAGGCGGCGTATTGGGCCGGGCTCGGATGCATCGGCCGCAGCAACCTGCTAATAACGCCGGAATTCGGCCCGAAACTGCGCCTGAGGGCCATGCTCATCAGCGAAAAGCTGCCGCAGACGGGCCCGAGCGGCTTCGACCCCTGCGCCGGATGTGAGGAATACTGCCTCAAAGCCTGCCCGCAGGGCGCTTTCGGCGAGGTCGTCTACACCCGCGAGGAGACCGGGCTCGAGCATCTGCCCGCCCGCCGCGGCGACTATTTCCGCAAGTGCTGCGTGTGCGAGATGTCGAAAAACGAGGCCGAGGCCCAGGTCCAGGTCCTGCCGGCTTTTTCCGACGAACCTTTGAAAGTGACGAAATACTGCCGCAACTGCGAGTTTGCATGTCCTGTCGGCAGGCAGTCAAAATGAGAGAATCGAGAGGTGTACCGTCATGTTAGATGAAAAAAAGCTGTCCGCCGAAGCGGCGGAAAAGATGGTCGAGTACCGCCGCCACTTCCACATGCATCCCGAGCTGAGCTTCAAGGAGTTCGAGACGAGCAAGTTCATACGCTCGCACCTCGAGGCCGCCGGGCTCGAGATAATGCCCGGGATCCGCGGCTGCTCCGTCGTCGGCATACTCGACAGCGGCAGGCCGGGCCCCACCATCGCTTTCCGCGCCGATATCGACGCGCTGAACCTCGATGAGAAAAACACCGACAAGCCATACTGTTCCCAAAACCCCGGCGCAATGCACGCCTGCGGGCACGACAGCCACACCGCCATGTCTCTCTGCCTGGCCGAAGCCATGGCGGAGCACCGCGGCGAGCTGCGCGGCAAGGTGAAGTTCATATTCCAGCAGGGCGAGGAGCGCCAGCCCGGCGGCGCCGTCATGCTGGTCGAGGACGGCGCGCTCAAAGACGTCGACTACATAATCGGCGCCCATGTCGCCCCGCAGTACCCTGTCGGCAGCATAGCCTCCAAAGCCGGCGACTGCAGCGCCTCCGTCGACGATTTCCAGCTCTTCATACACGGCAAGGGAGCCCACGGCGCGAGGCCGAATTTGTCCCACGATCCGATCATGTGCGGCGTGTCCATAGCGGCCGAGCTGCAGCAGATAGTCTCCAGAGTCGTCGACCCGCTCAAGCCGCTCGTCATAACGATAGGCAAGTTTGCCGGCGGCTATGCGCGCAACATCATCCCCGACGACGTGGAGATGATGGCCACCATCAGGACTTACGACGCGGGCGTGCGCAAGCTCGCCGAGGAGCGCATACGCGAGATCATCGACCACGCCTGCAAGATGCACCAGTGCACCTACGACCTCACATATGAGCACGGCTACCCCGCCCTTATCACCGACGAGCGCAGCGTCGAGCTCCTGAAAAAGACTGCCGACCGCCTTGGCTGGCAGTATATCACACACACGGCCAGCATGGGCAGCGAGGACTTTTCATACTACCTCCAGGTCTGCGACGGATGCTATTTCCACGTCGGCTCCGGCGACGGGGTCGAGCGCTTCCTGCACAACCCGCACTTCGACATCGATGAGAAGTGCATGGTCACCGGTTTCGAGTGCCTGCTCGGAATGTATAACCAGCTTGTTTTTTTGGAGAATGAGAGCGACAAATAATCTGAAAATAGGAGTGTGCGCCAATGCTTAAAAAGATAAACGTCCCGCTGTTCGCCGTCGGGTTCCTGCTCGTCATGGCGTTTTTCATCCCCGCGGCGTTCTTCCCCCAGGCCACGACCGACGTCATCAACGCCATATACGCATACATGACCCGCGACCTCGCCTGGGTGTCTTTCGCGGGATATCTGTTCTTCCTCCTCCTGCCCATTTATTTCTGCTTTTCCAAGTACGGGCGCATCCGCCTCGGCGGGCGCGACGCAAAGCCCGAGTACACCAATTTCGAATACATATCCATGAACGTCTGCTCGGCCCTCGCCGCCGGCGTCATCACGTTCGGCTTCACCGAGTGGATGTACTATGTGACGGCCACGCCGTTCCATGTCGAGCCCGGCTCCATCAGGGCCTATGAGTATGCCTCGGCCTACGGCATGTTCCACTGGGGCATCACCATGTGGCCGCTCTACATCATGCCCGGCATCGCCATCGGCTATATGTACTACAACAAGAATTCCGGGGCGTTCACCATCTCCGCCGCCATGGGCGACGTCACCAAAAAGCACCGCTGGCTCGGCTGGCTGCTCGATGCGCTGATGGCCTTCCACATGGCCTCCGGAATGTGCACCACCGTCGGCCTCGGCACCCCCGTCATCGCCCAGCTCTTCGCCTCGCTCACCGGCATGGAGGTCACGTTTGCACTCAAGATGAGCGTCATAGGTGTGTTCATGGTGTTCCTCGCCATCTTCGCCACCACCCCCATCAAAAAGGGCATGGCGCTGATAAGCAAGTTCAACATCTATCTCGGAATAGTCCTGCTCGCGCTCATACTCCTGCTCGGCCCGACCAACTTCATCCTCAACACCACATGGATGGCCGCCGGCACCAACATCTCCAACCTCGTCGACATGAGCTTCTTCACCGACCCGCTCGGCGACGGCGTGCTCTCCGGCAGCTGGACGGTGTTCTACATCGTGTGGTACCTCGGCCTCGCCTACAAGACCGGCATCTGGATAGCCAAGACCTCCAAGGGCCGCACCTTCAAAGAGATCTTCTGGGCCGTCGCCATCTGGACCGCCATCGCCTGCTGGGCAACCTTCGGCATCCTCGGCAACTTCGCCCTCGATCTCGAATACAACCAGGGCATCCCCTACTCCACGATGATAAACGAGATCGGCCAGTCCGGAGTCATCGCGGACATCCTGTCCCACCTGCCGCTGCCCGAGCTGTTCTTCATCGGCTTCATGCTCCTTATATTCCTCAACATCGCCACGTCGGCCACTTCCGGCGTCGCGAGCGGCGCGCTCTTCACCTGCCGCAACCTCGGCAAGGACGAGGAGCCGAACGCGATGTTCAAGTTCATCTGGATCTTCGTCTGCTTCGCCATCCCCGTCGGCTTCCTGCTCATCGAGAACGCGACCGGCATCATGGCGCTCGACATCATCAAGAACTTCACGACCATCATGTCGCTGCCGTTCTTCTTCGCGGGCGTTGTGCTCGTCATCCAGTTCCTGCGCGTGTTCCGCGCGGACGAAAAAGCCGGCCTGCTCGATTTTGAGTACGACGTGAAGAAAAACAAATAAAAGCCGCAAAACAACAGGCACGGGGCGGGCTCCGCCCCGTGCTTTCCGCGCGGACGATGTGGTCCGCAGCATCATACGGAGGTTTGAACCGTGGGCTCTGTATTCGTAAAGATCCTGTGCATGCTCGCGATAATGGCCATCGGCTATTTCATAAAGCGCATAGGGCTCGTGAAACAGTCGGATTTCCACTCCATATCAAATATCATCATATACGTCACCGTGCCGGCCTCTGTGCTGATAAACTTCAACGGCTTCAAGCTCGACCCGTCCATGCTGATGATCTCCGTGCTTGCGATAGTGTTCTTCTTCATCGCAAGCGGCCTGTCCCTGCGCCTCACGCGCTCGCAGCCTAAGGAGGAGCGCGCTTTCGTCCTGCTCAACTCCACGGCCTACAACACCGGCGCGTTCACACTCGCCTTCATCCAGGCCCTGCTGCCGCCGGCCTGCGCGGTCACGGTCACGGTATTCGACATAGGCAACTGCTCGACCACGGCTGTGTTCTGCTACATGCTGGCCTCCATGGTGCTCGAGGGCAAGACCCATGTCACGCCGCGATATGTCATCCGCCGGCTGACGCACTCGTTTGTGTTCATGGTCTACATGACAGTCACCGTGGTTGGGCTGCTTGAGATACCGATACCGCGCTTCCTGCTCGCCCCGGCCGAGCTGATCGCTCCGGCCAACGTGTTCCTCGCCATGCTTGCCGTCGGAATAGGCATGGAGATAAACATGGAGCGCAGCGAGCTGCGCACTCTGCTCAAGTGTCTCGGAGTGCGCTATGCGATGGCCGTGCCGCTCGCGCTGGTGAGCTGGTTCCTGCTGCCGTTCGACGAGAACGTGCGCCTCGCCATGGTGCTTGTTTCGTTCTCGCCGTCGACGCTGTTCGGCGCGCTCTACACCGCCGCGCTTGGCGGAAACTACCCGCTCGCAAACACCGTCATCTCCGTGTCAATAATGATAAGCACCGCGATAATGACGCTGCTCGTCATGCTGCTCGGATAAACGAAAGCTCCCACGGCCGGCACCGTGGGAGTTTTCGTTTTTGCTGGCCAAAATGCCGACAGCGGCATATAATAGTGCTCAAAACACACCCGTTTTAAGGAGGATTTTGCATGAGCGAGTTTATACTGCGGCCGTGGCGTCCCGATGACGCCGCCGATATCGCCGCCGCTGCGGACGACACGGAGATAGCACAATTTCTGCGCAACCGTTTTCCCTCGCCGTATACTCTGAGTGACGCCGAGTGGTTCATAGGCGACTGCATCGCACACGAGGGATGCCGCCGTCTCGACCGGACGATAGAAGTCGGCGGCGCAGCCGCCGGCGGCATATCCGTCACGCTTGGGAGCGATATATATGACCGCTCCGCCGAGCTGGGTTACTGGCTCGCGCGGAAACACTGGGGGCGCGGCATAGTCACATCCGCTGTGCGTCAGATCTGCGCCGAGGCTTTCTCATCTTTCGACATCGTCCGCATATACGCCGAGCCGTTCGAGTGCAACCGGGCCTCGCGCCGGGTGCTCGAGAAAGCCGGGTTCACATTTGAGGGCACTCTGCGCAGCAGCGTGCACAAAAACGGGCGGATCCTCTCAAGCTGCGTGTACTCCATCCTGCGCGGCGAGGCTGTGCGGGCATAAAAAACGCCGGAGCAAAGCGGACTTTGCCGCATCAGCCGGAGCAGAACTCGGCGGTTTGGAAGCGAGTATCAGCAGGATGAGCGCGCGATGAGCTTTGCAATGAAATGAAAAAGCTCGCCGCAAGCGATATATCGCTTGCGGCGAGCTGGAAAGAGCGGTTAAAATCGATATTTCTTAATTGGGAAAAATGCCGTCCGCAGGGCGGCCCATCAACTGCGAGCCCAGCGCAGCGGGTCGCAGTGGGAAAGGAGGAAGCAAGGGAGCGGGCGGATGACGTCTTTTTTGCCTCTGGCATAAAAAGACGTCGGAGCAAAGCGGACTTTGCTCCGACGTGGCACCCCCGGCGCGACTCGAACGCACTACATTCCGCTTAGGAGGCGGACCCTCTATCCTGGTGAGGTACGGGGGCATTCCGTGCCGAATTATTTTACTCTAATTCTTCGTACTTGTCAACATATTTTGCCGCGCTCCCCTCCCCAGTGACCAATGCACAAAACTTACAATTTTTTCCGGTATTTATAGGTAAAATAGCCCAATATATTCTGCTTATCGCATGAATTACTTGAATAAGCATATTTTAAATGCTATACTTTTCCCGTAGAAAAGAAGCCTGCGTTCTCAGCGAAAAAACTCTATTGAGAACGCAAAAAACTGATCGAGGAGTGAACATCAGGCAATGGAAAATTACGTTCTGCTGGGTTTCGCCGGCGCTCTGCTCGCTCTTGTCTTTGCCTTCATTCAGAAAAACAGAGTCATGTCTTTCTCTGAAGGCAATGAGAAGATGCAAAAGATCGCCTCCTCCATACGCGAGGGCGCGAATGCCTATCTCAAGCACCAGTACACCACGGTTTTCAAAGTCTTTCTTGTCGTTTTTGTCGTCCTGCTCATCATGGCGTTTGCCACCGGCGGTGAGATGCTCTCTCAGTTTACGCCGTTCGCTTTCCTGACCGGCGGTATCTGGTCCATGCTCGCCGGTTTCATCGGCATGAAGATCGCCACCAACTCCAATGCGCGCACCGCTCAGGCCGCGTATGAGGGCCTCAACAAGGGTCTGCGCGTGGCTTTCTCGTCCGGCAGCGTCATGGGCTTCACCGTCGTCGGACTCGGCATACTCGACATCACCATCTGGTTCGTCATCCTGCGCTACATAGCCGGTATCAACGATGCGCTCACCATAGGCAACATCATGGTCATGAACGGCATGGGCGCCTCTTTCATGGCTCTGTTCGCCCGCGTCGGCGGCGGCATCTACACCAAGGCGGCCGACGTCGGCGCCGACCTCGTCGGCAAGGTCGAGGCCGGCATCCCCGAGGATGACCCGCGCAACCCCGCAACCATCGCCGACAACGTCGGTGACAACGTCGGCGACGTCGCCGGCATGGGTGCCGACCTCTATGAGAGCTATGTCGGCTCCATCCTCGCCACCTTCTCGCTCGGCGCCGCAGCAGGCTACGGCTGGAACGGCATCGTGCTCCCCGTGCTGCTCGCCGTTCTCGGCATTGTCTGCTCCATAATCGGCACCTTCTTCGTCAAGACCAAGGAAAACGCCTCGCAGAAAGCCCTGCTCACCTCGCTGCGCACCGGCACCTATCTCGCCGCCATCCTCTCGGCCATCATCGCCGCTCCCCTCACCTACTTCATCCTCGGCAGCTGGGGCGTCTATGTCGCCATCCTCTGCGGACTCATCGGCGGCTGTGCGATAGGCTACTTCACTGAGTACTACACCTCCGACACCTACAAGCCCACTCAGAACCTCGCCGCCGCCTCCGAGACCGGCGCGGCCACCGTCATCATCGGCGGTATCTCTCTGGGCATGCTGTCGACCATAGCTTCCATCCTCATAATCGCCGTCGCCATACTGGTCAGCTTCTTCGCGGCCGGCGGCGCCGACTCGTTCAATAAGGGCCTCTACGGCATCGGCATAGCCGGCGTCGGCATGCTCTCCACGCTCGGCATCACCCTCGCCACCGACGCTTACGGCCCCGTCGCCGACAACGCCGGCGGTATCGCCGAGATGAGCGGCCTGCCCGAGGAGGTACGCGAGCGCACCGACGCGCTCGACTCCCTCGGCAACACCACCGCCGCCACCGGTAAGGGCTTTGCCATCGGCTCCGCCTCCCTCACCTCTCTCGCGCTGCTTGTCTCCTATGTCAACATAGTGCAGGAGAAATCGTCCGAGCCTCTCGATCTCACGCTCACCAACCCGCTCATGCTTGTCGGTCTCTTCATAGGCGCGATGATCACTTTCGTCTTCTCCGCGCTCACCATGAGCGCCGTGCAGCGCGCGGCCCAGTCCATCGTCGTCGAGGTCCGCCGCCAGTTCCGCGAGATCGCCGGCATCATGGAGTACAAGGCCGACCCCGACTATGCGTCCTGCGTCGCCCTGTGCACCAAGGGCGCCCTTAGGGAAATGGTCATTCCCGCTCTGCTCGCCATCGTCGTCCCGATAGTCACTGGTCTCGTGCTCGGTCCTGTCGGCGTCGTCGGCCTGCTCGGCGGTGTGTCCGTCACCGGCTTCGCCATGGCCGTGTTCATGTCCAACGCCGGCGGCGCCTGGGACAACGCCAAGAAGTACATCGAGTCCGGCCACCACGGCGGCAAG
>CAJFRI010000059.1 GCA_904419385.1 Candidatus Heteroscillospira lomanii
CATCCTCATGGTCGGCGTGAACGGCGTCGGCAAGACGACGACCATAGGCAAGATAGCCGCAAAGCTCACCGCCGACGGCAAAAAGGTGATGCTCTGCGCCGGAGATACGTTCCGCGCCGCGGCCGCCGAGCAGCTCGCCGTGTGGGCCGAGCGTTCCGGCAGCGGCATAGTCCGCCACGAGGAGGGATCCGACCCGGCCGCCGTCGTCTACGACGGCATAGCCGCGGCCAAGGCCAGGGGCAGCGACGTGATAATCGTCGATACCGCCGGCAGGCTGCACAACAAGCAGAACCTCATGAATGAGCTCGGAAAGATGAGCCGCATCATCTCGCGCGAGCTGCCGGACGCCTCTCGGGAGACCCTGCTCGTGCTCGACGCCACCACCGGACAAAACGGCCTGATCCAGGCCAAACAGTTCCGCGACACGGCCGACATCACCGGCATAGTCCTCACAAAACTCGACGGCACCGCCAAAGGCGGCATCGTGTTCGCCATAGCCGACGAGCTCGGCCTGCCGGTAAAATATGTCGGAGTCGGCGAGCAGGTCGACGACCTCATGCCGTTCGAGCCGGACAAATTCGTGGAGGCGCTGCTGCAATGATCTTCATTCTTGCGAGCAATAACAGCAAAAAGCTCGCCGAGATGCGCGGGATACTCTCGCCGCTCGGCATAGAGCTGCTGTCACAGTCTGAGGCCGGGCTCAGCATAGAAGTCGAGGAAAACGGCTCAACTTTCGAGGAGAACTCCCGGCTCAAGGCGCTCGGCGCCTGCGACCTCGTGAACGCGCCGTGCATAGCCGACGACTCCGGCCTCTGCGTCGATGCGCTCGGCGGCGCGCCCGGGGTTTACAGCGCGCGCTACGGCGGCGAGAGCTGCCGCAGCGATAAAGACAGGTATGAGCTTCTGCTCAGGAACATGGAGGGCGTCACGGACAGGCGGGCAAAATTCGTCTGCGTCATCACATGCGTTTTCCCGAACGGCGACTCGATAGTCAGCCGGGGCGAGTGCCCGGGAGAGATACTCGCGGCCCCGCGCGGTGAGGGCGGCTTTGGCTACGACCCGGTGTTCCGCCCGGAGGGGGAGACGCGCTCCATGGCCGAGATGGACGCCGGGGAGAAAAACGCCATATCCCACCGCGGCCGCGCTCTCGAAAAATTCAAGGCAAAGTTGAGGGAATATTATGCTGACAAGTAAACAGCGCGCCCAGCTGAGGGGCATCGCCGCGACCGAGGACACCATAGTCCAGATAGGCAAGGGCGGCATAACGGAGAACACGGTGAAGACAGTATCAGATGCGCTGAAAGCGCGCGAGATAGTCAAAGGCCGTGTGCTCGAGAATTCGCTGATGACGGCGAGGGAGGCCTGCGACCAGCTCTCAGAGCTCTGCAAGGCCGAGCAGGTGCAGGTGATAGGCAGCAAATTTGTGCTCTACAAACGGAACAATTCCGACCCCAAGATCGTCCTTATAAAAGACAAAAAGAGGTGATCTGATTGACCGTCGCACTTTATGGCGGAAGTTTCAATCCGCCGCATCTCGGACATATAGACGCCGCGAGAGCCTCGATAAAAGCCCTCAGGGCAGACAAGCTCATCTTTGTGCCGGCGGCCGTCCCGCCGCACAAGGCCATGGCGGAGCACAGCCCAAGCCCCGCCGAGCGCCTGGAGCTGACCCGTCTCGCCGCGGAGGAGATACCCGGGGCCGAGGTGTCCGATTTCGAGGTCTCGCGCGGGGCGTCGCCGAGCTATACGGCGACAACTGCCGAGTATTTCAGGGGCGAGTACCCCGACGCGCGCATAGTCCTGCTCATAGGCACGGACATGTTCCTCAGCTTTGAGAAGTGGTTTGACTTCGAGCGCCTTTTAAAACTGGTCGAACTCGCCGTATTTCCGCGCGACAAGGGCGATCTCGAGCGCATAGAGAGCTTTGCCGGGCATATGCGCAGGAGCTACGGCGCCAAAGTGACCGTCATCGACAAATACCCGCTGCCCATGGCCTCATCGGAGGTCAGGGAAAAGCTGCCGCAGCGGCTCGGGCGCGATATGGTGCCGGAGCAGGTCTATGCCCGCATAATCCAGAAGCGCTACTATGGGGCGAAGCCTGAGCTCGAGTGGCTGCGCGGGCAGGCCGGGAAGCTGCTGAACCCGAAGAGAGTGCCGCATGTGCTCGGCTGCGAGAGCGAGGCGGTGAAGCTCGCCGCGCGCTGGGGCGAGGATGCCGGCGACGCCGCTGAGGCAGGCATACTGCACGATATAACAAAGCGTCTGGACACCGCGGAACAGTTGATATTGTGCGAGAAATATGGTATCATACTAGATACGCTTGAAAAGGAGAGCAGCAAGCTGCTCCACGCCAAAACGGGCGCCATGCTCGCCGAGGACCTGTTCGGCGTTTCTCCGCGCGTGCGTGATGCGATATTCTGGCACACAACGGCCCGTGCCGGGATGACGCTGCTCGAAAAGATAATCTACATGGCTGACTACATAGAGCCGACGCGCGATTTTGATGGGGTAGACAGGCTTCGTGAGCTCGCATATAAAGATCTCGACGAGGCGATGATACTGGGGCTGGAAATGAGCATTGAGGATATCAGTTCCCGCGGCATAGAGCCGCACCCACGCTCAAAAGAGGCCCTCGACTGGTTTCTCAGGCAGGAGGAAAAGAAAAATAAATGAAGCTTTTTGGCAACAAACATTCCGGCGGCGGCCATTCAGGCGGAAAACGCGCGTCAAAGACCACGCGCCACGGATTTAACGACGACACCGCCGATCTCGACATAAGTGCTGTCCGTGCGGCTTACGACGCCGCCTCGGCGGATAAGAACACGGACAGGATAGTCAGGAAAAACAAGAAAAAACGCTGGAAAAAGGCCCTGCTTGCGGTCGCCGTGATATGTGCCGTCGTCATCGGCGTATTCGCGTGGTACCGTTCCTGGGCAACGCTGCCGGACATAGGGAGCTCCGGGCTTCACGACCCGACCGCGGAGGTCACTCCGTCGGCCCAGCCGGAGGTCACTCCGTCGGCCGATGCGTCGCCGACGCCGTCTGCAGAACCGACGCCGGATGTCGACATTGCCGGCCAGCGAGAGGGCGTATACACCTTCCTCGCGATAGGTACGGACCAGGTCTCCGGCAGTACAGACACCATCATGGTCGCGACTTTCGACATCGTGAACCACACGATAGACGTCGTCTCAATCCCGCGTGACACGCTTGTGAACGTCTCGTGGGGCACCAAAAAGGTCAACACGATATACAGTGCGACGGGGCTTGACGGCCTGCTCGACGGTATTTCAGATCTGCTCGGGTATAAGATCAACTGCTATGCCATAGTTGACCTTGAGGCTTTCGTGCAGCTTATCGACTGCATAGGCGGCGTGGACTACGATGTGCCGGTGGACATGTATTACAATGCCCCCGACCAGAACCTCAGTATAGCTATCCCCGCCGGGCCGACCCATCTCGACGGCGAGGAGGCGCTCAAGGTCGTGCGCTTCCGCTCGGGATATGCCTCCGCCGACATAGGCCGCATAGAGACCCAGCAGGACTTTCTCAAGACCGTGGCAGAGCAGCTCCTCCAGATAGGCAACATCACCAAGATAAATGAGTTCGCCAAGATATTTGAGGAGTATGTCGACACGAACCTCTCGCTCGGCAACATAGTCCGCTTCGGTGAGGAGTTCCTCAAGGTCAAGCCCGAGGATATCCGCTTCCATATGCTCCCGGCCAACTATAACGGCTCCATACGCGGCGGATCATACTGCTTCATATATATCGATGAGTGGCTCGATATGATAAACACCTATTTCAATCCGTTCGATCAGGATATAACCAGGGAGAACCTCGATATACTCGAGTGGAACGGCAGCTATGCCGTCTCCACCACCGGCCAGACCTATGGCATCGAGTCTTTCACGGACTGGAGCATTTACCAATAACATTTGATAAAGGATGATGAACATGCTGACCCCTGCGGAAATAGCTGAAAATATAGTCAAAGCGCTCGACTCAAAAAAAGGTGAGGATATAAAGCTGCTCAAGACCGACGGCATAACTGTCCTGGCTGATTATTTCGTCATCTGCACGGCCACAAGCGGTCCCCATATCAAAGCCCTGGCCGATGAAGTAGATAAATGCCTCTCAGAGCTGGGCGAGCCGCCCATCCGCCGCGAGGGTTACCGCAGCGGCAGCTGGGTGCTGCTCGACTTCGGCTGCGTCATAGTCCACCTGTTCCAGCAGGAGGCCAGGGAGTTTTATAACCTCGAGCGCCTCTGGAGCGACGCCGTGTCCGTGGATATCTCAAACATGAAAAAGTAAACCCTTATAAAAGAGAGTGATATTAAATTGAAGTACGATTTCGCAACGATCGAGCAGAAGTGGCAGAAGCGCTGGGATGATGAAAAAACTTTTGCCGCCGTCACAGGTGATGAGCGCCCCAAATATTACGCGCTCATCGAGTTCCCGTATCCGTCAGGTCAGGGCCTGCACGTCGGGCATCCCCGTCCCTATACCGCGCTGGACATCGTGGCGCGCAAGCGCCGCATGCAGGGCTATAACGTCCTGTTCCCGATAGGCTTCGATGCCTTCGGCCTGCCGACTGAGAACTACGCCATCAAAAACCACATGCACCCCCGCGCGGTCACTGAGAAGAACATCGCAAACTTCACCAAGCAGCTCAAAATGCTGGGCTTCAGCTTCGACTGGGACCGCTGCGTCGACACCACAGACCCGAAGTACTACAAGTGGACCCAGTGGATATTCCTCCAGCTGTTCAAACACGGGCTTGCCTATAAGAGCAGCATGCCCGTCAACTGGTGCACATCCTGCAAGTGCGTCCTCGCCAACGAGGAGGTCGTCAACGGCGTATGCGAGCGCTGCGGCGCGCCCGTCGTCCGCAAGGAGAAGAGCCAGTGGATGCTCAAGATAACCGAGTACGCACAGCGCCTCATCGACGACCTCGACGACGTGGATTATATCGAGCGCGTCAAGACCCAGCAGAAGAACTGGATCGGCCGCTCCACCGGCGCTGAGATCGACTTCAAGACCACTGAGGGCGACGTGCTGCGCGTGTTCTCCACCCGTGCCGACACGCTGTTCGGCGCGACATATATGGTCATGGCGCCGGAGCACTCGCTCCTCGATAAGTGGGCGGACAAGATAGAGAACATGGACGAAGTCCGTGCCTATCAGGAGGCCGCCGCCAGAAAGTCGGATTTTGAGCGCACCGAGCTGCAGAAGGACAAGACCGGCGTTGAGCTCAAGGGTGTGCGCGCGATAAACCCCGTCACCGGCACGGAAATACCCATCTTCATCTCCGACTACGTCCTCGCGAGCTACGGCACCGGCGCTATCATGGCCGTCCCGGCCCACGATGAGCGCGACTGGGAGTTTGCAAAGAAGTTCGGACTGCCCATCATTGAGGTCGTCAAGGGCGGCGACGTGCAGAACGCCGCGTATGTCGACTGTGACAAGGGCGTTATGGTGAACTCCGGCTTCCTCGACGGCATGAGCGTTGAAGAGGCAATAGAGACCATGAAGCGCTGGCTCGAGGATCACGATCTCGGCCGCGAGAAGGTCAATTACAAACTGCGCGACTGGGTCTTCTCCCGTCAGCGCTACTGGGGCGAGCCCATCCCGCTGGTCTACTGCGAGAAGTGCGGCTGGGTGCCTATACCGGAGAGCGAGCTGCCCCTCGAACTGCCCGACGTCAAGAGCTATGAGCCCACAGACAACGGCGAGAGCCCGCTCGCCCATATGGACGACTGGGTGAACACCACCTGCCCGCATTGCGGCGGCCCTGCGAGACGCGAGACCGACACCATGCCCCAGTGGGCCGGCTCCAGCTGGTACTTCCTGCGCTATATGGACCCGCACAACGACGATGCCCTGGTCGGCAAGGACGCCATTGACTACTGGCACCAGGTCGACTGGTACAACGGCGGTATGGAGCACACCACGCTCCACCTGCTGTACAGCCGCTTCTGGCACAAGTTCCTCTATGATATCGGCGTGGTGCCCACCAAGGAGCCCTACGCCAAGCGCACGAGCCACGGGATGATACTCGGGCTCAATCCCCACAACTTCTCCAACATGTCACCTGAGGAGCAGGAGAAGCTCGTGAAGGAGCACGGCAGCGAGGCTGAGGCAAAGAAGTTCCTCGTCGAGAAATACGGTGAGATGGCCAGCCATCCTATAGTCAAGATGTCGAAGTCGCTCGGCAATGTCATCAACCCCGACGACGTCGTCAAGGCCTACGGCGCCGACACTCTGCGCACTTATATCATGTTCCTCGGCGATTTCGAGAAGGCCGCCCCCTGGCAGGACAACGCCGTAAAGGGCTGCAAACGCTTCCTCGACCGCATCTGGAACCTCGCTGAGGAGCGCCTCGACGGCGATGGGTACAGCGCCGCCAACGAGCGCGAGATACACCGCACCATCAAAAAGGTGGGCGAGGACATCGAGAACATGAAGTTCAACACCGCCATTGCGGCGCTGATGAGCCTTGTGAACCAGTTCTATGAGCACAAGCCCAGCCGCGGCGATGTCCGCGCCTTGCTGCAGATGCTCTCTCCGTTTGCTCCGCACATCGCTGAGGAGCTGTGGGAGCATCAGGGCTTTGAGGGCATGGCCTGCCAGAGCTCGTGGCCGGAGTATGACGAGGCCAAGACCATTGACAGCGAGAAAGAGATCGCCGTCCAGGTCAACGGCAAGCTCAAGACAACGGTCATCATCCCTATGGATGCCGACGACGAGACAGTAATCGGTATCGCCTCCGCTGATGAGAAGATCAAACGTCTCATGGAGGGCATGCAGCTCGTCAAGACCATAGTTGTCAAGAATAAACTTGTCAATCTCATCCTCAAGCCGGCAAAGTGAGCCCGATATGGCTTGACAAGCGGGGTTGATGAGGGTATAATTTAATGTACAATGCCATTGTTTATCATGGCCCTTAAAGCGCCTTCGGGCGTATTTGGAGGGAGGGAAATAAAATGTCGGAAATCCATGTTAAGGATAATGAGTCTCTGGACAGCGCACTCAAGCGCTTCAAGCGCAGCTGCGCCAAGGCGGGCGTCCTCTCCGATCTTCGCAAGAAGGAGTACTACCAGAGCCCCAGTGTCAAGCGCCGCAAAAAGTCCGAGGCTGCGCGCAAGAACAAGCGCCGTTATTATTGATTTTCACAGCATAAAAAGCCCGAAAGGATGTCCTTTCGGGCTTTTCTTTTTTTCATATCACGCGGCCCGGTGTGCGGCTTTGCTGCGGCTGTTCACACGGGAGCAACGGCAAAGCCCTCCGCTGCGCGGAGGGCTTTTGAATATGTCTCAGTTGTTTTCGCCCATCAGCTTGACCATGACGGCTTTCTGGGCGTGGAGCCTGTTTTCCGCCTCGTCGAATATCTCGGCGGCGTGTTCCTCGAACACTTTTGCGGTGATCTCCTCGCCGCGGTGGGCGGGGAGGCAGTGGAGCACGATGGCGTCGCTCTTCGCAGAGGCGAGGGCCGTGTCGTTGATCTGGTAATCTTTGAAGATAAGCTTGCGCTGTTCAGCCTCGTCCTCCTGGCCCATGGAGGCCCAGACGTCGGTGTAGAGCACGTCTGCGCCGGCAGCGGCGGCGGAGATGTCGCTGGTGCAGAGGAAGCTGCCGTTCTGCTCGGCCCATTTCATTATCCCGGCGTCGGGCTTGTACCCGTCGGGGCAGGCTATGGCCACGGACATGCCCATCTTTATGCCGCCGACGATGAGGGAGTTTGCCATGTTGTTGCCGTCGCCGATGTAGCAGAGCTTGCGTCCGGAGAAACCGCCCTTGTATTCGCGTATCGTCATGAGGTCGGCCAGCACCTGACAGGGGTGGCAGTAGTCGGTGAGACCGTTGATTACGGGGATGGAGCCGTGCTCGGCCAGGGCCTCTACCTCGGACTGGGCGAAGGTGCGGATCATGATGCCGTCGAGGTAACGTGAGAGGACGCGCGCGGTGTCCTCGACAGGCTCGCCGCGGCCTATCTGCAGGTCGCGGGGGGAGAGGAAGAGCGCAGAGCCGCCGAGCTGGAACATGCCGGTCTCGAAAGAGACGCGGGTACGGGTCGAGGACTTCTGAAAGATCATGCCGAGGGTCTTGCCCTCCAGATAATGATGGCTTATGCCGTTTTTGCGCTCATATTTGAGCTGGTCGGCAAGATTGAGTATCTCGCTGATCTCTTTTGCGGAGAGATCCATCAGTTTGAGCAGATGTTTCATTGTGCAAGCACCTCCTTGATGATTTGTATGGCCCGGCGCAGCTCGTCGAAGCCTATGTTGAGCGGGGGCAGGAGCCTCACCCTGGTCTTGGCGCTGAGCACGAGCACGCCGCGCTCCATGCACATGGCGATGACGTCGGCGGCTTTTTTGCCGTCTGGCTCTATGCCTATCATCAGGCCGCGGCCGCTGACGGAGCTGACGCCCTTTGCGCCGGTGAGCTCGGAGAATATGTATTCGGATTTTTTGCGTACGTCGTCGAGCAGCTTGTCGTCGATGCGGCTGAGCACGCTGACAGCTCCGGCGCAGCAGACGGGATTGCCGCCGAAGGTGGAGCCGTGGCTGCCGGGGGTGTAAACGTCGGCTGCGCGGCCGCCGAGCATGACAGCGCCGAGCGGCAGGCCGCCCGCGAGGCCCTTGGCCGTCGTGACGATGTCGGGCTTGATGCCGTAGTGCATGTAGCTGTACAGTTCTCCCGTGCGTCCGTTGCCGGTCTGCACCTCGTCGACTATGAGGCAGAGATCTTTCTCGTCGCAGAGGGCGGCGACCGCGCTGATAAACTCATCGGACAGGACGTAAACGCCGCCCTCGCCCTGTATGGTCTCTATCATGACTGCGCAGCAGGCGTTTTCGTCGGCCAGACGGCGGAGCTCATCGTTGTTTTCAGGCTCACAGTAGACAAAGCCCTCGGTGAAAGGCCCGAACTCCGTGTGGAAGTTCTCCTGGCCGGTGGCGGCAAGTGTGGTCACGGTGCGGCCGTGGAAGCTGTTTTTGAGTGTGATTATCGTGCTGCGTCCCTCGCCGTATTTGAGGAAAGAGCGGCGCCTCGCGGCCTTGATGGCGCCCTCGTTGGCCTCGGCGCCGGAGTTGCAGAAGAACACCTTGGACATGCCTGTGCGCTCGCACAGCATCTCGGCGAGCTGGACGCACGGCGCGGTGTAGTAGAGGTTCGAGGTGTGCTGCAAGGTGTGCAGCTGTCTGGTGACGGTCTCTATCCAGGCCTCGTCTGAGTAGCCGAAAGCGTTGACGCCGATGCCGCTGCCGAGGTCGATATAGTCCCGGCCGTCGGCTCCGACGGCGATGGCGCCGTGTCCGGAGACTATTTCAAGGGGAAACCGCGCATAGGTGTGCGCGACATAGGTGCTGTCTAGTTCTTTGGTGTTCATATCTCAGCCTCCCACAAACATAGTGCCTATGCCCTCGTTGGTGAGTATCTCGATGAGTATCGAGTGGGGCACGCGGCCGTCTATGATGAAAACTTTTTTGACGCCCCGGCGTATGGCCTCTATGCAGCAGGCGACCTTGGGGATCATGCCGCCGGAGATGATGCCGTCGTTTACATACATCTGTGCGTCGGAGACGTATATCTTGCGGATGAGGGTGGACGGGTCGTCCTTGTCGCGGAGTATTCCTTCGATGTCGGTCATTGCGATGAGGCTCTCAGCGCCGAGGGCTCCGGCTATGCGGGCCGCGGCCGTGTCGGCGTTTATGTTGTAGACATTGCCCTCCTCGTCGCAGCCGACCGTGGAGATGACGGGGATATAGCCCTTCTCGAGCACATCGAGGATGAGCTCGGTGTTCACGCCGGTGATGTCGCCGACGAAGCCGAGGCGTTTGTCGGCGCACCTGGCGTGTATCATGCCGCCGTCCATGCCGGACAGGCCTATGGCGCGGCCGCCCTTCATCTCTATGAGGCTCACGAGGCTCTTGTTGACCTTGCCGGCGAGCACCATCTGCACGATCTCTGCGGTCTCGGCGTCGGTGACGCGCAGGCCGTCGACAAACTCGCTCTTTTTGCCGACGCGGTTGAGCATGTCTGTGATCTCCGGGCCGCCGCCGTGCACGAGCACGACCTTGATGCCGATGAGGCTGAGCAGGATGATGTCGCCCATAACGGCCTGCTTGAGCTCCTCATTTATCATTGCGTTGCCGCCGTA
>CAJFRI010000060.1 GCA_904419385.1 Candidatus Heteroscillospira lomanii
GATTTCTCACAGGACAGGAAGAGAAAGCTCAAAGCCCTTGATGCCATAAACAAAAAGCTGTCTGCTTTCAGCTCCGCCAAAGCCGACAGTGTAAGCGAAACTTTTCACGGCTACTCCGAGCTGGTCATAGAGGAATACCGTCTGCTGGCTCTGATCTCCAAAGGCGGGCATTCCCTCAAGCGCGTACAAAACCGCATGGAAATCCTCGCTTACTATGTGAATGACTTTTCAAATCAAACGAAGCCCTCCGGCATCAAACCGGTCTGATCTCCGGGAGTGCCCGTCAAAAAGGCAAGTGCGCCAGTATGGGCTTGCAGCCATTGTGTTTCAACCAGCAGTCATGTATAATGGTGGCAGCCGGAAATCAAAGGAGCTGAGCTTATGAAACGATACCGTGGCTGGCTTGTCCTGCTCGCCGCCGCGGCGCTTTGCGCCGGCGGAGCCTGGCTAACCTTGCAGGTCACAGCTGAATATCCCGCGCTTGGCGATCCGGTCTCTTACCCCGTCAACCAGGTCGACGGATTTGAGCTGACGATAGAAGAACCTTCCTGGTCGCCTTTTAATGGATACACTATCAGATGGAAAGTCACGGCGAACTCCGAAGATGTCTATGCATTTTCGATAGACGGGAATGATAGCGAGCCAGATTTTTCTTATCTCGAGCAGTATGCAGACGGCCAGTGGCATCGTCTGCAGTATTCACAAGATGATTTCGGCCATAACGATATTGAGTTCCTGTTAGGCGGGGACGAAAGCACCAGTTTGGAGGGCAGCGTCGTGCAGAAATACGACTATTATGGCACGCGTCTGGAACAGGGGAACTATCGCCTGGTGCTGAAAATGACGTCTGAAGACGGGACGCCGCACTATTTGGCCTCAGAATTTGCAGTTGAATAATGAATACGAGCTGCATCCATCCGCAGCTTATGGACAGCCCGACGCCGGAGCACAGCCGCATGGCATGCTCCGGCTTTTTTGCGCCATGGCCGGAGCGCTGCCTCCTGACATATTTTCCCGAAAATCGAAAAATTGTAGTGACCTGACAGATATTATGTGATATGATTGTGCGTGCGGTGCGGATCCGGAGTTATGAAGAAAACAGAGAATTGAGGAGAGTGTTTATGGAAAAGTTTTTTCACCTGAAAGAAAACGGCACTACAGTCTCGACTGAGATCATCGCCGGACTGACGACGTTTTTTGCGATGTCCTACATCATCGTCGTCAACCCGAGCATACTCTCTCAGTCCGGCATGGAGTGGGGCGCGGTGTTCCTCGCGACCATCATCGCCTCCATCATCGGCACGCTTGTGATGGGTCTCGTCGCCAACGTGCCCTACGCCCAGGCCCCCGGCATGGGCCTCAACGCCTTTTTTGTCTACACGGTCTGTTTCGGTCTCGGATTCACCTGGCAGCAGGCGCTGTCCATGGTCTTTATCTGCGGCCTGTTCAACATTTTCATCACCATCACGAAGATCCGCAAGTACATCATGAAGTCCATCCCCGCGAGCCTGCAGAACGCCATCAGCGGCGGCATAGGCATCTTCGTCGCCTACATCGGCCTGCTCAACGTCGGCATCATCAACTTTGACGGCGGCGTGCCCGCCCTGTCGACGCTCAATCAGCCGCAGTTCTGGGTGTTCATCATCGGCCTCGCGCTCACCATCATCCTGCTCGCCCGCAAGGTGCAGGGCGCCATCCTTATCTCCATCATCGCCACCACGATCATCGGCATCCCCTTCGGAGTCACCTCCCCGCAGGAGACCACGAGCTTCTCCGAGGCCTGCCAGGCTCTGCCGACGACCTTCCTCGCCATATTCAAAGAGGGCGGCATAACCAGCCTGTTCTCCGACCCGTCCAAGCTCCCGCTCGTGCTGATAACCATTTTCTCTTTCAGCATCACCGACACCTTCGACACCATCGGCACCTTCATCGGCACAGGCCGCCGCAGCGGCATATTCAGCGCCGAGGATGAGGAAAAGATGAACCAGGGCTCCGGCTTCAACTCCAAGCTCGACAGGGCCCTGTTCGCCGACGCTACCGCCACCTCCATCGGCGCCCTGATCGGCACTTCCAACACCACCACCTTTGTCGAGAGCGCCTCCGGCATAGAGGCCGGCGGCCGCACGGGCCTCACCTCCTGCGTCGTCGCCATCTGCTTTGCCCTGTCGGCCTTCCTCGCCACATTTGTGAGCGCTGTGCCTTTCGCGGCCACGGCTCCCGCCCTCGTCTCCGTCGGTATTATGATGGTCTCCTCTTTCAGGGACATCGACTGGAGCGACTTCAATGCGGCCGTGCCCGCTTTCTTTGCCGGCATATTCATGGCCCTGTGCTACAGCATCTCCTACGGCATCGCCGCCAGCTTCGTCTTCTACTGCGTCGTGAAAGTGTTCACCGGCAAGGCCAAGGAGATACACCCCATCCTCTGGGTGTGCACCGGCCTGTTCGTCCTCAACTTCATCCTGCTCGCCCTTCTGTGACGAGGCAGGCATATGCAAAAAAGCGCCCGCTCTGGGCGCTTTTTTTATGTTAAATTTTCGCTGTGTATTGCCATTGCGGCGCAGCGAAATTATAATGTTGGTGTATCAAAAAAACTCTTTTTCGGAGGCGTCTTTATGTATCAGATATCCAATTTCACCGACAATGACGATGTGAAGATCATCTCGGAGCTCGGCGCATTCCAGGTGGTCGAGTACCAGCGCGATCTGAGCGTAACTCCCGACTCAGCCGTCACGGCTTACTACAGCTCGCAGATGAACGTCAAAAAGCGCCAGCTCGTGTGCTCTCTTGATAAGTCTCCCGTCACTATACAGGCCGGCGCAATGCAGTGGATGCTGGGCAACGTAAACGCCACGACCGGCATAAAAGGAGTTGGCGACTTCCTGGGCAAAGCCGTGCGCGGCAAGGCGACGGGCGAGTCCGCCATCAAGCCGGAGTACACGGGCAGCGGTGTGCTCGTGCTCGAGCCGACGTATAAGCATCTCATCCTCATGGACGCGGCCGACTGGGGCGGCTCCGTCGTGCTCGACGACGGCCTGTTCCTCGCCTGCGAGTCGTCGCTCAAGCACAAAGCCGTCATGCGCTCGAACTTTTCCTCTGCCGTGGCCGGCGGCGAGAGCCTGTTCAACCTGAGCCTCAACGGCAGGGGCGTGTTCTGCATCGAGTCCGAGTGCCCGCGCGATGAGCTCATCCAGATCGACCTGCGCGACGATGTGCTCAAGATAGACGGCAACTACGCCATAGCCTGGAGCAACACACTGGAGTTTACGGTCGAGCGCTCCGGCAAGAGCCTCATCGGCTCGGCCGCCTCCGGCGAAGGCCTCGTAAACGTCTACCGCGGCACTGGCCGCGTCCTCATGATGCCGACGGCGAAGATGCCGAACGTGTGATGGCCAGCATCAGAAACGCCGTCCCCGGCGACGCGCCCCGCCTTGCCGAGATATACAGATATTACGTTGAACACACGGCGATCACATTTGAGTATGTGCCCCCCTCGGCCGAGGAGTTTTCCGCGCGCATGACAGATACCATGCGGCGGTATCCCTACCTTGTCGCCGAGGAGGACGGCCGCGTCATGGGCTATGCCTATGCCGGTCCGTTCGTCGGCCGCGCGGCCTACGCCTGGTCGTGCGAGATGTCCATATACCTCGACCACACGTCCCGGAACCGCGGCCTCGGCAGGGCCCTGTACGAGGCCATGGAGGCCCGCCTCGCCGCCATGGGCATACTCAACCTCTACGCCTGCATCGGCGCCACAGAGCACGAGGACGAGTATCTCACCAACAACAGCGCCGGGTTCCATGCCCACATGGGCTACACCCTCGCCGGCACTTTCCGCAAGTGCGGCTACAAATTCGGCCGCTGGTACGACATGATATGGATGGAGAAGATCATAGGCGAACATCTCGGAGAGCAGCCGCCGGTACGCTTCGGGAACAGGTGATAAAATGGACGAAAACCGCGAGATAAGGCGCATAAAGAGCACAAACTACACGATTTTTGTCGTTGTGCTCATTGTGGCGGCGCTTTTTGCGCTCAAACTGGCGCAATCGGTCTACTGGAGCTCGTTTTCGAGCGAAAAATGGCTCGAAAACCCCGAGCGCCGCGCAGGGATGACGGCCGACCTGACAGAGCAGTATGAGCTCACCGGCATGTCCGTGCCTGAGGTCGAGGCCCTGCTCGGCGAGAGCGACTATGCCTCGGCGGACAGCCTCGTCTACTGGCTCGGCAATGAGCGCACGCTCATCGACAGCGAATGGCTCGTGCTCGAGCTGAGCGGCGGCGCCGTCTCCGGAGTTTCAATTGAAACAGACTGAAAAAGCTGCGGGAGCTGAAGCTCCCGCAGCTTTCTTTTTTATCTGATATCGCTCGGCGACACGGGCGGCAGGCTCTCCGGCGGCAGCGTGACCTCAGGCTGGTCAGTCTCCTCCGGCTGCTCCACCGCGTCGAATACAGCGTAGACGCTGTGGCTCTCCTGTATGTCGTTCAGCGTGTACTCGCTCACCGCGCCGACGCTCTTTCCGTCTATGCGCAGCTCGCGCAGGACATAGCCCTCGTCCGGCGTGACAAAGATGTCAATCGTCCCTCCGGCGACGACTGTGACGCTGCCGGACGGCGACACTGAGCCGCCGGTGCCCGCCGTGAGCACGACGGTGAACTCGCCTTCCTCCTGCCCCTTCGACACCGTGAGCGTCACTGTCCCGCCGGGCTGGAGCCGGGCCCCGCTCAGCGGGCTCTGCGCCACGACTTCGCCCTCGGGCGACTGGCTGTACACATCGGAGCCGCGCACTGCGGACAGCCCCAGGCCGGCAAGTATGTCGGCCGCAGCGTCAAAACTCATCCCCGTGAGCGGCGGCACCTCGACGTAGCCGGTCTCCGGCTCTTCGTCCCCGCTCTCCCCGCCTCCGGACGACACCCAGAGCGTCACGGCGCTGCTGCCGCCGACCTCGGTGCCCTCTGCCGGTTCCTGGCGTATGACCGTCTCGGCGGGCTCGGAGCTCTGCTCGTATATGACATCCGGCGTTATGCCTATCGCGCCGAGCTGCCCCTCGGCGACGCCGCGCTCCAGCCCCACGAGCTGGGGCATCTCTCCGCCGGCGGAGCCGAAGTCGAACACGCCCGTCATAAAGCACAGCACCAGCGCCAGCACGGCGAGCATGGCGGCAGCCGCCGCGGCATAGACCCACGTGCGGGCGGGCAGCCTGTCTCTCGGGTCGCGTGCCGGGGCGGGACGCTCGGCCGGGGGCTTCGGCGCGGGCTCGGGCACAGCCTTTTCCTTTTCTATCTTCTTCATCTCCTCCGAATCGAAGAGATGCGTTGGCTCGTCGCTGTCGCTGCGCTCCGAGCGCTCGATAGCCTTGTATATTTTCTCGGCCTCGTCCTGCTGCCAGACCCTGGTCTCGTCCGGCTCTTCGGACGGGTCGTCCTCCGGCAGTATGTAATACACGGCGCCGCACACCGGGCACTCGCCCAGCGACGCGTCAATGGGCGAACCGCACCGTTTGCAGATGATCGTCCTCAATTAGTTTCACCTCGCAGATTATAATAGCACAGCGCCGCTCTCATTTCAACAGACGCTTTGCAAACGGCAAATGTTCCATTCCGGGCGGAAATGTGCTAATATAACATAGAATATTCGTCATGGAGGCTGATATATGAAAACCGCTCTTGTCACAGGTTCGTCGCGCGGCATAGGCGCGGCCATCGCCCGCCGCCTGCACGCCGACGGCTGGAAAGTTTATCTCAACTATCTCGAATCCGAGGACAAGGCCCGCTCCCTGGCCAGCGAGCTCGGAACCGAGGCAATAAAGGCCGACGTCGCCGACCCGGGGCAGGTCGCCGCCATGTTCGAGCGCACCGGCGGGCTCGACCTGCTGGTGAACAACGCCGGCATAGTCGTCCCCGGCCTGCTCCAGGACATCAGCGACGAGATGTGGGCGCGCCTGCGCGGGGTGAATCTCGACGGCGTGTTCTTCTGCTGCCGCGCGGCCATACCGCACATGGTCCATCAGAAGAGCGGCGTCATCCTGAACATAGCCTCCGTCTGCGGGGTATACGGGTCGTCGGCCGAGTCGGCCTACTCGACGACCAAGGCCGGCGTCATCGGCCTGTCGAGATCGCTCGCAAAAGAGCTCGGCCCCTCAGGGATCAGGGTAAACGCCGTCGCCCCCGGCTTTATCGACACCGACATGACCGCCTGCTTCTCCGAGGGCGACCGCGCCCTCGTCGCCGGCGACACCCCGCTCGGCCGCACGGGCTCGCCCGAGGATGTGGCGGAGCTTGTGGCCTTTCTCGCTTCCGACGCGGCCTCGTTCATCACCGGCCAGGTCTGCGGCTGCGACGGCGGGCTGATACTTTGAAAATACGCACAGACGAAAAAAGCGCCCCGATATCGGGGCGCTTTTTTCTGTAAAAGTGAGGGGAATCAGTCGATGAGACCCATGTTCTTGAGGATCTTCTTGAGCTGCTCTTTCTCCTCATCGGTCATCACGCCGGTGGGCATGGCGCAGGGGCCGGCCTCGATGCCGACGAGCTCGAGGGCCTCTTTGATGACGGTGGGGAAGCTGCCGAGGCCGAAAGCGACGCGCAGCGGGACCAGATTGTACTGATCCTCGAGGGAGCCCTTGATATCGCCGGCCATGTACTTGTTGTAGATGTCGGCGCAGAGCTTCGGGGCGACGTTGGCGGCGGCGGCAACAGCGCCGGTGGCGCCGTAGCACAGGGCGGCATGGATGAGGCTGTCGCGGCCCATCATGACATGGAAGTCCTTGCCGGCGCGGGTGGTGCGGCCGATGATGTCGGCGGTGTTGGTGAGGTCGCCGGTGGAATCCTTGATACCCACGACGTTGGGCAGATCTGCAAGCTTGGCAACAGTGGCCGGCTTGATGGTCATGTGGGTCTTCGGGGCGTTATCGTAGAGGATGATGTTGAGGTCGGTGTTCTCAGCGATGGTGCGGAAGTGGTTGTAGATCTCATCCTGGGTCAGGCTGATGAAGTACGGGGTCAGGACGCTGATGGCGCTGATGCCGCCGACTTCAGCGGCGATGTGGGTCAGCTCGATGGACTGACGGGTGCCGATGGAGTTGCAGCCGGCGTAGACAGGGACGCGGCCAGCGACCTGATCGACGGTGACCTCGAGGACCTCACGGTACTCGTCGTTGGTGAGGGCATAGAACTCGCCGGTGGTGCCGATGGCGAAGATGCCGTGCACGCCGCCGTCGATCATGTAATCGATCAGCTTGCGCAGGGCGGGGATGTTGACCTTATAGTCCTTGGTCATCGGGGTGATCATAGCCGGCAGAATGCCATGGGGGACAAAGCTCATTTTAAATGACTCCTTTGTTTGATGATTCATCCGGAGCGCGGCCCCGGTATGTTTTTGTGAAAACCTTAACGGCACAAGTATTATAGTGCCGAATTGAGCCGCCTGTCAAGCGTGTTCCAAATCAAAACATGCACAGAGACAATGCCGTTTTTGCACAACAGCCGCCGCTCGGGTCCATGTATTTTCTTTGCATAATCGCCATAATGCAACAAATAATACACTTGCCGACAAAACAGGAAAAGGAGTTTTCACATGAAAGCAACCGGAATAGTCAGAAGGATAGACGACCTCGGCAGGATCGTCATCCCGAAGGAGATACGCCGCACCATGCGCATCCGAGAGGGCGACCCTTCACTGACTACATTGGAACTGTTCTGCCGTGGCATGCTCGGCCTGGCAAAGCGGCAGGGCTGGGCGCATACATAAGCGTCCTGACTCGGCAGCCTCAGCTCTCAGCAAAAAACTTGGCGGGAAGCGCCTTGTGAAAAGCGCTCCCCGCCGCTGATGGACCGGCGGATATCAGCCGTCGGTCAAAACTATGGTGATCAGCCTGGAGAAGATGGCGGCGACCTCCGCGCGGGAGGCGTTGTCATGGGGCTGGAACTCCCCATCGGAGCCCTCCACCACGCCGCTGCGGCGGAAGCGGTCCACCGCATCCACGGCCCAGTCGCTCACCTGATCCTGATCGGTAAAGACGGGCGGATTTGTCATCTCCGGCAGTTCGACCTGGTCGCTGTCCAGATAGCGGACGAGCATGGTGCACATCTGCTCGCGGGTGATGGGGGCATCCGGGGCAAACAGGCCGTCGCCGACGCCTTCCACCACTCCGTTCTCCGCCGCCCAGGCCACATATGGCCCATACCAGCTGTCGGCATCCACGTCGGAGAAAGCACTCTGTCCGTCATAGTCCGCCGGGTCGATCCCGGCCAGGCGGCCCAGCACGGTCACCAGCATGGCTCTGGTCATGGTGCCGCTTGGGTCGAACAGCTCGTCGTCCACGCCCTGGAACAGCTCACGGGCCGCCACGAAGCCCACTTCGTCGTAGCCCCAGAAGCTCTCGCTCACATCACTGAAGGTCACCGGGTTGGTCACCAGTTCATAGGTGCCCGGCTCGGATGCGATGTACCACACCTTGCCCAGAGTTACCACGCTCCACGGCACATAGTGCTGCTCGCCGGAGGGGCTTGTGTACTGCACCACTGTGCCCGTGGTGTCCTCGGGAATGGAGACGAAAGGCATCAGCATGGCCATCAGGTCGTCGCCTTCGGACAGGGTGCCCGCAGGCACGCGAACCTCCATGGAATCGCTGGTGAACAAGATATCTTTCTCGGCGTTGTCGGAGATGATGCGCTCCGCCGCCTTGTCGCTCAGGGTGTCCTTGCTGAGGGTGAAGCGGACGAGGATCGTATCCTTATCGGGATAACGGAGGTCATGGACCTCGATCTCCCGGGAGGTGACCACACGGTCCACATAGACCATCAAAGTGGCGGAGTTTGCCCAGCCGATCTCGCCCTCGCTGCCTGCATAGGCGGTCTCGGTTATCTTCATCAGCTCGCCGTACCTGGTCTCATAGGCGGTCTTTGCAGCCTCAAGCGCCGCTTTTGTCTCAGAGGCCGCCGTCTCGGACTCGCTGGTCACAACGCCGGTGAAGTAAGCCTCCACCGCCTCATCGTAGCTGTCCCGCGCCGAACCGTTGGTAAAGCCCGCATCCTGCCATGCCGTCAGGGCAGCCAGGACCGCAGCATCGCTGCCGATGAGCGCCGTATATGCCGCCCAGGCGGCATTTTTATCCGCCTCATCGGCGTCACGCCAATCATCCAGGGCCTCATCCAGAGCCCTGATACGCTGGGACACCTGGCGGGAGATGCCGCCTTCGGTGGCGTTCTCCGCGGCCTCATCCGCAGCGTTGGACGCCGCGGTGTAAGCCGCCGCCAGACGCGCCAGCTCGAGCAGGCTGTCGGCATCCACGCCCAGCATGGGACGCACCGCGACCTGATACCACCCGGAGGGCAGCCCGTCCAAAGTGGCTGTGTTCAGCAGATTGTAGGAGGTATCGGTGACCTCGGCCGGATCCGTCAGACGGGTGAAATCGGGGACGTCCCAGGCCGGCGTCTCATAAGTGTCCGCAGGGAACTTGCTTTCATCCAGGGGGTTGGTCAGCTCGCTGATATCCCAGACGTCATTCTCCCCGGTGACGGGACGGATGATGTACTGATAGGTGTTGCGGTTGAGGTAGCCGCCGCTGGCCTCCACGGTCACCGCACCGTTGCTCTGGCTGCCGCGGGCAGACTCGGGCTCCGCGGTTATGGTGATATGCTCGTAGTTGAGCGTCACTCCGGTGGAGAACAGCGTCTCCGTGTTGTCCGGCTGCTGCGCGTCGCGGATGAACAGCACATAGCTGCCGTCCTTCAGGCCGGTAACCGTGTTGTTTTCAGCGCTGCTGTCGGCGGTGAGCAGCTTCCACTTGCCGGCATCCGCCAGCAGCGCGGTTACCCAGGCCTCTTCGGCCTGCGCCGCCTCCTGAGCTACCTGCTCTTCCATGCCGGTGAGCACATCCTCGGGAACTTCAGCGGCGTCGGCGTTTTCTTCTCTCGCCAGCCACTCCGCCTTCAGTTCCTCCAGACGGGCCCCGCTGTCAAACTCAAACGCCGGCTCGAGCAGCCACTCATAGCGGC
>CAJFRI010000061.1 GCA_904419385.1 Candidatus Heteroscillospira lomanii
CCGCGGGAAGTGGACTGTGAACGAGGGGAGCACCATCGAGCAGTTCCTTGGGCTGCGCGGCGACCTCGGCGCGCTCGCGCTCGGCAGCTATATCGCCGAGCTGCTCGACGCCGTGTCCGACGAGGACTTTCCGAACAGCGAGGCGCTCTCGCTTGGGCTCAACAGCCTCTATGCGCTGAGCCGCGGCCTCTACCCGCCCGAGCATATCAAGGCCGTGTTCGAGCTCAGACTCATGTGCATAGCGGGGTACGAGCCGTGTCTCGACGGATGCAGCGTCTGCGGGGAACCTGAGCCGGAACATGCGCGATTTGCGCTAAACGGCGGCGTGCTGCACTGCGCGTCCTGTCCCTCAGGATCTCCGGGAGTGTCGCTCCCGCTCTGCCGCGATTCCCTGGCGGCAATGAGATATATAATCTCCGCCCCGCCAAAAAAGATCTTTTCATTCTCCCTCGGCGGCGAGGCGTTCGAGCGCCTAAAAAACGTCTGCGAGGGATATGTGCTCGCCCAGCTCGAGCGCGGGTTTGCGTCGCTCGACTACTGGAAGAGCGTAAACATCTGATATATGGAGACAAAAATGGATTTTTTCGAAAAATCGCTCACAACGCTCGAACTCCCCGCCGTGCTTGAAATGCTTGCGGCCGAGGCGATGAGCGCGCCCGCGAAAGACAAATGCCGCGAGCTGCGCCCGAGCACAGATAAAAACGAGGTGAAGCGCCGTCTCGGCGAGACGAGCGCGGCCAAAGATATGATGGTCGTGAAAGGGGGGCCGTCGTTCTCCGGCGTGAAAGACGTCCGCTCTTCGCTGGCGCGCGCCGACATGGGCGGCATGCTCAACACGCGCGAGCTGCTCGATATCGCAGGCGTGCTCCGCGCTGCGCGCACCGTGCGCGCTTACGCCGACGGCAGCGAGAGTTCCCGGAACGACATAGACTTTCTCTTCAGCGCCCTTCAGGCAAACAAATATCTAGAGGAGAAGATCACCTCGAGCATAGTCGGCGAGGATGAGATAGCCGACTCGGCGAGCGGCGAGCTCGCCACCATCCGCCGCCAGATACGCGCGGCGAGCGCAAGGGTGCGCGATACACTGCAGAAGATAATCTCTTCCCCGAGTTATTCAAAAGCCCTCCAGGAGGCAATAATCACGCAGCGGTCCGAGCGCTATGTCGTGCCCGTAAAAGCCGAATACCGCTCAGCTGTTCCCGGACTCGTGCACGACATCAGCTCCAGCGGAGCCACACTGTTCGTCGAACCCATGGGCGTCGTCAAGGCGAACAATGAGATACGCGAGCTGCGCGCCAAAGAAAAAGCCGAGATAGAGCGCATACTCATGGAGCTGTCTGCCGAGTGTGCCCAGTTCCGCGACGACATAAGCTGCGACTTCAATGTCCTTGTCGAACTGGACGCCGTTTTTGCCCGCGCAAAGCTGAGCTACAAGCTAAACTGCGGCGAGGCCGTAGTTTCCGACGGAGTAATCAAACTGCGCCGCGCGCGCCATCCTCTGCTCGACCAGAGCAAGGCGGTCCCCATAGACGTGGAGCTCGGCGGCGAGTTCGACACCCTCATAATCACCGGCCCCAACACCGGCGGAAAAACCGTCACGCTCAAAACTCTCGGCCTTTTCGCCATAATGAACCAGTGCGGCATGCACATCCCTGCCGGCGACGGCAGCGAGCTGCCGGTATTCAGCAAGATCCTCGCCGACATAGGCGACGAGCAGAGCATAGAACAGTCTCTCTCAACATTTTCTTCGCACATGACAAACATAGTCAGCGTCCTCACCGAATGCGGGGAGGGCAGCCTGCTCCTCTTCGACGAGCTCGGCGCCGGCACCGATCCGACAGAGGGCGCGGCGCTCGCAATATCGATAATCGAACACGCCAGGGCGAGCGGAGCCATGGTCGCCGCGACCACGCACTACGCTGAGCTCAAGGTCTACGCCACATCCACCGCCGGCGTGCAAAACGCCTCGTGCGAGTTTGATGTGGAGACTCTCCGTCCGACCTACCGTCTGCTCATAGGTATACCCGGAAAGTCGAACGCGTTTGCCATATCCCGCCGTCTCGGCCTTCCCGATGAGATAATCGAGTCTGCCAAAAGGCTGATAAATGCCGACTCCATGCAGTTCGAGGACACGCTCGAGCAGCTCGAGCACATGCGCCAGCAGCTCGAGCGCGACAGGGAAGAGGAACGCAGAAAACTCCGCGAGGCAAACGAACTCCTCAAAAAAGCCGAACGCACCCAGCGCGAGGTTGACGTCAAGCTGGAAATGTCGAACCAGCGTGCACGCCGCGAGGCGGAGGCCATACTCGCCGACGCGCGCAGGACTGTCGAGCAGGCCTTTGACGAGATCGACGAGATGCGCCGGCAGGCCGCCAGCAGCACCGCGGACCACCAGCAGAGCAACGCCGAGCGCACAGACATCCGGCGCCGCCTGAACGACGCCGAGGAGAAATATTCTGAGCACAGCCCCGACTCCGCCCCCGTGCAGAACAGCCGCGCAGTCCGGAAAGGGGACGTAGTCGAGATCGTCTCCATGGGTGTGCGCGCTGAGGTCATCGATGTCTCCGCCGATGGGGCGCTCACGCTCCAGGCCGGGATAATGCGCGTCAGCGCAAAGCAGGATGAAGTACGCCTCATTGAAGGCGCAAAGCCCGAGAAAAAGAAAATCGCCTCACATCAACAGCCCCTGCGCACCGCTGCCGTGTCGCCGGAGATAGACATAAGAGGCATGATGACCGACGAGGCCATCCCCGTTGTCGAGCGCTATATCGACAGCGCGGTGATGGCAAAACTCGGCACGGTGACCATAATCCACGGCAAGGGTACGGGCGCGCTGCGCGCTGCGGTGCACCAGGCGCTCAAAAAGAACCCTCAGGTGAAAAGGTTCCGGCTCGGCAGATTCGGCGAAGGTGAAATCGGAGTCACTGTTGTGGAACTGAAATAAAACTGCTTTTTCGCTATATGCATTACTGTGCATTGCTCCAAAACTAAGAAAACGCATTGACTATTCACATGTAAATTTGATAAAATAATACCAATAATACCAGGAAAAGCAGCTCAAGCTATCACAGTTTTCTAAAAAGCGTAAAGGAGTATTCGGATATGATCGTCAAAGAGGTCGTAATCAACAATCAGGTCGGCCTATATGCCAGACCGGCAACATTCTTCATCCAGAAGGCCAATGAGTTCAATTGCAGCATTTGGGTCGAGAAAGACGAGCGCCGCGTCAACGCCAAGAGCCTGCTCGGTGTCCTTTCTCTCGGCATAGTCAAGGGCACCCACATCAAGCTCATTGCTGACGGCCCCGATGAGGTGGAAGCCATCGAAACTCTTTCCAATCTCATCCTCACCGACTTCTCCGACTGATATTTCCTGTTAGATCTGTCAATTTTCTGCCGCAACTTTTTATTTTCTGCAAATAAGGGCGTGTCGAGGCACGCCCTTGTTTTTCGTTCAGGGGGAACGAGCCGATGTCCAAGAAAAATGCCGGTGTTTTGCTCATGCTTCTGTGCGCATCAATGTGGAGCACCGGCGGCATACTCATGAAATTCGTGCCGTGGAACGCAATGGTGCTCTCCGGCATGCGCAGCTTGATAGCCGGCATTACCATAGCGGTATTCATGGCGATAAAACATATCCCTTTCACGATGGACCGGCGCATATTTGCATCCGGAGCCGCGCTCTGCTGCACATACACTTTCTTCGTCATTGCAAACAAGCTCACGACGGCTGCAAATGCCATAGTCCTGCAATATACCGCGCCGGTGTTCATCGTGGTGATCGGCCTTTGCTTCATGCATGTTACTTTCAGCAGGCTCGACATAGCTGCGGTCTCACTCTCGCTCGTCGGCATATCGCTGTTCTTCTTCGACCAGCTCACCCCCGGCGGCATCATAGGCAATATCTCCGGCATCGCGGCGGGTATATCCATGGCAATAATGTATATCATAAACGGCGGCATAGAGGCCGACAGGCGCCTCAACGCCATACTCACGGCTCAGGCGCTCTGTTTCCTGATAGGCATACCGTTCCTGTTTGTCGGTGAACCAATAGAGCTCACGGGTACCTCCGTGTCGTGTATACTGCTGCTTGGCGTCGTCCAGCTCGGCATACCGTATATCCTTTACGCCAAAGCCGCCGAGAGCTGCCCGCCGCTCGCGTGCTGCCTGCTCGGCGCGGTCGAACCAATACTCAATCCGGTCTGGGTGTTCCTTATCGACGGTGAGCACCCGGGGATGATGGCACTCATAGGCGGGGCCATAGTCATCGCCACCATAACCATATGGAGCATTTTGGGCGGAACATCTCAGGGAAAGGGGGCGTCGCCGTGCTGATAGACGAGCTGCGGGAAAAGGCCAACCGCCTCCCGCTGCTGCCGGGAGTATACATCATGCTCGACGGCAAGGGCGATGTGATATATGTAGGCAAGGCAAAGGCGCTCAAAAACCGCGTCGTCAGCTATTTCCGCGGCGAACACCTGCCGAAAGTAGCAGCTATGGTCGCGCATGTGCGTGATTTCAACGTCATCGTCGCATCGTCCGAGTTTGAGGCTCTGGTACTCGAGAACTCGCTTATAAAGCGCCATCAGCCGCATTATAATATACTCCTGCGCGACGACAAAGGCTATCCTTTCGTCCGCCTCGACCGCAGGGCCGAATACCCCAAATTCACCATATGCAACAGGACAGCCGACGACGGGGCTGAGTATTTCGGACCGTTCGGCGGCCGCAGCCAGACAAAGGAGATCATTGACACCATCTGCAAGTCGCTCAAGCTGCCGACCTGCTCGCGCACCTTCCCGCGAGATATCGGCAAGGAGCGTCCATGCCTCAACCATCACATGGGCGCCTGCCGCGGATACTGCCTGCGCGACAGTTCCGCCGAGGAGTACCGCGCTTCGATAGACGACGCGGTGCTCATCCTCGAGGGCAGGAGCGATGAGCTCGAGCGTCAGCTCAAAGAAGATATGCTCAAGGCAGCGGACGAACTCAGGTTCGAGCTCGCATCCGAGCTGCGCGACAGGCTGCGCGCCGTATCCGCGCTCGGCAACAAGCAGCGCGTCATAGCCGCCGCGCGGGCAGACACCGACGCCATCGGCTGGTACCGCGGCGCGAAGTGCTGCATAGCCGTGCTCCACTACCGCGGGGGAGATCTCGTCGGAAAGGACTATGAGCTGATGGACGAGCCGCTCGAGGACGACGGTGAAGTCCTCTCGTCTTTCATCCGCCAGTACTACGAGATACGCGGCCACTTCCCGAAGAGCATACTTCTCCCTTGCGAGCCGGACGACAAAGCCGAGCTCGAGCAGCTGCTCAGCGAGGAGGGCGGCAAGAGAGTATACGTAGAGTCGCCCAAACGCGGCGACAGAACCAAGTTCGTCGAGACGGCAAACATAAACGCGCGCGAGGAGTGCATACGCGTCACGACGGCGTCGCAGCGGCGCATAAAGACGCTCGAGTGGCTCCAGCGCACGCTGGGACTGCCTGACGAGCCTCGCCGAATAGAGGCATTTGACGTGTCAAACCTCGGGAACAGCGGCATAGTTGCCGCCATGACTGTGTTCGTCGACGGAAAGCCGCTCAAGCGCGACTATCGCAAATTCCGTATACGCGGCACCGACGGCCAGGACGACTATCAGAGCATGCGGGAGGCCGTACAGCGCCGTTTCCGCCATTACGCCGACGGCGACAGCGGCTTTTCCGAGCGGCCCGACCTGCTGCTCATAGACGGCGGAGCCGCCCATGCGTCAGCAGCCGTAGAGGTGCTGAACGAGCTCGGCATATCCGTCCCGGTCTACGGCATGGTCAAGGACGACAGGCACCGCACACGCGCGCTCCAGGAGCCGTCCGGCAGAGAGATAGGCATAACAGGCTCGCCGGCCGTGTTTTCATTCATAGGCAGCATCCAGGAGGAGACGCACCGCTTTGCAATAGAGTATCAGCGCTCTCTGCGCAAAACGGCGCTCGGCTCTGAGCTCGACAAAATCAAAGGCGTGGGAGCCAAGCGCCGCGCCGACCTGCTGAAATATTTCAAATCGGTCACGGCTATAAAAAATGCGAGCGCAGAGCAGCTCGCCCTCGTCGTGCCGAAAAACACGGCAAAAGCCGTGTACGACCACTTCCACACATCAGATGAAAGCGAGGTCACACAATGAGAGTCATAACAGGCACAGCCCGGGGCCGCAAACTCAACGAGCCGCAGGGCATGGACATCCGTCCGACGACCGACATGGTCAAGGAGGCGATTTTCAATATCGTACAGTTCGATGTGGAAGGCAGGAGAGTGCTCGATCTCTTTGCCGGCACGGGGCAGCTCGGCATCGAGGCGCTGAGCCGCGGTGCAAAGTCCTGCACTTTCATCGACAGCAGCCGCACATCCGCCGAGCTCTGCCGCTCAAACCTCGACAAATGCGGCCTCAACGGCATAGTCCGCCAAACCGACGCGCTGTCTTTTCTCGCCGGCTGTGGACAATTCGACCTGGTCTTCGTCGACCCGCCGTACATGAGCGGTCTGTATGACGAAGTGCTCAGACGCATAAATGAGTTTGACATCCTGTCCGAAGGTGGTATAATTGTCTGCGAAAGCGCGCGGGAGACCGAGCTGCTCTCCATAGATGGTCTCGACCGCCGTGAATACCGCTACGGCAAGGTCAAGCTCACAGTATACAGGCGGCAGGCGGGGCAAAGCTGAGCCTGTTTGTTGCGCCGATCCGCGCAAAACAGTCTGCGCCTTTCGGCGCCCGGAGGTCGATAACAAATGACAACAGCAATTTATCCCGGCAGCTTTGATCCCATCACTCTCGGCCATCTCAACATTATAAAGCGCGCCGCCCAGATCTTCGACGAGGTGGTCGTCTGCGTCATGATAAACGGCGGCAAAAACGCTCCGCTCTTTGAGATAGATGAGCGCGTCGAGCTCATCGGCCGCACCGTTGCCCGCTTTCCCAATGTGCGCGTCGACAGCTCCGATGACCTGCTCGCAAATTATGCGCGCAGATTTGAAAAGCCTGTCATTGTAAAGGGACTGCGCGCCATCTCAGATTTTGAATACGAAGTCCAGATGGCGCTCAACAACAAGAAGCTCAACCACGAACTCGAGACCCTGTTCCTCGCGGCGAGCGAGAAATATACATATCTGAGCTCCACCATTGTCAAGGAGCTCGGCAGGTATGGGGCGGACCTGAGCGAATTCGTGCCCTGCGAGATATTGTCCGAGGTCCAGGAGCGAACTAAAGAACGGAGGTAATCAAGTGGAAAACGATGTCCTTGAAATGCTTGAAACGCTGTACGCCATGGTGAGCGAGGCGTGGGGCGTTCCTCTCGGAAACGATAAGTGCATAATAGAGCGCGAAAAAGTCCTCAATGCGCTCGACGATATCAAAGCCAAACTCCCCGTAGAGCTCGCCGAGGCCAAGCGTCTCGTCTCCGCAAAAGAGGAGTTCATCAGCAACGCCAAACGCGAAGCCGAGTCCATCCGCAAGCTTGCCGAGGAGCGCGCGCGCCACATGGTGGAGGAGCAGGAGATCATGCGCGAGGCCCGCACGAAGAGCCAGGAGGTCATGGCCGAGGCGGAAGCCAGCTCCCGCGAGATGGTCGAGAGCGCGCAGACCCGTTCCACAGAGCTGCGCCGTGTCGCATGGGAATATGTCGACAACTCCCTGCGCGCGACCGAAGAGGCGGTCACCACCGCGCTCAGCGCCATCAGCGGCGTGAGAGCCAAATTTGCCGACATATCCGTGCCCGAGGCCACGCCCGAAAAAGCTCCCGATCCTCAGGATCCCGTACCGACCATACGCCCCGAGGATCTGCCCGACGAGCTGCGCTATGCAGACGAGGGCGCAGCAGAGTGACACACATAATCGCGCCTGATGCCCGTCCTTCCCGCGGCATCGGGCGCTTTCTGTATGATTCGCCGGGTCGAAAAAGGTACCAAAAAAGGTTACCATAATACTTGATTTTTTGATGCCGCACCTTTATAATTGACACATAGTGGGTCAAAGTGGTGTAATTGACCACATATTTCCCACGTTTTGTGGAGGTGACTGGCATGACAGGCGAATATCAGCACACCATCGACTCCAAGGGGCGCATTTTCGTCCCCGCCAAGCTGCGTGAGCAGCTCGGCAGCGAGTTCTATGTCACCATCTCCATGGACAAATGCCTCTCGTTATACTCCGGCGAGAGCTGGAAACAGTTTTCCGAGCGCGTGAACGCCATGACGTATGTACAGCAGCGCCGCATGCGCCCGCTGTTCGTCTACGCAAGCCGCCTTGAGCTTGACGCGCAGGGCAGGATACTGCTCCCGCAGAATCTGCGCAGCTTTGCCGGGCTCGCGAAGAATGTCACGATAGTCGGGTGCAACAACCATGCCGAGCTGTGGGACAGCGAGGAATGGGCAAACGTGTCTCAGGCCGAGGTAACGCCGGAGAATATAGCCGAAGTTATGAAGGAGCTGATGATTTGAGCGAGTTCAAACACTACTCGGTCATGCTTGGAGAGTGCATCGAAAACCTGCGCATAGACCCGGACGGGATATATGTCGACGGCACTCTGGGTATGGGCGGCCATTCGCTCGAGATCGCCAAAAGGCTCAAAAGAGGCCGCCTTATTGCGATAGACCGGGATATGCGCGCCATAGAGAGCGCAGGCGAGCGCCTTGCGGAATACTCCGACAGGGTGACGCTGGTACACGGAAATTTCAGAGATCTGAGCTCTATCCTTGAAGCGCAGGGTGTCGCCGCCGCCGACGGGATGCTGTTCGATCTGGGGGTGTCGTCGCCGCAGCTCGACAATGCCGAGCGCGGTTTTTCATATATGGCCGATGCTCCTCTTGACATGCGCATGGATGAGAGCGAGCCTGTGACCGCACAGGACATTGTGAACACCTGGCCGGAGGAGCGCCTGAAGCGCATACTTTATGATTTCGGCGAGGAGCGCTTCGCTCCGCGCATAGCCGCCGCCATAGTCCGGGAGAGGGAAAAACGCGAGATCTCGACGACTTTCCAACTCGTCGAGATCATCAAATCCGCCATGCCGGCACACGCGCTGCGCGAAAAACAGCACCCGGCAAAACGCAGCTTCCAGGCTATACGCATTGCGGTGAACGACGAGCTCGAGTCAATTTCGGACATGCTCTCCGCCGCGATGGACCATTTGGCTCCCGGTGGCATACTGGAGGTCATCAGCTTCCACTCGCTTGAGGACCGCCTGGTGAAAAACGCGATAGCCTCAAGGGAAAAAGGCTGCACATGCCCGCGGGATTTTCCCGTGTGTACCTGCGGCTTTGTGCAGACGATGCGCAGTATAACAAAAAAACCGATAACCGCATCAGAACGGGAGCTTGAAGAGAACCCGCGCTCGCGCAGCGCAAAGCTGCGTGTGGCGCAGAGGATATAAAATGCCGCGCTCAGCGGCCTACAGAGACAGGAAGACCAACAGGGTACGGAAGATGCGCGCCGTGACCACAGGCTGCGCCGTGCTGCTCACAGCTGCGGTGTTCACCGCCGGCATTGCCGTGCGGGCCGAGATAACCGCCATAAACGACGAGACCGCCGAACTCGAGCGCAGTCTCGGCGAGCTCAGAGAGCTGTCGAGGCTGGACGAGGCAAGGCGTGCCGCGGAAAACAGCGTTTATTCCACTGCGCAAAAGGCCGAAGAGGCGGGCATGCTCCCGCCCGGCAGTGCGGCGGCGCTGTTTGTCGAGCCTCCGGATAAAGATCTGACCATATACTTTCCAGCCAATCCCGACGGCGAGGGCGATGAGCCTGCCGCGCTCTGGTAATATTTTGAACAGGGCGCGCAGTATCATGTACTAATGCCCACGCGTCGGAGGTCTGCTTATGTCAGGAGTCAGTAAAAAGCCGTCGGCTAACCCCAACAGGTCGATGCTGCGGCGTATATTGTTCATGCTTTTGCTGTGCGGCATCGTGGCGTTCGCCGTCATAGCCGCAAGGCTGTTCCAACTGCAGATAGTCGATCATGA
>CAJFRI010000062.1 GCA_904419385.1 Candidatus Heteroscillospira lomanii
GTCTGTTTTTTTATTCGACAGTTACTGATTTTGCGAGGTTGCGCGGCTTGTCGATGTCGCAGCCGCGGTAGTGCGCCATGTAATAGGCGAACAGCTGCAGCGGTATGACCGACAGCGACGGCAAGAGCACATCGTTCATGCCCTCGATGGTGATGACATTGTCGGCCACGGCCTCGACGGCCTCGCGGCTGGTGCTGGTCGTCAGCGCGATCACGCGCGCGCCGCGGGCGCGCACCTCCTGCACATTGCTCAGCGTCTTTTCCACAAGCCGCGGGCAGGTCGCGAGAGCGATGACGAGCGTACCGTCGACAACGAGGGAGATCGTGCCGTGCTTGAGCTCGCCGGCCGCGTAAGCGTCGGAGTGGATGTAAGATATCTCCTTGAGCTTGAGCGAGCCCTCGAGCGACATGGCATAGTCGATATTGCGGCCGATGAAAAAGATATCCTCGCAGTTGAAATAGAGGTAGGCAAGTTTTTGTATACTGGCCTGGTCATCGAGCAGGGCCTGCATCTTCACCGGCAGGCGTTCGAGCCCGGAGACTATCTCACTGTACTCCTCCGGCGATATCTTGCCGCGCAGGTCGGCTATGTATATCGCCAGCATCACCGTCACGACGAGCTGGGTACTATAAGCCTTGGTGGTGGCGACGGCTATCTCCGGGCCGGCCTTGGTGTAGATAACGCTGTCGGCCGCCTGCGCGATGGAGCTGCCCTCGACATTCACTATCGCGAGCGTGTGCCCGCCGCGGCGCTTGGCCTCGCGCAGCGCCTCCAGCGTATCGGCTGTCTCGCCGGACTGGCTGATGAGGAGCACGAGCGTCTTGTCGTCGACTATGGGGTCGCAGTAGCGGAACTCGCTCGCCAGCATGACCTCCACCGGCACGCGTGAGAGCTTTTCGATGTTATACTTTGCGACCATCCCGACATGGTAGGACGAGCCGCAGGCGACGATGAATATGCGCTCCATATCGCGCGCGAATTCCTCGGGCAGCACCTCACCGAGCACAATGCGGCCGTCCGCGATATACGGGGCAAGCGTGCGCTCGACGGACTTTGGCTGCTCCATTATCTCCTTGAACATATAGTGCTCATACCCGCACTTGTCGGCGGCGGAGACATCCCAGTCTATGGTCCGGACTTCTTTCTCTATCCTGTCGAGGAACGGGGTATAAAACTCGACGGAGCCGGGCCGCACGACGGCTATCTCATCGTCGTCCATATATGTGACGCGGCGGGTCCTGTCGGCAATGGCCACGACATCGGAGGCAAACATATTGCCGTCCTCCCCGTAGGCGACGATGAGGGGCACATGGCTCTTGACTCCGATAATGGTATCGGGGTCGTCGGCGCAGACTATGCCGAGCGCATAGCTGCCCTCGAGCTCACGCACGGCGCGCGCGACCGCCTCGAGCAGATCGCCCTCGTAATAATAGTCGATGAGCTGGGCCGCGACCTCCGTGTCGGTCTCGGAGACGAACCTGCGCCCGCGGTTCATGAGCATCTCCTTCAGAGATTTGTAGTTCTCAATGATACCGTTGTGCACGATCGCTATGCGGCCGTCGCCGCCGACATGAGGGTGGGAGTTCTCATCCGAAGGCCGGCCGTGGGTCGCCCAGCGGGTGTGGCCTATGCCGACGGTGCCGGACAGGTCCTTGCCGTTGTGCGTCATGGCGCGGAGGGCGGCGAGCCGGCCTCTGGTCTTGGCGACATGGATGCCGCTGCCGTCGTTTACGGCTATGCCGGCGGAGTCGTATCCGCGGTATTCGAGTTTTTCAAGGCCGTCAAGCAGCAGAGGCGCCGCCTGTCCGGCTCCGGTGTATCCGATTATTCCGCACATTCAGGGGACCTCCAGATCACAGAACCTTTTTGATGCGCTCGACTGCCTCGACGGTGGCGTCGGCATCGCCGAAAGCGGTCAGGCGGATATATCCCTCGCCGGAGGGGCCGAAACCGGCGCCCGGCGTCGTCACGACGCAGGCCTTCTTGAGCAGCAGGTCGAAGAACTCCCATGAGCCTATTCCCTCGGGAGTATGCGCCCAGATGTAAGGGGCGTTGACTCCGCCGTAGACCTTGAGCCCGGCGGCGGTGAGACCGTCTCTTATTACGCGGGCATTATTCATGTAGTAGGCGATGGTCTCCCTGATCTCGCGCTGTCCCTCGGGAGTATAGACAGCCTCAGCCGCGCGCTGGATGACGTAGGCGACGCCGTTGAACTTAGTGCCCTGGCGGCGGTTCCACATGGCGTTGAGGCTGGCTCCGCCGCGCTCGAGCGCCTTCGGCACGACGGTGTAGGCGCAGCGGTTGCCGGTGAAGCCCGCGGTCTTGGAGAAGGAGCGGAACTCGATGGCGCAGGTCTTGGCGCCCTCGACCTCATATATCGAGTGCGGTATGCCCGGTTCGGTTATAAACGCCTCATAGGCTGAGTCGTAGAGTATCACGGAGCCGTGCTCATTGGCGTAGTCCACCCAGGTCTTGAGCTGTTCCTTGGTGGCGGCGGTGCCTGTGGGGTTGTTCGGCGAGCAGATGTAGATGAGATCCGGCACCCTGCCGTCTTTCGGCAGCTCGGGGAAAAATCCGTTCTCCTCTGTGCACGGGAGATAGACAAGCTTTGTCCAGCGCTCTCCGTCGTAGTCTCCGGCGCGGCCTGCCATGGCGCTGGTATCGACATACACGGGATACACGGGATCGCACACGGCGACTACGTTGTCGACGGAGAAGATATCGCCTATATTGCCGCAGTCGCTCTTGGCGCCGTCGGACACGAAGATCTCGTCGTCGGCGATGTCGACTCCGGCGGCCTTGTATGAATCGCGGATGGCAAAGCGCAGGAAGTCATACGCGCCGCAGGTCTCCTCGCAGTAGCCGCGGAAGGTCTCCTTGTGTGCCATCTCCTCGGTTGCCTTTTTCATGGCCTCTATCACTGCCGGGGCGAGCGGCTGCGTCACGTCGCCTATGCCGAGCCTGATGAGCGGCATCGGCGGGTTTTCCGCGGAAAAAGCGCGCACGCGGCGGCCTATCTCCGGGAACAGGTAGCCTCCGGGAAGTTTTTGGAAATTATCATTTATCTTTACCATATTGCTGCACTCTCCTGTTTATATGTAGAATTCACCCTCGAACACGGCGGCTGCCGGCCCTGTCATGTAGACTTTGTTCTCTGCCTGGTCCCACTCTATCTCGAGCTCGCCTCCGCGGACCAGGACCTTTGCCCGGCCGGCGCAGCGCCCCGTGAGCGTTGCGGCGACAAGGCTCGCGCACGCGCCCGTGCCGCAGGCGAGGGTCTCGCCGGACCCGCGCTCCCACACGCGCATCTTCAGCGTGGAGCCGTCGATGACCTGGACGAACTCCGTGTTTATGCGCTCGGGAAATATGCGGTTGTGCTCAAACTGCGGGCCTGTTTTTTCGAGGTCGAGCGAGTCGGCATCGTCGACGAACACCACAGCGTGCGGGTTGCCCATGGAGACGCATGTTATATCCCAGCGCCTGCCGCCGATGCTGACCGGCACCTCGACCACGCGCCCGACCGGCAGGTCGACCGGGATCTTCCCGGGGTCGAGCTCCGGCGAACCCATATCGACGCGCACGGACACGACCACGCCGCCGTCCACGTTGAGCCACAGCGTTTTCACAGCGCCCCCCGACTCGACGAGCAGCTCGGTCTTATTTGTCATTCCGTGCTCATAGACGTATTTACCTACACAGCGGATGCCGTTGCCGCACATGCCGGCATGTGAGCCGTCGGCATTATACATATCCATCAGGAAATCGGCCCTGTCGGACGGGCAGATACAGATGAGCCCGTCGCCCCCTATGCCGAAATGCCTGTCGGAGACGCGGCGCGCCATTTCGGGACGGTCGTCTATCTTCTCTTCAAAGCAGTTGACGTAGACATAGTCGTTGCCGGCGCCCTGCATTTTAGTAAATTTCATAAAAGCACCTCATCTCAGCAGAAATTTGGGAAATACTGTTCCCGAGGTGATAGTGTTGGCAATAATCCTTATACGCACGGTCATCGTGTTCCTGTCTATAACCGTGGCGCTGCGCCTGATGGGAAAGCGGCAGCTGGGCGAACTGGAGCTGTCTGAGCTCGTCGTCGCCATATTGATCTCCGACCTCGCGGCAAACCCGCTCCAGGACATAGGGATACCGCTCGCCAACGGGCTCATCCCCGTCGCCGTGCTGCTGTGCTGCGAGCTGATAATATCCGGGCTCATCGTGAAGAGCCCGCGCTTTCGCAGCATGGTCTGCGGGAGGCCGAGCATACTCATAGAAAACGGCCGCATCGTCGAGAGCGAAATGCGCCGGAACCGCTTCACGCTCGATGAGCTCTCCGAGGAGCTGCGCGGCCAGGGGATAGACGATATCGCCAAGGTGAAATACGCCGTTCTTGAGACTGACGGAAAGCTGAGCGCCATGCTCGCCCCATCTGAGCAGCCCGTCACTCCTGCACAGCTCGGCATCAAGACGGCCGACACAGGGTATGCCGTCATCATAATCAACGACGGCCATCTGCTCGAGCGGAACCTCTCCGTTGCCGGGCGCAGCCGCTCATGGCTGAACTCAGAGCTGAAGCGGCGCGGTGCTGCCGGCCCTGAGAGCGTGTATCTCATGTCCGTGAACTCCGGCGGCGGGATATACTTCCAGGCAAAGGAGGAACGGAAATGAAACACTATACTGCGGCAATACTGGCGCTTGCGGCGATGTGCGCGCTCGCAGCCCTGCACACGGCTTTCATCTCGCGCACGGCGGACGAGCTATACGCCGCTGTGGATGCGGCCGAAGCGGCATACGTTTCCGGCGACGCGCAGGGCGCGAGCGCATTTCTGCTCGACGCGCTCGACGAGTGGCAGAACGGGCGCTATCTCTCCGCGTCCCTGCGGCACTCGGAGCTGGACGGCATATCATCGGGCATATACGACCAGCTCGAACTCATATCCGAGCGCGCAGACAGCTGCCAGACCGGCTTCGCGCGGCTGCGCTGGCTCATACGCCGGACAGCCGGGAGCGAGCTGCCATCACTGGGCAGCATATTTTAGTTCTCTTTTTTGCCGCTGTTCTTCTTGTCCCCGAGCAATTTTGCAAGCTCGTCCATAAAGGTGTTTATGTCCTTGAACTGGCGGTAGACGGAGGCGAAGCGGACATAGGCGACCTCGTCGAGCTCTTTGAGCCGGGCCATGACCATCTCGCCTATCTCCGAGGTGTTTATCTCGCGCTCGAACGAGTTTTGAAGCTCCTGCTCTATCTCATCGGAGATCTTCTCGAGGTCGGCCAGGGGCACGGGGCGCTTTTCACAGGAGCGGAGCATACCGTTGAGGACTTTGTTCTTGTCAAAGCTCTGGCGGCTGCCGTCGCGCTTGATGACAACGAGGGGCAGGTGTTCCATGACCTCATAGGTCGTGAACCTCTTCTGGCAGGCGAGGCACTCGCGGCGGCGGCGTATCGTCGTGCCCTCGTCGGCGGGGCGTGAGTCGATGACCTTGCTCTCATTATAATTGCAGTACGGGCATTTCATGTCAGCACCTCCATGCTCACTTTATATACAGAGGCAATTATAGCACATTGCACGAGATTTTACCAGATTTTTTTGCCGAAATCCCACAAGGAAAGAATTACAGCTTGAATAAAAAAGCGCCCGAGCATATCATCGTAATATGGAGGCGATGATATGCTCGGACAACTGCTGCGATTTATCTCGGAACTGAGCCAGGAGGCCTGGGAGGGGCTGACCAAAGCGGGCGCGATGGCCTTTGCCCTCGCGATATGCGCGCTGGCGATGATGTTCAAGGCACAGGCCGCCGGCTTGTCGCCTGAGCAGCTACATATAGCGCGCGCCCTGTCTGAAGCGCCCGCCGGCATCTTTTTAATCGCCGCTCTCGGCGTCGTGCTCATCGAGAGCCGCGGCCATTGACAGAAATTCCTCCCTGTCCATGAGCACGTTCACCGCCTGGAGCATGGCTTTAGGCGTCATGCGCTCCGGCAGGCCGAGCCTGCGCAGGAGGACCTTCCGGCGGCCGGCGCTGTTCTCCCGGCCGGTGAGCCCGGCGGCGTAGAAATCGGCGTTGGTTATGCCGCCGCTCTTTGCGCCGCTCTCCCCGTCCATGGTTGCGCCGCAGCGGCGCAGCGCCTCGAGGATTACCTCGGGCTCCATGCCCTCGAGGCCGAGCTTCCCCTCTTTGGAGGGGGAGCTTTTTCGTTTCTCCTTGCCTTTTATATCGGGGACATAGGCGTGCTTCACCTGCTCCGGCGGCACGGCTCCGCGCAGGAAATTGCGGATGACGAACCCGGCGCCGTCGGGATCCGTGAACACGATGATGCCGCGCCGCTTTGCCATCGCGCGGATGAGCTCGAGCCGCTCCCTGTCGCGGAACACGGCGAAGCCCCCGGTCTCAACTATGACGGCGTCGACCACCTGGCTGAGCGTATTCTTGTCGTATCTTCCCTCGACCACGATCACTTCTTTGACTTTCACCATGTCATTTCCCCGCCGCAAGGCGCACGAGCAGCTCCTTGAGCAGCTCCTCATCGTCATCCGCCGTGCTCTTCATTCGGTAGTCATACTCGGCGCACATCTCGCACGCAAACTCTATCCAGCCGATGTCAAGGCGGCGCACCGTGTTCATCAGGCGGCTCGCCGCATAGCCGGGCTTCACCCCGCACAGCTCATACAGCTCGTCCGGGCGGCCGCCGGGAGCCGAGAGGAGCTTTGCGGCATAGAGCCGGCGCATCTGCTGTCCGACTATTGCGATGAGCTTTATCGGGCTCTCGCGCGTGAGCAGGAGCTTTGCGAGCACATCGGCCGCGCCGTCGTAATCCCGCTCGGCAAGGCGGTCGCTCAGCTCGAACACGCGCGCCTCAGGCAGCTTTATCGCGACTTTGTCTATATCCGCGCGGGTCACCCGGCTGCCGGCAACATAGCCGGCGAGCTTTTCTATCTCCGGGATGAGCTGGCTCATGAGGGAACCGCTGGTGAAAATGAGATACTCCGCGTCGGCGCGCGCAATGTCCTTGCCGAGGTCGGCAAAGCGCCGTCCTATCCACCGCACGAGAGCCTGCTGTTCCTGGGCTGTGAATTCTACCGTGTGGGCGAGCTTTTTGAGCTTCTTGACCACGCCGAGCCGCCCGTCGGGCACATAGCCTATATCCTCTATCATGGCCACCGTGCAGCCCTCGGGGATGTCGCCGAGGATATAGAGCAGGCGCTCCTGCTGATCCTCGCGGCAGGCGTTCACGTCGTAGTCGCGCAGCTCTATGAACACATGCGAACCGAGAAACGGAGGCGTCCGCACGGCCTCGTCGAGGTCGCGCAGATCCATGTTCTGACCGCTCATACGGCGGTAGTTGAAATCTGCCTCTCCGTCGCCGAGGCAGGCCGAGCGCAGCTGCTCGACAAATCGGTCGCGCAGGTAGTCCTCGTCGCCCCATATCAGATACAGGCGCTCGGGCCCCTGTATCTTGAGTCTGTTCACTTCGGCGCCGAAATCGGCGCCGGATTTCTTTTTTTCCATTTTTTCCTCCAATATGTCAGCCGCCGGGGTAAAAGCTCACGCTGCCGCTCAGGTCTGTGCGGTAGAGCTCCGCGCCGCGCCCTATGGCGCGGGCCATGGCCTCCTCGGTCGGATGGCCATAGCTGTTCCAGCCGCACGATACGACGGCATAGTCCGGCGCGGCCTCGGCGATAAGTTCGAGCGTGGTCGACCCGGCGCCTCCATGGTGTCCGACCACGAGCATGTCGACGTCGGACACGTCCTTCGTATCCACGAGCTCACGCTCGGTCGGCGCGCCGGCGTCGCCGGTGATGAGCGCGCGGAAACCCGCAGGCCCGCCCATGACTATGAGCCCGCTCTCGTTCGCATCCCCAGCGGAGAGCGGCGCAAAAATATCGAGCTCTATCCTCCCTGCGGTGAGCTTCGAGTCTTGCGTTATGTAAACCATTTTCGTGCCCTCCTCCGCCGCTGCCGAGCTGATCTCGGCGTGAAGCCCGTCGGAATCGTCGAGCCCGGGAGCGAGACAGACCGCTCCGACATCGACCATGCGCATAAGGCGGACGGCGCCGTTGGCATGGTCGTCGTGCAGATGCGTCAGCACGAGCGCGTCGATATGGGAAACGCCTTTCGAGCGCAGATATGCGCCGGCGGTGTCGCCCGCATTTTCCGCCGTGCCCCCGCAACCGCAGTCTACCACAACCGCCGAGTCGCCGGCAAGCATAACTATGCTCTGCCCCTGCCCGACATCCAAAACCGTGACCTCCGGAGCGAGGCTGCGCCCGCTCATGTCCAGCATAATGCACACTGCACACAGCGAGATGACCGACAGACACGTTGGAAACACCGCGTGCATCCTGCCTTTACCGCGCATGAGCCACGCGGCGGCGAACAGGAGCGCGGCGAACGGTATCCACGCCCTGAGCACAGGGTTCGCCGTATATACCACGCTGCCGGGCAGCGCCGCGACTGCCGACGAGCACGCGAGTATATACCGCACGCCAACTGAGAGCACACCTGCCAGCAGCCGGCCCAGCTCCGGCAGAACGGCGCCTGCCAGGCACACGGGGTAGCCAAGGCAGAAGACCGCCGTCATCACCGGATATGTCAGCAGATTGGCTATAATGGAGTAGGTCGAGAAATACCCGAAATACCAGGCGATCAGCGGAGTCGTAAAGACTGTCGCCGCGAGAGACATCGCTGCGACAGTCAGCGCTCCATGGAGCGCGCGCCTTACGAAAGCCTTCTCAGTCCTGGGGAGCACAGAGCTCATCGCCCTCTCCAGCGGGCGCGACATGAGCAAGATGCCCGCCATCGCCGCATATGAGAGCTGGAGGCTCACGCTGAAAACAGCAGCCGGGTTTGAGAGCACTATGATACCGAGGCTCAGCATGAGCGATGTCATTGAGTCGCCCTCGCGCCTGAAAAGCGGGGCGAGTATGAGCATGAAATACATCAGGCCGGCTCTCACCACCGAGTGCGGCATGCCGGTCATCAGCATGAACACCACTACTGCGGGCACGCCGATGAAAACGGCCCTTCTCCGGCCGGGGCGCGCCATCAAAAGAGCCGCGATGAACGAGACGTGCATCCCGGACACGGCCACGATGTGCGCGAGACCTGCTCTCGTTATATCGTCGTACAGCTTCTCGTCCTGATAGAGGGCTCCGCGCTCGCCGGTGAGCAGCGCTTTTTCAAACGGGGCCGTATCGGCCGGAAACAGCGAGTCCACCATGTCCTCCAGCCAGGCGCAGAGCCTGCGCGGCAGGTATGCGGCGCCCCCGCCCTCCTCCACGGTGAGTTCACCCGCCGGGTAAGCGAGCATGACTATGCCGTCGCCGCGCAGCGTCATGTCGCGCTCGCCATAGCGCACATCCGAGCGCACGAAGCTGATCTCGCCGGTGATGACATCGCCGGCAGACAGCCCAGGGAGAACCGCGTCGTAGTCATAGAGCCTGGCGCGGAACTCCGGCAGGCCCGGCAGATCGACGCTCACCTCGGTGTAATATTCGCGCAGCCTGTCCTCAGCTGTGACGGAGACGCAGATGGTCTCGCCGTCGAGCCGCATCACCGGGTCGATGAGCACATGGTCATATGCGCCCGTGTACACCGCGCCCGCGGCCACGCCGAACGCGAGCAGCACCAGCCGCAAGGCCATGAGCCGCCTGCGGAACAGGAGCGAGGCAGCCAAGACGGCAGCGGCGGCAAACACCCATACGAGCTCTCTCCAGGGAAAAAGGAAGCAGCCGGCGGCGCCCAGCGCGAACCCACCGCATGCCCACGCGAGTTTCCTCACGGTCACATTTGCGCACTCCACCTGCTGCCACCCCCTCATCGGCATATATGTTGATTTTAACACCTCAGCGCACTTTGGCGCAAGTCCGCCGTACCCGCCGGCTTATGCAGCTATATTCGTCACTATATG
>CAJFRI010000063.1 GCA_904419385.1 Candidatus Heteroscillospira lomanii
GGCCTCAAAGACGTTGGCCATTCCGCCGCTTCCAATGAGCTTTTGCAGCTGGTAACGTCCGTTGAGGGTTCTTCCAATATATTCCATTTTGAGGAAATTCCTCCTTTCGTAGCAGGCCGGCGTCAGACTTCGGCAATGACAGCAGTGATGTTGTCATAACCGCCGGCGGCGTTGGCCATCTGGATCAGCCGCTCCACCGCTTCACACGGCGGGAAACGGAACACCACATCGGCGATCTCGTCGTCCTCGCAGACGGTGGTCAGCCCATCAGAACAGAGCAGCAGCCTGTCTCCCGGCTCCACCGGCAGGGTCAGCAGATCCACATTGACGTCCATCCGGGTACCCACCGCCCGGGTGATGACATTCCGCTCCGGATGTACACGGGCCTCATCTGAGGTGATCAGGCCGTGATCCACCAGCTCCTGTACCCGGGAGTGATCGGTGGTCACCTGAGAAAAGCGGCCTCTCCGCAGCAGATAGAGCCGGGAGTCGCCCACATGGGCGACATAGGCCTGCTGGCCGGCGAACAGTACCAGCACCACAGTGGTGCCCATGCCCGTATAGGCCAGTTCCCGCTGAGACAGGCCGTGCGCACGGGGCTGATGATACACTCCCTCGCCGGTGATGAGTGCGCCCGGCGTTTCGGGGAATACTCCATGACTCCCACCGATATGATTAACTGTATCCCGGATATAACAAAAAATCTGTCGGTGAGGTGATCGCATGAGGCGGGCGGCCATTCTGCTCGCACCAATGATGCTCCTCCTGTGCGCATGCTCGGGAGAAAACGAGGCCGCAGCGCGCTTTGCACAGTGGCGCGCGGGAGTGGAAAATGTTCAGTTCACGGCCGAGGCCGCGCTGTCCGACGGCGATTATGCCGCCGGGTATGAGCTCAGCTGCGACTATACGCCGGACGGGTGCTCGGTCGAGATACTCGCGCCGGAGATCATCGCCGGCGTGACCGCCTCGCGCTCTGCCGCGGGGGCCGAGATCGAATACGACGGGCTCATCCTCAGCCTCGGATCAGCCGGCGGCGTGAGCCCGATGAACGCGATGCCCATGCTCGCCGACGCCGTGCGAGGCGGACATGTGATAAACTGCTGGGAGGAGGACGGCGGAGTCACCGCCGTGCAGCTCTCGGGAGGTGACGATATAGTCGTCCACCTGTGGCTCGACGGGGAGATGACGCCCGTGAGAGCCGATATAGAATACGACGGCGAGGCTGCCGTCAAGCTCGCCATCACGGAGTGGCGACTGGAGTGATACTTATGACTGACACATCAAAACGCGCCTGGGTCGAGATCGACCTCTCGGCCCTGGAACACAATTATAAGGAGATAAGGTCGCACCTTCCGGCGGGCTGCCGGTTTCTCGGCGTGGTCAAGGCCGACGCATACAGCCATGGTGCGCTCGCCGTCTCGAGGGAGCTCGAGCGGCTCGGGGCCGATTACCTCGCCGTGGCCTGCCTCGACGAGGCGGCCGCCCTGCGCGCCGGCGGGATAAAAATGCCTGTGCTCATCCTCGGCACAACACCGGCGGAATACGCGCGCGAGCTCGCACAGCTCGGCATAACGCAGACGGTCTGCTCGCTCGATCAGGCGAGAGAGCTGTCTGCCGCGCTCGGCGGAATGGACCTCAAGGTGCACATCAAAATTGACACCGGAATGGGCAGGCTCGGCTTCCGCCCGGAGGATACGGACGCGATGGCCGAGGCCATGCGCCTGCCGGGGCTGCGCGCCGAGGGCGTGTTCACGCATTTTGCCGTGTCGGACGAGTTTGGCGACCCGTTCACGCGCCTGCAGTTTGAGCGCTTCCTCTCTGCCGTGGAGGCTGTCGAGCGCGCCGCGGGGCAGACTTTTGATATCAGGCATTGCGCCAACACCGGCGCTGTGATAAACTATCGGCAGACCTGTCTCGATATGGTGAGGCCGGGCCTCGCGCTGTACGGGCACTATCCCGCGGCCGAGCGCGGCGGGCTTGACCTGAGGCCGGTCATGAGCTTCCGCGCCAGGGTTTCCGCCGTACAGGAGCACCTGCCCGGCGAGACGATAAGCTACGGGCGCACATTCACCGCGGACAGGCCGATGCGTGTCGCGGTCGTGGGCGCCGGATATGCCGACGGCCTGCACAGGGCGCTGTCCGGCAGGATGGACATGCTCATAAACGGACGCCGGGTCCGCCAGATCGGCCGCATATGCATGGATATGTGCATGGCAGACGTGACAGATGTGCCGTGCGCGCCGGGCGATGTGGCGACGATATTCGGCAGTGGCGGGGATGCGTCTGTCTCCGTGGATGAGCTGGCCGCGCTCGCCGGTACGATCAGCTATGAGCTGCTGTGCGCCATCAGCCCGAGGGTCCCGCGCGTGTATATCAGATGATGTATAAAACACTCCGATGTGAGGCACAATCATAACAGCCCCTGCGGCCACGGCCGGAGACCACACCCGGCGCAGCTGGCCTACATAGTATGAACGGGGCGACTACGACTATCGGAGTGTGAATCACATGAGCGTGGTAAGACGCGGAGATATCTTCTATGCCGACCTGAGCCCCGTCGTTGGCAGCGAACAGGGAGGCATGAGACCCGTGCTCATAGTCCAGAACGACACGGGCAACAAGCACAGCCCCACCGTCATAGCCGCTGCGATAACCTCGCAGATGGGCAAGGCGAGGCTGCCTACTCACATCGAGCTCAACGCTCCAAGCTGCGGACTCAACCGCGACAGCGTCATCCTGCTCGAGCAGGTGAGGACTATCGACAAATCCCGGCTGCGCGAGCGGATGGGCAAGCTCGACGGACCAACGATGGACAAAGTTGACAACGCCATTGCTGTCAGCTTTGGCCTGCACTGACACCACATGCCCACGCGCACACCGCGTGGGCAGACACCGGAGGTACATAACATGAAAGATAAGTCAAAGCTGGTATTCACCCTGTCTGTCGTCCTGGCGCTGGTGCTCGGCATCGGCATCGGCGGATATGCCGCCTCGGGATACGGCAGCCAGAGCGACCCTCTCGTGACGCTCAGCTATCTGACCGACGAGCTCACGCCGCAGATAATGGACCAGGTGCAGGATATGATAGACCAGAAGGCTGAGGAGCTGGGCGGCGAGGCACCGTCCGGTGCCGGTGAGACCTACAGGCTGCTCACCCTCACGAGCGGCCAGCGTGTCGTCGGCGGCGTCGGCTGCGAGATCCTGCTGCGCGTAGGGACGGCCGAGTGCGTCGCGGATGACTCTCCGGGCCTTGTCGACCTGTCGTCGACAGGCTCCATCAACAGCGGCGACACGCTGGAGACCAACCACCTCTACATGGTCACCATAGAGGGGCACGGCTTTGAGGCCACGGCGCAGACCGTCAAGGTCCTTGTGCGCGGGGATTACACAGTAGAATAACAGTTTTCCGTCAGAACAGAGCTCTCATGCGCATATAATCGCATGAGAGCTTTTTTCTTGGCCGAATGAGGTGATGAGATGACGACTGGCGAGTACCCGGTATATCTGCGCGGAGAGCGCGCCGGGACGGTGAGGATTTCAAAAGAGGGGATAAGGTATATAGTCGACGCGTTCTGCCCGCACACGGACGGGCTCGTGCGCCTGTCGCTCTACGGCGGGGGGAGGGAGGGCTACCTCGGCGTGATGCAGCCGGAAAACGGCGGCCTGCGCCTCAGGCGCAGCCTCAGCCGGAGCGACGCCGCGGCCTTTCCGCAGGCGCCGGCCTATGCTGCCGAGCGGGGCGGAGCCCGTGCGGAAAGACCCGCGCCAAAACCTCCGCGCGGGCGGGAGAGAGACACGCTCTGGCACCCAGACGGACTCGGGCTGCTGTTTGCCGAAGAGAACGGCGAGACGCTCTGCGCCGTGCCGCGCCGCTTCGGCATGGCCTGCCGGGGCACGGAACTGCCTCCGCGCGTCATCGAGGGCGAAGAATACCGGGTGTTCGCACTGGAAAGGCAGCGAGGCGTGTGATATAATCTAACAAAAACACTGTTGGGAGGCGCCGCCATGCTGATGCGTGAACTGATAGAGAAAAAGCGTGATGGTGGAGAACTGTCGCGCGAGGAGATATGCTGGATGACCGAGGGATACACCCGCGGCAGCATCCCGGATTACCAGATGTCCGCCATGCTCATGGCCATATACTTCCGCGGCATGACCGAGGATGAGACTCTTGCGCTCACCATGGCCATGATGCACAGCGGCGGCGTAATAGACCTCGGCGCCGTGCACGGCATCAAGGCCGACAAGCACTCTACCGGCGGCGTCGGCGACAAGACCTCGCTCGCGCTGTGCCCCATGATGGCGGCTCAGGGAGTGAAGATGGCGAAACTCTCCGGCCGCGGCCTGGGGCACACCGGCGGGACCATAGACAAGCTCGAGAGTTTTTCCGGGCTGAGCACGTCGATGAGCATGGACAAGTTTTTCCGCGACGTGAACGAAGTCGGTTTTGCCATAGCCGGGCAGACCGCCGATATAGTCCCAGCCGACAAAAAGCTCTATGCCCTGCGAGACGTGACCGGCACGGTGCCCAGCCGCCCGCTTATCGTGAGCAGCATAATGAGCAAAAAGCTCGCCGCCGGGGCGGATATCATAGTGCTCGACGTCAAGACCGGCAGCGGCGCGTTCATGAAGACGGAGGAAGACTCGTTTGCACTTGCGCGCGACATGGTGTCGATAGGCAGGCTCGCCGGGAAAAAGACGGCCGCCGTCGTGACCGACATGGACCAGCCGCTCGGACATGCCGTCGGAAATGCGCTCGAAGTCAAGGAGGCGGTGGCGGTCCTGAAAGGCGAGCAGGGCGGCGACCTGCTCGAGCTCTGCCTCGCGCTCGGAGGCTGCATAATGCAGCTGGCGGGCCTCGCGCAGTCCGAGGACGAGGCGAGGGAGAAATTGCTCGAGTGCATAGAGAACGGCTCGGCGCTGGAGCGTCTCGCGGACTACGTCGAGGCCCAGGGCGGCAGCCGGGGAGACGTCTACGACACCTCGCGCCTGCCGCTCGCGCCGGTGCAGCTCGAGGTGAAGGCCACGTGCGGCGGTTGGGTCAGCGCGATAGACGCGCAGGAGGTTGGCAATATCTGCCTGCGGCTCGGCGGAGGCAGGGCCGAGAAAGACAGCGAGATCGATCTCTCCGTCGGCGTGGTGCTCCGGCTCAAGGCCGGCGAGGCCGTCAAGGCGGGCGAGACCATCGCCGTCGTGCATGCGTCCGACCTGGCAGGAGCAGAGGAGGCCGCGAGCTCGCTCGCGGCGGCGTGCAGCTTTTCCGACAGCCCGGTCGAGCGGCGGGAGCTTATACGCGGCGTGGTAAAATAAAGTCATAATAGGAATATTCATGCATAAAAGTTGACTTTTATGCAGTGTAGTGATAAAATATCCCTTAAGTTTTTCCTGAGGAGGCGGAGGATTGAAGAAAATATTTGTCCTCATCGGCAATTTTGGAAGCGGCAAGACCGAACTCGCACTGAATATTGCTTTCGAGGCTGCCAAGCGCGGCAAGACCGAGCTGATTGACCTCGACATAGTGAACACATATTTCCGCCTTACCGAGAGGAAAAAGCAGATAGAGTCGGCCGAGATAAGGCTTGTCTCCCCGAACTATGCCTGCACCAACGTCGAGACGCTGTCGCTGCCGGCCGAGGTGGCCTCCGCTTTCGACCTCGACTGGGACACCGTTGTGTTCGATGTCGGCGGGGATCCCGCCGGGGCAACGGCCCTCGGAAGGTATCATGACGATTTTGCCGCCCTCTCGCCTGAGCAGCTTGAGGTGCTGTGCGTCGTGAACGTCCGCCGCCCGATGGCGGGCACGCCCGAGAAGATAGCCTCGCTCTGCTCCGACATGGAGCGCAGCGCGCGGCTCAAGGTCACGGGCTTCGTGAACAACACGAACCTGTCGTATGCGACGACCGAGGCGGAGCTGCGCGACGGATACGAGACGCTCAGGGCCGCGTCCGAGCTCACCGGCATCCCCGTGGCCTATACCAGCGGCAAGAGGGAGATCCTCGAGAAATTCACGGCGGAGGGACACGACGAGAGATATGTCGGCAAGCTGCTGCCCATAGACATATACATGCACCGCGACTGGGAGACTTTCACCCATCTCGGGCAATGACAAGGCTTTCTGGGTAAGACCCTTAAAGATATAAAGCGAACGCGAAAAGAGGTAGGATTATGGTCAAAATCACAATCAATGAGGAGCTGTGTAAGGGCTGCGGCCTCTGCGCCCGTGCCTGCCCCAAAAACCTGATCGAGCTCAGCAAGACGAAGCTCAGCGCAAAGGGATACCATCCCGCCGTCATCAACGATGTTGAAAAGTGTATCGCCTGCGCCTCCTGCGCGCGGACATGCCCCGACGTCGTGATACACATCGAAAAAGATTGAGGAGGCACAGTTAATGGCACAGACACTTATGAAAGGCAATGAAGCCATCGCGGAGGCCGCGATAAGGGCCGGCTGCCGCTTTTTCTTCGGATATCCGATAACCCCGCAGACTGAGATCCCCGAGTACATGTCCGCCCGTATGCCCGAGCTCGGCGGCTGCTATCTCCAGGCCGAGAGCGAAGTCGCGGCAATAAACATGGTCTACGGCGCCGCCGGCAGCGGCGTGCGTGTCATGACCAGCTCTTCCAGCCCCGGAGTCAGCCTGAAGCAGGAGGGCATCTCCTACATAGCCGGCTCCGAGCTGCCCTGCGTCATAATCAACGTCATGCGCGGCGGCCCCGGCCTCGGCAGCATCCAGGCCAGCCAGGGCGACTATTTCCAGGCCACCAAGGGCGGCGGACACGGCGACTACCGCATGATAGTCCTCGCCCCCGCCTCTGTCCAGGAGGCCATAGACCTCATGGGCGACGCGTTTGACCTCGCCGACAAATACCGCAATCCCGCCATGCTCCTTGCCGACGGCATCATCGGCCAGATGATGGAGCCTGTCGAGCTGCCGGAGATGAAAGAGTATGTCGTCGACCCGGAGAAGAAACCCTGGGCCGCCACCGGCTGGAAGCCCGGCGACAAGAAGCCCCGCGCCGTCGTCAACTCCCTCTACATCACCACCGAGGAGCTCACCGAGCTCAACGAGCGCCTCCAGGCCCGCTACGCCGAGATCGAAAAGAACGAGGTAAGATATGAGGCCTATAATCTCGAGGGCGCAGAGCTCGTCGTCACGGCCTACGGTACCATTGCCCGTATCTGCAAGTCCGCTATCGACGAGCTGAAGCAGGAAGGCATCAACGTCGGCCTCATCCGCCCGATAACACTCTGGCCCTTCCCGAAAAATGCCGTGCGTGATGCCGTCATGGCCGACGGTGTCAAGGGCTGCCTCACGGTCGAGCTCAGCGCCGGCCAGATGGTGGAGGACGTGCGCCTCGCCGTCAACGGGGCAAAGCCTGTCGAATTCCTCGGGCACGCCGGCAGCCTGCTGCCCACCGCCGAGGAGATCAAAGAGAAGCTCAAGAGCATGAGGGAGGAATAAGACAATGGCAGTCGTTTTTGAAAAGACCAAAATGCTCACCGACGCCGAGTTCCACTACTGCCCCGGCTGCACCCACGGCGTGATCCACCGCCTCGTGGCCGAGGTCATAGATGAGATGGGGCTCCAGGAGAAAGCCGTTGGCATCGCTCCTGTCGGCTGCGCGGTGTTTGCGTATAACTACTTCAACTGTGACATGTTCGAGGCGGCCCACGGCCGCGCGCCCGCTGTCGCCACCGGCATAAAGCGCGCCAGGACCGACGCCTGCGTGTTCACCTATCAGGGCGACGGCGACCTCGCATCCATAGGCACCGCCGAGATCGTCCACGCCGCCCACCGCGGCGAGAAGATCACCACGATCTTTGTCAACAACGCCATTTACGGCATGACCGGCGGCCAGATGGCTCCGACCACCCTTGTCGGCCAGAAGACCACCACCTCGCCGTACGGCCGCGATGAGGCCTGGTGCGGCAAGCCGCTGCGCGTGTCCGAGATGCTCGCCACCATCGAGGGCTCTGCTTATATCGAGCGCGTCGCCCTCAACAACAATGCGAATATCATCAGGGCGAAAAAGGCCATCAGAAAGGCATTCGAGTGCCAGATGAGCGGCAAGGGCTTTTCCATGATTGAGATCCTCTCCACCTGTCCGACCAACTGGGGCCTGTCCCCGGTCGAGGCCATGAAATGGCTTGAGGACAACATGATCCCATACTATCCGCTGGGCGTTTTCAAAGACAAGACAAAGGAGGGCGAGTAAGATGCTTGAACAGAACCTCTTTGCCGGATTCGGCGGCCAGGGCATGCTGCTCATAGGCCAGTTCCTCGCACAGGCGGGCATGATGGAGGGCAAATACGTCTCCTGGCTCCCGTCCTACGGACCCGAGATGCGCGGAGGCACGGCCAACTGCTCCGTCTGCGTGTCCGACAGCCCGATCGCCTCTCCGGTCATCACCAAGGCGAGCTGCGTCATCGCCATGAACCGCCCCTCGCTCGACAAGTTCGAGTCGTTCGTCCGCCCGGGCGGCACGCTCATAGTCAACAGCAGCCTCATTGACGTGAAGGCCAAGCGCGACGACATAAACGTCTACTATGTCCCCGCCAACGAGCTCGCCGAGCAGCTCGGCAACATGAAGGTCGCAAACGTGGTCATCCTCGGCGCCTGCCTGGAGCTGACCAAGTGCGTCTCCGTCGACACCGTGCTCGACGCCATCGCGCTCAAGCTCGGCAAGAGGAAGGCACACCTTGTCGACATCAACAAACACGCTCTCATCGCCGGCGCTGAAGCCGTAAAGGCAAAATGACTTATCCGGGCGAGCGGGGGATCCCGCTCGCCCTTTTCATGACTGGAGGTATGAACGGCAATGCCGGAATTCGTAACTGCGCGTGAGGCCGTCGCCTGCATCAAAAGCGGCGATTTCATCGGGGTCAACGCGTTCCTCACACTTATAAACCCCGCGCAGCTCCTCGAGGCTCTGGCCGGCAGATATCTGGAGACCGGCGAGCCGCACGATCTGTCCATATACGCCGAGGCCGGTTTCGGCAACTGGGAGGAGAACTCCATGTGCGAGCGGATCATCACCGCCGGCGCCGTCAAGGAGGTCATCCTCAGCCACTACGCGTCCATGCCGGGCACGGCCAAAATGGTGATGAACAATGAGATCGCGGGCTACAACCTGCTCTTCGGCGCAATGTCGCACATGGTGCGCCAGGCGGCCGGTGGCTCGCCGTATTACATCACCAAGAGCGGCATAAACCTGTTCGTCGATCCTCGCAACGGCGGCGGCCGTCTCAACGCCAAGGCCACCGACGAGTGGGTGAGCGACATATATATCGACGGCGAGCGCTTTCTCAAATACAAGGTGCCGAAGTTCGACGTTGCGCTCATCAAGGGCACGAGCTGCGACCGCTTCGGCAATATAACGATGGAGAAAGAGAGCTGTACGCTCGACGCCATGTCGCTGGTGCAGGCCGTCAAGCGAAACGGCGGCAAGGTCATCGTCCAGGTCGAGCAGTTTACCCAGAAGCGCCGCCCGTGGGAGTGCATCGTCCCCGGCGCGTTCGTCGACTATATCGTGCTCTGCCCCGAGCAGACCCCGATACTCGGCATAGACGAGTTCGAGCCGAGCTACACAGGCGACAGGTTCATGACGCCCGACGAGATAACCGAATTCGTCCTCGCCCACGGCTCCGAGAAGAGCGACGCCGTGCGCTCGGTCATCACGAAGCGCGCCGTGCAGGAGCTGAGGCCGGGCATGGTAGTCAACATAGGCATAGGCATAGCCGAGGGCGTCCGAGGACGGCGCTATAGGCGGCATGCCGGCCTCGGGCAAGGCGTTCGGCTCGGCCGTCGGAGCGCACTGCATAATCAACACCGCCCAGATGTTCGATTTCTACGACGGCGGAGGGCTTGACATCTGCTTCCTCGGCACATTGCAGATCGACAAAGCGGGCAACGTGAACAGCCACATGAACGAGACGAAACTGTCCGGCATAGGCGGTTTTGCCAACATCACCCAGACGGCCAAGGAGGTCGTGTTCTGCTCGACCTTCACCACCGGCGGACTCGAGATAGAGGAGAGCTACGGCCGGGTGAAGATAGTCAGAGAGGGCAGGATAAACAAGTTTGTCGAGAGCGTCGGCAGGGCCGTGAGCTTCTCGGCGGAGAACGCCCACGACAACGGTCAGAAGGTCCTATATGTCACAGAGAGATGCGTGTTCCAGCTCGGACGGGACGGCATAGTGCTCACGGAGGTATACGACGGCATAGATATCGAGCGCGATATTTTGCAGAAACTGCCGTTTGAGGTAAAAATAGAGCTCGAAAAGTGATGAAAAGCTCCCGCAAAATGCGGGAGCTTTTCTTTTTGCGCGAATTTTTCTCGAGAGCCCGGCAAAACTAGAGCCGAGGTGATAGCATGTCTGAAAAACGGATAGGCAGACAGACCGTGCGTCTGGAAAAGCCGGTGTCTGTGCTCGCGGGCGCGGCCGTAGGCGGGGACAAGGAGGGCGACGGGCCGCTCGGGCGCTGCTTTGACTATATAAGCGAGGACTCGTATTTCGGCGAGGCTTCGTGGGAGAAGGCAGAGAGCCGTATGCTCAAACAGTGTTTCTCGCTGGCCTGCGACAAGGCGAATATCGCGCCGTCGTCTCTCGATGCGATATTCGGCGGAGACCTGCTGAATCAATGCACGGCCTCGTGTTTTGCCATGCGCGACAGCGGAGCGCCTTTTTTCGGGCTCTACGGCGCGTGCTCGACCATGGCGGAGGCTGCGGCGCTCGCGGCCATGTTCATCGACGGCGGCTTCGGCAGCACGGCGGCGGCGCAGAGCTGCTCGCATTTCTGCTCCGCGGAGCGGCAGTTCCGTTTCCCGCTGGAATACGGCGGCCAGCGCACTCCGACAGCCCAGTGGACTGTGACCGCAGCTGGTGCGCTCATCCTCGGCCGGGACGGCGGCGCGCCGTATATCACACATGTGACTGCTGGAAAGATAGTAGACGCCGGAATATGCGACGCCGCCAACATGGGCGCGGCCATGGCTCCGGCGGCGTTTGACACGCTCACGGCGCATTTTGAGGACACGGGCAGGTCGCCGCAGGACTATGACATAATAGTCACCGGCGATCTCGGATACGTCGGCAGCAAGGCGCTTGCAGGGCTGTTCGAACACGAGGGGATAGAACTCGAAAACCATCTCGACTGCGGACTTATGATATTTGACAGAGAACGCCAGGATGTGCACGCCGGCGGATCCGGCTGCGGCTGCTGCGCGAGCGTGCTCGCTTCGCTGCTGCTCAGCGGCATGCGCGAGGGCCGGTGGAACCGCATGCTCTTTGCCGCGACAGGCGCGCTGATGTCGCCCACGACGTCGCAGCAGGGCGAGTCCATACCGGGCATCTGCCATGCGGTGGCTTTTGATACGGGGGTGCAGTGATGGAGATACTGACCGGGATGCTGAAGGCTTTTGTTGTCGGCGGCGCGCTCTGCGCAGTGGGGCAGGTGCTCATAGACTGGACAAATCTCACGCCGGCGCGCATACTCTCGTGCTATGTCGTAGCGGGTGTTTTGCTCGGCGCTGTCGGGATTTACGGTCCCGTAGCGGAGTGGGCGGGGGCCGGCGCGTCCGTACCGCTCGTGGGCTTTGGGAACACTCTGGCCGACGGGGTGCGCAAAGCCGTGTCCGAGAGCGGACTGCTCGGTGTGTTCACAGGGGGCTTAACTGCTGCGGCTGGCGGCATAGCAGCGGCCGTGTTCTTTGCGCTGGCCGCAGCTCTCGTCTGCCGCGCAAAGGAGAAAAAGTAAAGGGAAAGATTGATAAAAAAATAACTTGACAAAATTGCTCGGATGTGTCATTATATTCCCAGTCATACGACTGACGGATATCGTGGAGCACACCACATGAAGTATGATTAAAATGTTTGCCGACCGTCTGGGCGAGAAAAGCCCGGACTGTCGGCTTTTCTTTTTTTCAGGAGGAGAGCGGCGTTGTCAAAAGGGATCATCCATTCGATAGAATCCATGGGCCTGGTCGACGGGCCTGGCATACGCACTGTCGTTTTTCTCCAGGGATGTTATCTCAGGTGCAGATATTGCCACAATCCCGACACATGGAGCGCGGCTGACGAAAAGTCCCGGCTTGTCACGCCGGAGGAGCTCGTGGCGCAGCTTGAGCGTTACCGCCCTTATTACGGCAGGCGGGGAGGAGTCACTTTTTCCGGCGGTGAGCCCCTGCTTCAGCCGGAATTTCTGGCCGAAGCGCTCGAGCTCTGCCGTGGGAGGGGGATAAACACCTGCCTCGACACGGCAGGCTGCGGAAAGGGCGGCTATGAGCGCATACTCCGCAGCACTGATCTTGTACTGCTCGACGTGAAACACTGTACACCGGAAGGGTTCAGGCTCGTCACCGGCCACGGGATGGACGAGTTCTTGGATTTTCTCGGCGAGGTGCAGAGGCTCGGCGTGCCGCTCTGGATAAGACATGTCGTCGTGCCAGGGCTTACTGACTCGGACGAGCACCTCGGTGCGCTGGAGAGCTTCATCTCGGGTATAAGCGGCGTGGAACGGGTGGAATTGCTGCCGTATCATACGCTGGGCGTGCACAAATACCGCGAGCTCGGCATACCGTACAGCCTCGACGGGGTGCCGCCGGTGGAGGAAGAGTGCCTGAGAGAATGGAACATGCGGCTGAATGAGGCCGCCGCAGGGCATGAAAGGAGAAGAGTCAATGAGCATTGATGTAAACTGCACCGCGTGGAGCGGATTCAAGACCGGCGAGTGGCGCCACCTTGTGAATGTGCGCAACTTTATCCAGAAAAACTACACGCCATATTACGGCAACGATGAGTTCCTGGCACCAGTCTCTGAAAAGACTGCAAAGGTCTGGGAAAGAGCCAGCGCGCTCATTATAGAAGAGATGAACAAGGGGATAATCGACGTGGAGACCCACGTCGTGTCGGGTATCGACAACTTTGAGCCGGGGTATATCGACAGGGAAAATGAGGTCATAGTCGGACTTCAGACCGACGCGCCGCTCAAGCGGATAGTGAACCTCTACGGCGGCATGCGCACGGCCGTCTCCGCTCTCGACCAATTCGGGTACAAGCTCGACCCGGAGATTGAAAAGCACTTTCGCCTCTACCGCAAGACGCACAACGACGGCGTGTTCGACGCCTATCCCAAGCGCACCCGCCTTGCCCGCACTGCGGGCCTGCTCACCGGACTGCCCGATGCCTATGGACGCGGGCGCATAGTAGGCGACTACCGCCGCGTCCCGCTCTACGGTACCGATTTCCTGATAGAGGAGAAGGAGCATGACCTCGACTCACTCGACGGACCCATGACGGACGAGCGCATCCGCCTGCGCGAGGAGGTGCGCATGCAGATACGCGCCCTTGAGGAGATGCGCAGCATGGCCGCGCGCTACAACTGCGACATCTCGCGTCCGGCCGAGAATGCGCACGAGGCCGTTCAGGCGCTCTACCTCGCGTATCTTGCCGGAGCCAAAGAGAACAACGGCGCCGCGACCTCGCTCGGCAGGGTGTCGACTTTTCTCGACGTCTACATCCAGCGCGATCTCGAGCGCGGAGTGCTCGACGAGGCGGGCGCACAGGAGCTTATCGACCAGTTTGTCATCAAGCTGCGCCTCATCCGTCATCTGCGCACCCCTGAGTACAACGAGCTCTTCGGCGGCGATCCGACATGGGTGACCGAATCGATAGGCGGCATCGGCGTCGACGGCCGTCCGCTTGTCACTAAAAACTCTTTCCGCATGCTCCACACTCTCACGAACCTCGGCACCGCGCCGGAGCCGAACCTCACTGTGCTCTGGAGCAAGGACCTCCCCGAGGGCTTCAAGCGCTATTGCTCGAAGATGAGCATAGACACCGATTCCATCCAGTATGAGAGCGACGAGCTCATGCGCCCGATGTACGGCGACGACTATTGCATAGCCTGCTGCGTCTCTGCTATGGCCGTCGGCAAGCAAATGCAGTTTTTCGGCGCGCGTGCCAACCTTGCAAAGAGCCTGCTCTATGCGATAAACGGAGGCGTGGACGAGCGCAAGGGGATCAAGGTCGTGCCGGATATTGAACCCGACACCGACGAGGTGCTGTGCTATCCCAAAGTTCTCGGAAATTACAAAAAGGTGCTCGCCTATGTCGCCGAGCTATATGTCGACACCATAAACATCATCCACTATATGCACGATAAATATGCATATGAGAGCAGCCAGATGGCTCTGCACGACACACTGGTAGAGCGCCTGGCGGCTTTCGGCGTGGCGGGCCTGTCTATTGCGGCCGACTCGCTCTCCGCCATCAAATTCGCAAAGGTGCGCCCCGTGCGCAACGAGAACGGCATAGCGGTCGATTTTGAGATAGAAGGCGAGTTCCCAAAATACGGCAATGACGACGACCGCGTCGACGATATCGCCGCAGAGCTCGTGTCCTACTTCTCTGCAGAGCTGAAAAAACATCCGCTCTACCGCAATGCGCGACACACGCTCTCCGCGCTCACAATAACCAGCAATGTCATGTACGGCAAAAAAACGGGCGCTACGCCCGACGGACGCAAGGCGGGAGAACCGTTTGCGCCCGGTGCCAACCCCATGCACGGACGCGATGAGAACGGGGCCCTGGCCTCGCTGAACTCCGTTGCCAAGATACCATATCGCGACGTGTGTCAGGACGGAGTGTCGAATACTTTCTCGATTGTGCCGAATGCTCTAGGCAGGAATGAGGACGAGCGCGTCGAGAATCTCACCGGCATCCTCGACGGCTATTTCACCAAGGGCGCACACCACCTCAACGTGAACGTAATGAACCGCGAGGTGCTCATAGACGCGATGGAGCACCCCGAGAAATATCCGACGCTCACTATCAGGGTGTCCGGCTATGCGGTCAACTTCAACCGCCTCAGCCGCGAGCAGCAGCTCGAGGTCATAAAGCGAACGTTCCACGAGGCTGTTTGATGTGACGGAGTGAAAAACGGGCCCGTGCTTTTAGCACAGGCCCGTTTCGTATTATTCCGCGCCGACCGTGAGTTCCGCATAACTGAGGCGTATCATCTTCTCAAGATCGCCTGGCGCCATCTCTATCTGATGGCCTATCTTGCCGGCGCTGAAAAATATCGTCTCAAATTGCCTGGCCGTCGAGTCGACCACCGTGGTAAAGAACTTTTTCATCCCGATGGGCGAACAGCCGCCGTGTATGTATCCGGTGAGCGGGAGCAGCTCTTTGGATTTGAGCATTTCTATCGATTTCTCGCCGACGGCCTTGGCGGCCTTTTTGAGGTCGAGCTCCTCAGCGACCGGGATCACGAACACATAGTGCGCGCCGCTCCTGCCGGAAGTGACCAGCGTTTTGAACACCCGGGCAGGATCCTGGCCGAGCTTTTCGGCGGCCTCTACCCCGGAGAGCGCCTCGGCCGGAGTGTATGTGTGGGCGGTATAGTGGAGTTTTTTCTTCTCGATGAGCCGCATTACGTTTGTCTTGTTGTCCATATCTGACACCATGCCTTGTTGTTATATTCGAGGAGATTATACTCCCTGTGCCCGCGCCTGTCCACAAAATGATTCTTGACAGGCTGATAATATAATGTTAAAAGATTATTGGAAGGAAAACATCTGATCAGCATTATAGCGGGGAGGATACTCACAGATGAAGTTCAAAGGATTTCATCAAAAAATACTTAAACATTTGAGCCGCGACAAAAGCTCGCTTTCGGTTTACATAATAATACGCACAATGGTCATTTTCGTGATGATAAGGGCGGCGTTCCGTCAGGAATTTGAGAGCGTTTTCGTCTGTTTGCTGTCGCTTATCCTGCTGATGATGCCGGCCATAATAGAGCGCACACTAAAGATAGACCTGCCGACAACGCTGGAGATAATCATCATGGTGTTCATATTCGCCGCGGAGATACTCGGCGAGATAGGTGAATACTATGTCAAATTCCCCTATTGGGACACCATGCTCCACACGACTAACGGCTTTCTCTGTGCGGCAATCGGCTTTTCCATGGTCGATATACTCAATCGATCCGAGCGCACATCACTGAAGCTGTCGCCCATATACATGTCCGTCGCGGCGTTTTGCTTTTCGATGACGGTCGGCGTGCTGTGGGAGTTTTTTGAGTTTGCCGCGGATATGCTCGTCCACACCGACATGCAGAAAGACACCGTGATAAACGCGATCTATTCTGTCGCCCTCAACCCGACGGGTGCAAACAAGCCTATCGGGATATCGGGCATAACGAGTGTGGCCGTGAACGGCACTGAGCTCGGACTCGGCGGATATCTGGACATCGGCCTGATCGACACGATGCAGGACCTTTTCGTCAATTTCATCGGAGCAGTCGTGTTCAGCACGATAGGTTTCTTCTATGTGAAAAACCGCGGAAAGGGCCGCTTTGCCCGCAGGTTCATCCCGGTGGTAGTGGAGGAAGCAGCTGAGGACGGAAGCGCGGATGATGCCGGCTCTGACGGGAAAGACTGACGGTAAAAAAAGAAAAGAGCAGTGGAGCTACACAGCTCCGCTGCTCTTTTAAGTTTTCAGAATTTTTCTATGCTGTCAAGCGGGAGAGTGAAGAGCGTGACTCCGCCGACATCTATCTCTACCGGTATGGCCGCGCTGGCTTCCAGCCCGTGCGAGCTTGCGAGCGAGACAGGCATGCACCGTATGGTCTGGCGGCGCTTGCTGGCGTTGTCGCGCAGTATCTTCACGACCTTTTCATGCTCGTCATCCTCTACGCCGAGCATGATGGTGATGTTTTTCCGGCGCAGGAATCCGCCGCTTGAGCTGAGGCGTGTAACAAAAAAGTGCTCGCGGTTGAGTGCTCCGACGACGGCATCGTAATCGTCTTCCTGGATGATGGCCAGCAGGAGTTTCATCTAATCACATCCTTTGAACAGAATAATTTGAAATTGATTACTCAAAGCTGCGGGCGGCGGGCAGGCCGTATGACGGGACGGCCGCGCGCACAGCGCGGTTTATCGCCCTCGCCATCACTTCTGTGGCGAGGCAGCCGAGCGCATCGGGATTGACCTCGGCCTCAGCGGTGGCCATGACGAATATCGTGTCGCCGTCGGCCGAGGTGTGTACCGGGCGTATCGTGAGCGCATAGCCGTTGTGCGCGATGCTCGCGAGCTTGTTGCACTGTGATTTGTCGAGCTTTGCGTTTGTGATGATGCAGCCGATGGTCGTGTTGCCGCTCCACACGTCGCGCTCGCGCCCGATCTCGTCGTACATGGCGCGCTCGGTGCCGTAGAAGCCGGAGCGGTCCTCCGTGAGCAGGCCGCCTATGGTCTTGCGTGTGTCGTAGTCCACGACA
>CAJFRI010000064.1 GCA_904419385.1 Candidatus Heteroscillospira lomanii
CACTTTTGCGTCTTCCTTCTTTGACAGATTATAATTCTGCCCCACATCCAGCCCACACTTGCGCTTAATCTGCGAGATGTATAGGGACGATACCTTCAAACCATACTTCTCCAGCACATACGCCTTGATCTCGTCATAGGTCGCCTTGCTCTCAGCCGCAGTCAAATCCAGCTCGTCCAGATTCGACTCCACTACAATATGCTGCTTAGCATTAAGTTTGGACAAAAGAACTACCGTCTCGACGTGTGCTGTACACGGGAACATGTCGACTGCGGCGGCGCGCTTTGGAGAGTAGCCAAGGGCGGAGAATTTGGCGATGTCGCGCGCGAGCGTCGCAGGATCGCAGGAGACGTACACGACGCGCTGCGGCCCCATTTCCGCTATGCAGTCGATCACACTCCCGGCCAGTCCCTTGCGCGGCGGATCTACAACGACTGCATACGGCTTCAGCCCGCGCTTGAGAAGTTCGTCGGCCGCATCGGAGGCGTCGGCGCATATGAACTCAACATTCTTGACGCCGTTGCGCTCCGCATTCCCGCGTGCGTTGATGACGGCCGGCTCCGATATCTCGGCGCCGATGACCTTGGCCGCGGTTCTGGCAAGGCACAGACTTATAGTGCCGGCACCGCAGTAGAGTTCGAGCACGGTCTCTCCGTCGGCGGCGGCATATTCGACGGCCTTGGCATAGAGCTGCTCGGCCTGGTCGGGATTGACCTGGAAAAACGCCTGCGGCGCTATTTGAAACCTGAAGCCGGAGAGCTCGGATTCGAGCTCGGCACTGCCCCAGAGCGTATAAAAATCACCGGCGAGCACGGTGTTCCCGCGGGTCTTGTTTATGTTGAGCACTACGCCGGTGAGCTCCGGGCACTCGCTCGTCATTGCCTCGGCGAGGGAAGCTGTGGCGCTGCCCAGTCCGGCGGCGGATACCACACACACGACGGCTCCTCCGAGACGTGAGGTGCGCACGAACAAGTGGCGCACGCAGCCGCGTCCCGTTGTCTCGTCGTACGCCGGTATCCTGTGTTGAGTCATCCAGCGGCGGAGCGCAAAGGCCGCTCTGTCGGCCACAGATGACTGCAGCAGGCAGCTTTCGACCGGGATGATGTCATGGCTGCGCGGACGGAAAAAGCCGGTAGCGCCGTCTCCGACGGCATAGATTGCTTTGTTGCGGTAGTGGAATCTCTCCTTTGCCGGTATGAACTCCTCGACGCGCAGGTCAAGCTTTGCGATATGCGCGAACGCGTCGTCCACGCGGCCGCGCTTAAAATCACACTCGCAGCTGTAGTTCATGTGCAGCAGGGCACAGCCGCCGCATTTTCCACAGGCGGGGCAGGGGGGGATGCATCTGTGCTCCGAGGCCTCCAGGCAATGCAGGCCCTTGGCATAGACGGCGGAGGCCGTGACCTTGAGTATAAGCAGCTCCCAGAGCTCTCCGGGTATTGCTCCGGGCAGAAAGACAGCCCGGTCCCCGATGCGGCAAACGCCATGCCCCTGCGAGTTGAATGACTCGACCCGCGCCGTGTATCTCTGATTTTTTGCCAGCTCTGCCATACTGCGACCTCCGTTCATAGTCAGGACTATATATTATCACAGATTACGGCAAAAAACACTTTATTTTTACAAGTACAGTGGTATAATTAGTGATAATATGAGCTTTATACGGCAATACGAACACGAGGGGTAGATTGGAATGCAATTTTCGAAAAGATTGGACAGATTTGGAGAGGGCGTGTTTTCGTCGCTTCTCACCATAAAGAACCGTCGGCTCGCAAACGGTGAACTTGTGATCGATCTCAGCGTCGGTGCGCCCAATATCCCGCCCGCAAAGCATATCATCGACGTGCTTGTCGAAGAAGTGCAGAAGCCTCAGAACTATGTCTATGCGATATCCGACACCGCCGAACTGCAGGATGCAGCCGCGGCCTGGTATCTCCGCCGCTACGGCGTCGAGCTCGATCCGCGCTCGGAGGTTAGCTCGCTGCTCGGTTCTCAGGAAGGGCTTGGCCACATTGCGCTTGCTTTTGCCGATGAGGGAGACTACATACTCGTGCCTGAGCCGTGCTACCCCGTGTTCGGCGACGGCCCGGCTATAGCCGGCGCTCAGATATACCACATGCCCATGCTCGCCGAGAAGGACTACATCATCGACCTGCGCGATATCCCGACCGACATCGCCCGCAAGGCCAAGCTCATGACCGTGTCCTACCCGAACAACCCGACGACCGCCGTCGCGCCCGACAGCTTTTATCACGATCTCATCGCATTTGCTAAGGAGTTTGACATCGCTGTCCTGCACGACAACGCCTACAGTGAGCTTGTCTTTGACGGGCGCACCACCGGCAGCTTCCTCGCATACGAGGGCGCAAAGGATGTCGGTGTCGAGTTCAACTCGCTGTCCAAGACCTATGGCCTCGCAGGGGCGCGCGTCGGCTTCTGCCTCGGCAACAGGGAGATAGTCGGCGCCGTCAAAACTCTCAAGTCCAATATGGACTACGGCATATTCCTTCCGATACAAAAAGCTGCTGTCGCCGCCATCACCGGAGATCAGAGCTGTGTTGAGACCACGCGTATGGCATACCAGCACCGGCGCGACGTGCTTTGCGAGGCGTTCGACGCCATAGGCTGGCACATAGACAAATGTGTCAGCACCATGTTCCTCTGGGCGAAGATACCCGATGGATTTGAGAGCAGCCAGGACTTTGCATCCCAGCTCGTCGAAAAGACCGGTGTCATAGTCACGCCGGGTACCGCATTCGGCCCGAGCGGCGAGGGATTTGTCCGTTTGGCTCTTGTTCAGGACGAGGACGTCATCCTCAAGGCCGCCGCGGCCATCAGGGACAGCGGACTGCTGAGGAAATAACTGCAATAACAAGAAAACACCCCGCCCGGTGGCGGGGTGTTTCTTTTGAGATGTCCGTCAGTTGCACTCGGCGCTGATGGGCATGCCCATATAGTAGGAGGTGCCGTCCTCGCCGCGTGAGTATGCGCTCAGGAAATCGTACAGGGTGTAGACTTCGTCGGGCAGCATGGCGTGGATCTTGTCGGTCACAAGCTGCTCACGGATGAGGGTGACGCCGTCGACATTCTTGAAGTCATAGCCATGGAAGTCACCGTTCTGATAAGTATAGGTATTTGACTCATCAGCGGTGATGCCATAGCGGCTGCGCCACTCGGCGATGCAGGCGGGGATCATGCCGTAGTCCTTGCCGCCCTCGACAAAGTACTGGTCTTTCTCGCCGACAGACCACATGAAGGGCATTATCAGGCTGGTGTCGACGTTCTCGGTCTCACTCGGCATGACGCGGGCAGAGGTCGCAGCGCATGCGGCGATAAGCTCCGGGCGCTGAAGAGCGATGGTGCAGCTCATGACGCAGCCCATAGACTGTCCGGAGACGTAGATGCGGGTGACGTCAACGGGATAGGTCTCGAGCATATAGGTGCGCATGGCCTCAAAGAAAGGCATATCTGCGGCGCCCCAGGTCGTGCTGGCCTTGAATCCGTCGTTGCTGCGGTAGCCAGTCGGGAACACTGCTATGAAGTTGCGCTCCTCGGCGACCTTGTCCCAGCCGGAGCGGGCGGCAAACTCCTCGCCGCTGCCGCCGCCGCCGTGGAACGCGAACACGACGGGGACGTTCTCATAGCGGCCGTTTGCAACGTCGGTCGGGACGTAGACCCAGAACTCGCGGGTGACTCCATCCACCTCGAGAGTGACATAGTCCATGCCCTTCTCCTCGTTCGTGGCAAACGGGCGCAGTGCGTTGATGTCACCGCTGTCCTGACGGCGGGTGCGCATCAGGAAGTCGTCGTAGAGGGTATCAGTGAACTCCGGCGTCTCGACATCGTCCAGTCCGATGGTCACGAGCACTTTCGAGCAGTGGGAATAGGTGATCTCGTTGGTGTTGGACATGTGCTCGGGATACACATAGATCTCGTCGGCGTAGGCGCCGGCATAGGGGCCGGAGCTGCACTCGTTGGCGCTCTTCCAGTAGTCGACAAGCTCGGTGACGGAGGCCGTCTCGCTCTCGGCTCCCAGCCACATCGGGACGGCGACCTGACTCAGCATGACGCCGGCGGCGGGGCTCTCGGTCGAAGCGGCGGCGTCGAGCGCGGCGGTGTCGAATTCATCGACTCCAAAAGCGGCGAAACCGGCGAAAATGTGGGGATGAGTCACCGCATAGTTCATAACCATGTCCGCGGCGTCTCCGTAGCCGACCATGTAGTATGCGGCATCCTGCATCTGGAGGTAGTCGCGTCCGTCCATGTAGCCGTAGACAGCATCGGCATAGGCGCTCTCGTCGGCGGCATAGCCGCCCTCTCCGGCAACCATCAGGATGAGGCTTATGCCGCGCTCTTCGGCGACGGTTTGCCAGCCGGTATCGGCGATGAACTGGTCGGCAGCCGAGTCGGACGGGACGCCGATGGCAACGGCGGGCTGACGGTAGCCTATGGTCTCGGGCACATAGTGGTAGAGGACGCGGCCGCCGTCAAGGTCGACGGTGTAGAGGCCGCCGGCGAGCTCGGACCCGAGCGGGTTGGCCGGGTCGACTGTCACGGTCTCGGTCACGACGTCGAGTATCGGGGTCGCGACGACCTCAGCGGGCTCTGCCGGGGCTTCGCTCTCGGGCGCGGAGCTCTCAGGCGCCGTGCTCTCGGGCGGAGCGGACTCGGTCGTGCCGCCGCAGGCGGCCATGGACAGCACCATGACCAGTGCAAGAAACAGTGTCAGTGCGCGTTTTTTCATGTTTGCCTCCTTTTGCTTCATCAGAACTCTTTCCTTGAACTTGATAAAAACGTTAACGTTCGGCTTAATTATAGGAAATAAGATTCAGAATAGTCAATCGGCAAAAATACAAAACCGTTTTCTGAAGTTTCGTAATATATCACAAACATTTCACAAATGAAATATTTGGAAGGATATACGAAATATAATGTTGCAGATAAACAAAAATGCCGCCGAAAAACTTTCGGCGGCATTTCAGATATTGTAAATAACTCAGCACACAGGGACTATCCAGTTGTGCTTGTCCTCGATCTTGCCCCACTGGATACCGGTGATAGTGTCATAGAGCTTCTGCGTGACGGACCCAATCTTGCCTCCGCAGACGGTGTAGTCCTTGTCGAGATAGCTGATCTCACCGATGGGGGAAACGACGGCGGCTGTGCCGGTGCCCCAGGCCTCCTCGAGAGAACCATCGGCCGCGGCGGCCATGAGCTCGTCTATGGAGAGCATGCGCTCCTCAACTTCATATCCCCACTCCCTGAGCAGCTCGATGCAGGACTTGCGGGTGATGCCGGGCAGGACGGAGCCGGTGAGCTCGGGGGTGATGATCTTGCCGTTTATCTTGAACATGACGTTCATGCTGCCGACTTCCTCGATGTACTTGCGGTATACACCGTCAAGCCAGAGGACCTGGCTGAATCCCTTTTCGGCGGCGATCTCGGAAGCGCGCAGGGATGCAGCGTAGTTGCCGCCGCACTTGGTGTATCCGGTGCCGCCGCGGACGGCGCGGACATCGCGGGACTCGATCATGATTTTGACCGGATCGATGCCCTCGGGATAGTAGCTTCCGACAGGGCAGCAGATGATGGCGAAAAGATAGGTGTGAGACGCATGCACGCCGACGTGCGGGTCGGTGGCGATTACGAACGGACGGATGTAGAGCGAAGTGTCTGGCTCGCTCGGCACCCAGTCGGCGTCGACCTCGATGAGGGTGCGCAGAGCCGTCATGAAATCCTCCTCCTCGATGGGGGGGACACACAGGCGCTCAGCAGAATTGTTGAGACGGCGGATGTTCTCGTAAGGACGGAAGAGCTGGATCTTGCCCTCGGCGGTGCGGTATGCTTTCAGGCCCTCAAAGATCTCCTGGGCATAGTGGAACACCATGGCGGAGGGCTCGAGAGAGATGGGGCCGTAGGGGACGATCCTGGGGTTTATCCACCCCTGTCCCTTGACATAATCCATGAGGAACATGTGGTCGGTAAAGTATGTTCCGAATGGGATTCCGTTGACATCGGGCTTTGCTTTGGGAGCAGAAGTCCGCTGAATAGTGATCTTGTCCATGATACTCCCTCTTTCGTATTAAATCGTTAAAAAATATTGTATCACAACGCCAAGGGAATTCAATATACAAAGCCGTTATCAGAAAAACTTTGTAAATATTGCAGTGAGCCGATATGCTCAGCACATGTGATAAATATAAGAAATGTCAAAACTCAAGGCTCTCACCGGCGGAGAGATATTTCACCTGGGAGCCCATGATATCATGCATGCGCTCGTAGGCGTATTTCCCGGTGCAGTGGCAGGTGTAAAAACGGGTGCCCTTCATGGCGGCGAGCTTGGCGGCAAGCTCGTCAATCTCCTCATCCGGCAGGCTCTTGCCGAGATTGGGGATCATCAGGTGGAAGCCGCCTACGATAAGGCCCGGATCACAGTGGTATATCTCGCGGAAACGGGTGATGATGTTGTATATGCCGCTGTGTGCGCATCCGGCTATGAGCGCATATTTGCCGTTTTCATTGATGACGAGGTTTTGCTCGTGCAGGAAACGGTCGGGCACGTTTTCACCGTCTATGACCTCGAGCTGCGTGCGGCTGGAGGAGAATACCGGCTCATACGGCGGCACTTCAGAGAACAGCGAAAACCCGCCGCCTATGTTGAACTCGCGCTCAGTGAAGATGACGCGCCCGGTCTCGGGGAACGCCATATCGATGCCGTTGTAGAACAGCTCGTCCGGGCGCTGGGAGTAATGCGGATCAAAGGCCATCTTTCTCGCGTAAACAGGGGCGGTCTTGTTTATTGATATGAATTCGCGCAGCCCGCCGCCGTGGTCAAAATGGCCGTGCGAGAGGACGGCAAAGTCGACAGCAGAGAGGTCTATCCCGAGCTTCTCTGCATTGACGGCGAAGTTTGAGCCAAGTCCCGTGTCGAATACGAGCTTTTTCCCGCAGGCCTCGATGTAAAGAGAGAGACCGTGCTCGTGGGCGATGTCGCTTGAGCATGATGTATTTTCAATAAGTGCGGTAATTTTCATATTAACACGCCTTTCGTATGATGATACCGTTATTATAATATACAGGTTGTGCATTTGCAAGCGCGGCGAGGTTGACACGGCAGTTTCAGAATGGTATATTCTAAAGGAACAAAAAGCTAAGGAGGGAGCCTTTTGAACAAAAACGACATTATCATCACCTATGGCAGCGCGCCGAAGGAGATGGCGAAAGAGATCCTCGCCGCTGCTAAAATAGAAGATATGATAGGCGACACCAAAAAGCGTATCGGCCTGAAGCCGAACCTCGTCGTCGCAAAGCCGGCCAGCACCGGCGCCACCACTCATCCTGAGATCCTTGCCGGAACTATTGAGTATCTGCAGGAGCGCGGCTTTAAAAACATCACCATCCTTGAGGGCAGCTGGGTCGGAGACCGGACTGCTTCCGCTTTCCGCAGCTGCGGCTTCAACGATCTCGCCTATCAGTATAAGGTCCATATAGTCGACGAGCAGCACGACACCTATCAGGAGTACGACTGCAAGGGTATGAAAATAAACATCTGCGATGAGGCCATGGCCATAGATTTCATGATCAATATGCCGGTCCTCAAAGGCCACTGCCAGACTTCTGTGACCTGCGCGCTCAAAAACAACAAGGGCGTCATCCCGAACATAGAGAAGCGCCGCTTCCATTCGCTCGGCCTTGACAAGCCCATCGCCCACCTCAACACAGTTGCCAAGAACGATTTCATACTCGTCGACGGAATCTGCGGCGATCTTGACTTTGAAGAGGGCGGCAATCCTGTCCCGATGAACCGCATGCTCGGCTGCGTCGACCCGGTCCTCTGCGATGCCTATGTCTGCGACCTTATGGGCTATTCCATCGATGAGGTCCCGTATATACCCCTGGCCGCGAAGCTCGGCGTCGGCTGCTGCGACACCTCAAAAGCCAATGTCATAGAGCTCAAGCAGCCGGAGGAAAACCTCGTGAGCCTGCGCAGCGGACGCAAGGTGCAGCATCTTGCGAAATATGCCCAGCCTAAAGACGCATGCTCCGCATGCTACGGCAGCCTTATCCACGCGCTCAACCGTCTGGACGAGAACGGCTATCTGCGCCGGCTGAAGACTCCTATCTGCATAGGACAGGGCTACAAAGGCTGCGGCGGCGAGGTCGGCGTAGGCCAGTGCACCTGCGGGTTTGACAAATATGTCAAGGGCTGCCCGCCGAAAGCAATTGACATCTACAACTTCATATGTGACGAGATCCTGTAAAGAAAAAATAAAAACTCCCGGACCTCACGGCTCGGGAGTTTTCGGCTATATCCGAAGCATGTTTTTTATGTGAAGGTCACACAGCGAGTAAACTCCGTCAAAATCGACGTGCGGGTTATACACGGCCTCGATCTCGTCGTGCAGCTGCTTTGCTTCCGAGAGCGCCGAGAGCGCCTCGCGCAGTACGGCGTCACGCAACTTGACCGAGGAGCGGATTTTCTTTCTCAGCCGCTGGAGCTTTTCCTTTTGCGGCACTGCGTCGAGGCGTACGTTCCGTGCGGCGCCGCGCACTTCGCCGAACATCGTCCCGCCGGACACGAAACCGAGCGACAGCTCGGGGATGAGGAGCGCCTCGAGCCGCTCCGGGTGCAGCGGGCTGTGGCAGAGCACGGCGTCGATGCCGCGCTGCTGTGCGGCATCGGCAAGGGTTTGCAGGTAGCTGTCGGCAAGGCCATACTCATTGTCCAGGGCGTAGACACGCTGACACACGGAGGCGACTGTCGCGTCGAGCCTGAGGCATCCGCGGCAGCTTATCGCGCTGATGAAGCGGTGCTTCTGCCGCCCGAGGCGCTTGCCGCCGCCTCGGCCGAACTCTCGTTCCGCCACGCCCTGGGCCCTGCGGCACACATACGCACGCTCGCGCTCGCCGATGAGTTCGGGGATGCCATATGGCTCGAGCTTGCCGGCAGCTGCGATAAGTCCGTATATCCGTGCATATATCTCTTTGTACCTTGCGTTCATTGCGGCGAGTTCGCCTCGGCGCTGCCTGAGCTTATCTGTCCGGTAGAATGCGCCGAGGTCCAGGTAGCTCTCCGAACAGGCCGGCAAAGCCGCATCCATGCAGTGAGGAGAGGTCGCGTCGGCATAACAGAGCTTTTTTTCCGGTATGTAAACAGCGTCGAGTGAATCAGGGTCGCCGGAGCAGCGGGTGTATTCCACGGAAAACCCCGCGCTCTCAGCCGCCGCGCCTATCTTGCGCATGAAACTCGATTTGCCGCAGCCGGGGCCGCCTTTTATCAGCCAGATAAAGTCGCCGGCGGAAGTGTCGGCCATGTCGCTGTACAGTGAGAAAAAGCCTCTCTCGGAGTTCGAACCGAGGAAGTATTCGGTCGCATGTCCAGTTTCCATATTTCCTGCCTTTCTGCCGCGGGAGCCGGATGCGCGGCGCTTTGATGGAGCTGGGATTTCTCCCGTCGATACAGGATATGCGACGGAATAAGCTGTTGACAATCGCATATTTTGAATATACCATGATGCCATCATTCAAAAGGGGAGTCTCAATTGAAACGTAAAAAGGCTCTGGCGCCGGCCAGAGTTATCGCCCTGTGTTTCCTGGTGCTCATCCTCTCGGGAGCGGCCCTGCTCACTCTTCCGATATCACACCAGCCGGGAGTGGATGTGAGCCCGCTGGAGGC
>CAJFRI010000065.1 GCA_904419385.1 Candidatus Heteroscillospira lomanii
ATTTTATCCTGTTCTCCGGCAACCAGCTCCGTTTTCAGGGTTATGCGGTGTACGCCATGGTCGGCATAGTCTCCGGCGGCGTGCTCAACATGATACTCGACCCGATACTCATATATGTGTGCGATCTCGGTGTGGCCGGCGCCGCGATAGCGACGGCCATCAGTCAGTTCTTCTCCTGGTGCCTGCTCCTCGCGGGAAACCATCGCGACGGCTGCGTCCATATCAGCCTGCGCAACTTCCGCCCGACAATGCACCAGATCAGGCTCATCGTACGCGGCGGCTCGCCCTCGCTCTTCCGCCAGGGCTTCGGCAGCATTTCCACCATAGTCCTCAACCACGCCGCCGGGCCTTACGGCGACGCAGCCATCGCCGCCATGGGCATAGTCAACAAGGTGATCACCTTCATCCGCTCCGCGATGATAGGCTTCGGCCAGGGCTTCCAGCCTGTCTGCGGCTTCAACTACGGAGCAAAGCTCTATGACCGCGTGCGCCGCGCTTATTTCTACTCGATAAAGGTCACCACGATAGTCCTGACCGTCATAGGCGTGGCCGGCTGCATATTTGCCGCTCAGATAGTCGCCCTGTTCCGCGACGACCCCGACGTCATCTACTACGGCACGCTTGCGTTCCAGCTCCAGGCGGCCACGCTGGTCTTTGCCCCGGTCATCACCATGAGCAACATGATGACGCAGACCATAGGCAAGACGCTCCAGGCGAACATACTCGCGTCGGCGTGGCAGGGCCTGCTGTTTATCCCGCCGGTCGTGATACTGCCGCACTTCATCGGCTTCCTCGGCGTGCAGCTCGCGCAGCCCATCGCCAACGTGCTCACGGCGGCGCTCGCGATACCCATATGCCGCTCGGTGTTCCGGGATATGGACCGGGAGCTCGCCGCCATCGCCGCCGCAAAAGCGGAGCAGTCCGATGCCTGAAAACCTGAAACTCAAAGAAAAAGAGCCGGAGAACCCGGCTCTTTTTTCATGCTGGATATAAAAAACACGCCGGGAGACCCGGCGTGTTTCTTTAAGCTTTGTATCGCTCAGGCGAGAGCCCAGGCGCGGTTGAGAACGCGCTTGGTGTTCGCGAGGACGACATCCTCATCCTCGCCCGGACGGAGGGTGACCTCCATGGAGAGGACATAGGGCTCCTCAGCATTGAAGAATCCCTCGTCCTTCAGGACGCGCAAGAAGTCGACCAGCTCGGCGGTGTCGTTGGCGCTGTTGGGATAACCCATGCGCGGATGCAGGTCGCCGTATCCATCGCAGCCCGGCTTCACGACGGCGTTGCCGAAGTGGAAGTGGGTGATGTAGGGACGGAGAGTGCGGATGACGAACTTGCTGGTCTCATAAGTGGTCGGGAAGTGGCTCAGGTCGACAAGCAGGCCGAAGTTGCTGTGCGTGGTGCGCATATCGGCGGCAAACTTGGCGGCATAGGGAGCCGGTCCGATGAGGGCGGCCTTGTCCATGTCGTAGTCAAAGACCTCGAGCTCGACGTTCATGCCCTTGGTGGCGGCATAATCGCAGAGGTTGCGGGTGGTCTTGAGGAGCTGGGCATAGGCCTGGTCCTTGGTCTCGGGAGCCCACTTTCCGGCGAGGAAAGCGATGCCCTTGGCGCCGAGGAACTCAGCCTCGTCGATGGCTTCCATCAGAGTGGCCTCAGCCTTCTTGCGGCCCTCCTCGTCGATGTCATTGGGGTTGAGCTTCGGGCCGAGCAGACGGGGCTGGGCGCCGTAGCAAACCTTCAGATGGCTCTGATCGAGGATCTTCTTGGCCTCCTCATTCTTCTCGCCATAGCCCTTGAGCTCGATGGCATCGAAGAAATCGTCCTTGGCGATGGCCTTGAGGGACTCCATGGGATCACGGTTGGGGAAGCTCATCCACTGGATGGTGCCAACCTGGAAATACTTATGAATAGACTCGTACATTATTGAATTGCCTCCAAGTTAACTTACTTGTTGACGACGTTCTGAGGATCGCCATCAATGAAGGTCTTGACGTTAGCAACGATGGTGTCCATGATGCGCTGACGAGCCTCTTTGCAGCCCCAGGACATATGCGGGGTGATGATGCAGTTCTTGGCCTTGAGCAGGGGGTTGTCGGCCTTGATGGGCTCGGTGTAAACGACATCGAGACCGGCGGCGTAGATCTTGCCGCTGTTCAGAGCCTCGGCAACATCCTCCTCGTTGATGAGCTGGCCGCGGGCGTTGTTGATGAGGATGACGCCATCCTTCATCTTGGCGATGGCAGCCTTGTTGATCATGCCGGTGTTCTCCGGGGTGAGGTTGCAGTGCAGGGTGATGACATCGGCGGTGGAGAGCAGGGTGTCGAGGTCGACATACTCGGCGATCTCACGGCCGAAATCGTTCGGGAACAGGTCGTAAGCAATGACCTTCATGCCGAGAGCCTTGGCAATGCGGCCCTCGGTCTGGCCGATGCGGCCGAAGCCGATGATACCGATGGTCTTGTCAGCCAGCTCGATGAGGGGGTAATCCCAGTAGCACCAGTCGATGTGGTTCTGCCACTTGCCGGCATGGACGGTGTCGCTGTGATGGCCGATGTGATGGCAGATCTCGAGCAGCAGGGCGATGGAGAACTGAGCGACGCAGGCAGTGCCGTAGGTCGGGACGTTGGAGACAGGGATGCCCTTGGTCTTGGCATACTCATAATCAACAACGTTGTAACCGGTCGCGAGAACGGTGACGAGCTTGATGTTGGGGCAGGCATCGAAGACCTTCTTGGAAACAGGGGTCTTGTTGGTGACGACGACGTCAGCGTCGCCAACACGCTCGATGACCTCGTCCTGATCGGTCAGGGAAGTGCGGTCGTAAAGAACGACCTCGCCCAGAGCCTTCAGGCCATCCCAGCTCAGATCGCCGGGGTTCTCGGTGTAACCGTCAAGTACTACGATTTTCATTGTCTTTTACCTCCAATGTAATATTTTGGAATGTTTGCTGGGGATTTATCTCTTGAGGCCGTATCCGGCCTTTATGAGCATAAGTGCGCGGTAGGCGGCGCCGCTGAACAGATCCTTGGCGTTCTTTATGGCGTCGTCGAGAGTCATCACACCGTTGATGGTGGGGATGATGGAAGTGATGCCGCAGTCATAGAGCGCCTCTGCGCCGGGCAGCATGCTGCCGACGATGGCGACGGCGGGGATGCCGTGCTTCATCGCGCTGGTGCCGACGCCGTAGAGCACCTTGCCGTTGGCAGACTGATGGTCGGCGCGGCCCTCGCCGCTGAACACGACGTCGACTCCCTCGAGCTTCTTGTCAAAGTCGCTCAGCTGGAGGACGGTGTCGATGCCGGACTGGAGCTTGGCCTTGAGGAAGACCATGAGGGCGGCGGACAGTCCGCCGGCAGCGCCGGTGCTGGGCTTGTCGCCTATATACTCACCCGTGAGCTTCTCGATGACGCTGACATAGTTTGTCATGCCGGCCTCGAGAGCCTTGAGCCTCGGCTCGTCGGCGCCCTTCTGAGGTCCGAAGACATAGGTAGCGCCGTTGGGTCCGAGCAGCGGGAAGGTGACGTCACACATAACGGTGAAGGTGGAATCCTTGACGGCGGGATGCAGGCCGGAGACATCGATGCTGGCGATGTCGGCAAGGCCCTTGCCGCCGAGGTAGACCTCTTTGCCGTCTTTGTCGAGGAACTTAACGCCGAGGGCGCCCATGCAGCCGATGCCGCCGTCGTTGGTGGCGCTGCCGCCGACGCCGATGATGATGTTGCGGTATCCGGAGTCGAGCGCATGCTTTATCAGCTCGCCGGTGCCGTAAGTAGTGGTGTTGAGGGGATCACGCTTGTCCGCGGGGACCATGGGCAGGCCGGACGCCGCCGCCATCTCAATGATAGCGGTGTTTTCGTCGAGCACGCCGTACACGGCCTCGACGTCCTCAAACAGAGGACCCTTGACGGGGACTTTGACGAATTTGCCGTTGTTGATGTCGACGAGCACTTCCATGGTGCCCTCGCCGCCATCGGCCATGGGCACGGACACGCACTCACAGCCGGGGAAGACTTTCTCGGCCTGCTCGGTGAGCAGGGCGATGATCTCCTTGGAGGTGAGGCTGCCCTTGAAAGAGTCGGGCGCGAAAAGGAATTTCATAGTCGGTTCAACCGCCTCTCGTTAGAATTGCGGCCGCGCGGGCCGGATCTGTCTTTAAAATGCCCACAAATTGGCATCATAGTTATTATACCCCTTTAGGAGAGCGTTTGTCAACGAGATATCCCGCCCTCACTCGTAAACTAATATACCATGCTTCGTACCCAAAAGCAAATAATATTCAATATTTTAAACAACCGGCGGCATTTCAAATTGAGTTTCCGTCATAACACGGCATTATGCCGCGGACATATCTGAATTTTGTGTTAATCATTCATTTACAGCCATTGTAAATAATTGAAAAACGTGTTATGATTTATATTAATAAGCATATAATTTAAATAAACTGTATGGTACGTATGCCGTTTTGCGCGAAAGGTAGACGCGATGAAACTTACATTTAAAAACTGCGCGATGGTCGTGCTCACGCTGTTTGCGCTTTATCTTCTGACATATTACTGGTCGGGCGTATCTTCCTTTGCGCTCGCGCTCGCGGCATCCGCCGCGTCTCTCATCCTCGGCGCGGTCATCGCCTATGTCGTCAACATCCCCATGAGCTGCTACGAGCGCTTTTTGGGCGCCCTGCTCGACAAGCCTGCAATGCACCGTCCCGTGAGGGCGCTGTCCATGCTGCTCGCCATCGCCAGTGTGCTGGCTATAGCCTTCTTCGTGGTGCAGCTGGTCGTGCCGGAGCTGTACAGGTGCGTGCTGGTGCTCATCCAGGAGATACCGTCGTACATCAAACCGGCGTGGGACTATCTGAATCAGAATTTTGATATAGAAGCCCTGCTGCAGAGCGCCGGGGCCGGCGTCATGCCCGACATACTGGGCGAAGATGTGAACTGGCAGGAGCTGGCCTCGCGTATCGTCACCTTCCTCATCACCGGTCTCGGCGGTGTCACGAGCGCGCTGCTCGCTTTTATAAACGCGTCGTTTTCCGTGATAGTGTCGCTCATACTCGGTATCATATTTTCCGTTTACCTGCTCATGGGAAAGGAGCGCATCGGCTCGCAGATCACCCGCGTGATGGACGCATATCTCAGCAAGCGCGTGACCGGCCGCGTCTTCCATATACTTGATGTGCTCAACGACAGTTTTCACCGCTTCATCGTCGGACAGTGCACCGAGGCCATAATACTCGGCGTCTTGTGTACGCTCGGCATGTCTCTCCTGAAATTTCCCTACGCCGCCATGACCGGCGCGCTCATAGGCTTCACGGCCCTCATCCCCATTGCCGGCGCTTATATCGGCGCAGGCGTCGGAGCTTTCATGATCTTCACCGAGGATCCGATCAAGGCCCTGCTCTTCCTCGTGTTCATCGTCCTGCTCCAGCAGTTTGAGGGCAATGTGATATATCCCAAGGTAGTCGGCGCATCCATCGGCCTGCCGGGCATATGGGTTCTCACCGCGGTGACCATAGGCGGCGGCCTAGCCGGCATCCCCGGTATGTTGATAGCCGTGCCTCTCTTCGCCGCGCTGTACAGGCTGCTCGGCGACAGCGTCCGCCGCCGTGAGGCGCTCGCCGCTGCCGGGTCATCCCCCGCTCCGCCGGACATTAAAACAGAAAAGAAAGAATGAAAACAGCGCCGCAGCTCACCTGCGGCGCTTTAGTGTATCTCTACATGCCCATGTGCGGATGGCGTATTTTTTGCCTGCATAAAAGACGTCGGGGCGAAGCGGACTTTGCTCCGACGCTATATCTTGCAAGTAAGACAAAACCGCCGCGAAGCGGCGGCATCCCGAACCGGAGCCCAGCGCAGCGGGTCCGGTTTGGAAAGGAGGAGCAAGGGAGCGGGCGGATGACGTCTTTTTTGCCATAGGCATAAAAAGACGTCGGAGCAAAGCGGACTTTGCTCCGACGTGGCGGAGAAGGAGGGATTCGAACCCTCGAACGGCTTTTGACCGTTACACGATTTCCAATCGTGCGCGCTCGACCAGCTACGCGACTTCTCCACATGCTGCTCGGCAAATGATCTCTATTCATTTTCAAGTGCCAGTCGATTATAGCAAAACCGGCGCGGTTTGTCAATGATATTTTTTCTTTTTGTTGCCATGCGCGCAATGTGATGTTATACTCATATAATCAGACCCGCTGATAAATTTCAAAAAGGAGCCATTATGAAAAAGAGCAAAGCCGGACTTACGGTCATCAAACTGCTTATCACCCTCGCCTTCGCATTCGTCTATTTCTATTTCAAGCTCCCGTCGATCAACCTGCACGATTTTGAGTTTTATACTTTCGTGTTCGTCGTGTGCGCGGTGTACTGCCTGCTGTCGCTCGTCACCATCGGCGTCTACCATGTGCAGAGCATAGGCGAGCTTGCGCTCGCGCTGAAGAAAAACTGCCTTATCCCCGCGCTGGTGTGCGCGGCGCTCGTGGTGCTCATGGTAGTCGGCACCATCGTGTCGGCGCCCATCTTCCGCGCCGGGGCTTACAGCGAGCTCCTCACCGTGGCCGACGGCGATTTTGCCACCGAGGTCAAGGAGATCTCCTTCGACCAGATACCAATGCTCGACGAGGACAGCGCCGAGCGTCTCGGCGACCGCAAGCTCGGCGAGCTGAGCGACATGGTCTCGCAGTTCGAGGTCGCCGACGACTACACCCAGATAAACTACAACGGCCGCCCCGTGCGCGTCACCCCGCTCATCTACGGCGACATCATCAAGTGGTTCAACAACCGCTCCGAGGGCCTGCCGGCCTATCTGATCATCGACATGGTCGACCAGAGCGTCGAGGTGGTCAGGCTCGAGGACGGCATGAAATATTCCACCGCTGAGCACTTCGGCCGCAACCTCTACCGCCACCTGCGCTTCAATTATCCCACCTTCATGTTTTACGGCGCGAGCTTTGAGATCGACGACAACGGCGTGCCCTATTGGATCTGCCCGCGCATGGTCAAGACCATAGGCCTCTTCGGCGGCACGGATATCGACGGCGCCGTGCTCGTGAACGCCATCACCGGCGAGAGCCAGTACCTCGCGGCCGAGGACATCCCCACATGGGTCGACCGTGTTTTCTTCGCCGAGCTCATAATGGAGCAGTACGACTACCACGGCCTCTATCAGGGCGGCTTCATCAACTCCCTGCTCGGGCAGGAGGGCGTCACCGTCACCACAGAAGGCTACAACTACCTTGCGATGAACGACGACGTGTACATGTACACGGGCGTCACCTCCGCCGGGAGCGACCAGTCGAATGTCGGCTTCATCCTCACGAACCAGCGCACAAAGGAGACCAAGTACTACCCCTGTGCAGGCGCGACGGAGAAATCGGCCCAGGCCAGCGCCCAGGGACAGGTTCAGCACCTCAGTTATGTGGCCACCTTCCCCCTGCTGCTCAACATCAGCGATCAGCCGACCTATTTCATGCCGCTCAAAGACGCGGCCGGCCTGGTCAAGATGTACTCCATGGTCAACGTCCAGCAATATCAGATAGTCGCCGTCGGCGACACCGTGGCGGAGTGCGAGGGAAATTACCTCGAGCTGCTGTCGAACGACGACATCATCGACACCCCGGTCGAAAACGGCAGCAGGAGGGAGATCACCGGCGCGATAGACGACATCCGCTCCTCCGTCATCGACGGGAACACCGTGTATTATATAAGCCTCGTCGGCGACGGCTGCTACTACGTCGTGTCCGCGGCCGACAGCCCCGTCGCCCCGATACTCGACCCGGGCGACGAGGTCACGATAGAGGCGTCCGCGGAAAGCGGCGAGCTCGTCGAGGCCTTCTCGCTCGAGAGGGCGGGCTGACAGGCATGCAAAAAGCCGGAGGCATGAGCCTCCGGCTTTACTTTTTTATTTTTCGGCGCCTCAGGCGAGCAGCGCGTCGGCCAGGGCGGCCATTGCCTCCTCGTCGGCGGGTTTCATCGCCGTGCGTATGGTCACCTCAGGGGCGACTATCTCGATGTCCTTCATGCCCTCGAGATACGCCCTCATCAGCTTTGCCGAGGACGGCGCCCAGGAGCCGTTTTCGATCAGGCCGGCCTTCCTGCCGCGCCAGGCTTTTATCTTGAGGTGATAGAGCAGGTCTTCCATCGCGGGGAAGAGCGACGCGTCGTAAGTCACGCTTGCAAAGACTATCTTGTCGTAGCGGAAGGCGTTTTCCACTGCCTCCGACATGTCGCAGCGCGCGAGGTCCATCGCGACGACTTTCTTTGCGCCTTTCTGCTCGAGTATCTCGACGAAGCGGCGCACAGCGGCGGCCGTATGGCCGTGTATCGAGGCGTAGGCCACGAACACGCCGTCGTCCTCCGGGGCGTAGCTGCTCCAGAGCTGGTACTTGCCGATGTAGCGGCCGAGATCGCCCTTGAGCACGGGCCCGTGCAGCGGGCAGATGACGGCAATGTCGAGCCCGGCGGCTTTTTTCAGCACGGCCTGCACCTGCGCGCCGTACTTGCCGACGATGTTGAAGTAATATCGCCTGGCTTCATCATCCCAGTCCTCATCGGGGTCGGCGGAGCCGAAGCGGCCGAAGCCGTCGGCCGAGAAGAGCACCTTGTCGCGGCTCTCATATGCCATCATGACCTCCGGCCAGTGCACCATGGGCGCCATGACGAAAGTGAGCTCGTGCCCGCCGAGGCTGAGCTTGTCCCCCTCTTTCATGGAGATGACGCGGCTCATGTCTATGCAGCAGAACTGCGGCAGTATCAGTGCGGCCTTGGCGCTCACGACCAGCTTGGCCTCTGGATATTTGTCGGCAAACGCCTGGATATTGCCGGAGTGGTCGGGCTCGAGGTGGAGGGAGACGAGATAGTCGGGCGCGCGCCCGCCGAGCGCGGCCTCAAGGTTCGCGAACCACTCGCCGGAGGCGCGGCGGTCGGCCGTGTCCATCACGGCGATCTTCTCGTCCATGATAACGTAGGAATTATATGTCACGCCGTCAGGCACGGGATACTGGCTCTCAAACAGGTCAATGTCCCTGTCGTAAGCTCCGATATAAATGATATCCTGGGAAACGCTTATATCTTTCAAAACAGTCACTCCTTGCATGCTTTATTTACAACAGAAACATTCTATCATATTTTTCCCCACTGGCAAGAGAGTTTTTCAAAAACCGGACTTCATTGCGGCCGCTTGGCCCGTCCGCGCGGCGGGTGCTTCCCTCGGGACTGCCCGCTGGGCGTCGCCTCCCGAAGCCGGAGAATCGGGCCTGGCCGCGTCGCCCGCAGGCTTGCGGACGGCTTCGCTCTCTGCGGCTGGCCTTTCGCCGCCCTCGAACGCCTTTGAGTTGCCTTCCGGCGCCGCGCCCTCCGCCTTCGCGTTGGCAGGCGCCTCGCTGCCCTCCCGCTGTGCGGGCTGCGCTTCCGCGATGGCCGGCTTGGCCTGCCCGCCCTCGACCGCGGCGCGCTCCATCCTCGGCGGGATGGAGACGTCCGGATACTCGATGCGCTCGTGGAACACGCCGGTCAGCACGGTGGAAAACGCGCTGCAGATCTTGTCCAGATCG
>CAJFRI010000066.1:0-9457 GCA_904419385.1 Candidatus Heteroscillospira lomanii
ATTAAGGAGCTCGGCCAGGACATGAACAGTATCGGTGAGAACATGTCAAAGGCAGTAGACGAACGAATGAAGAGCGAGAGGTTCAAGACAGAGCTTATTACAAATGTATCTCACGATATAAAAACGCCCCTCACGTCCATAATTAACTACGTTGACCTGATTAAGAAGGAACAGCCTGAAAATGAGAATATGCGCCGGTACATCGACGTGCTTGACAGGCAGTCCTCACGGCTTAAAAAACTAATAGAAGATTTGGTTGAGGCCTCTAAGGCGTCTACCGGGAACATGCCTGTAAATCTTGAGCCGTGCGGCCTCACTGTATTTCTCGCCCAGCTTGAGGGAGAGTACAAAGAGAGGCTTGAGGCAAAAGAGCTTGAAATGATTGTGACAATGCCGGAGGAGCCGGTCACCGTAATGGCAGACAGCCGCCATATGTGGCGTGTTTTAGATAATCTTATGAACAATGTGTGTAAATATGCGATGCCCGGTACTCGTGTTTATGTTAATTTGGAGAAAAAAGACGGGCAGGCAGTGATGATTTTTAGGAATATCTCACGTTGTAAACTGAATATAAGCAGTGATATGCTGTTAGAGAGGTTTACAAGAGGAGATTCCTCACGTAATACGGAGGGCAGCGGGCTCGGGCTCAACATTGCGCGCAGCCTCACCGAGCTGCAGCAGGGGGAGTTCGGCATAAGCGTGGACGGCGACCTGTTCAAAGTGGAGCTGCGGTTTAATGAGATGGCGCAGTAAAAAGAAAAGCCGGAGCGGATATCCGCTCCGGCTTTTGCCGTCTGCATGTCACTGATGGCAGCTGTGACCGCCGCAGGAGTGCCCCTCGCCGTGGTGTTCGCCGCAGCTGTGGCCTTCGCCGTGCTCGTGGTGATGGCACTCGGCTGCCGGGTCGAACTTGAGGCTGCCGCTCAGGAAAGCCGCCGCGGCCTCGTCCGTGCTGCCGGACACGCCGCCGTAGAGCAGGACGCCAGCCTCGGCGAGAGCCTGGCGAGCTCCGCCGCCAATGCCGCCGCAGATCAGGACGTCGGCCCCGAGCTCGCGCAGCAGGCCCGCAAGGGCGCCGTGACCGGTGCCGTTGGTGCCGACGACCTCGGAGGAGACGATCTTGCCGTCCTCAACGTTGTAGAGCTTGAACTGCTCGGTATGGCCGAAATGCTGGAACACTTCGCCGTTGTCATAAGTTACTGCAATTTTCATCTGTGATGACCTCCTGTAATTCAGTTGCGGTTTTTAGATAGTATGTCCTCGACGGTGGCAAGCTGGTCGGGGGTATTGACACCTATGATCTCGAGACCGAGGCCGCGCCGGCAGACGCCGACCTTCATCCCCAGGCTCTGCATGAGGGCCGGGGCGTCCGTGAGATAATATTCGCCCTGCGCATTGCTGCGGCTGAGCCTGCTGAGGACGGAGCGCAGCGCCTGGTATTCGAACACATAGACGCCGGCGTTGAGCTCGGTGATCTTCTTCTGCTCGTCGTCGGCGTCTTTTTCTTCGACGACGCCGGTGAAGCGGCCGTTTTCGTCGCGGAGTATGCGCCCGTAGGGCAGGTAGACATCCGACTCGCCGCTGAGTATGGTGCAAGCGTTGCCGGAGGCAAAGTGCTCACGGCAGAGCTCCTCATAGGTCTCGCGGCGGATGAGCGGCATGTCGCCGCAGCACACGAGTATGCTCCCGCTGAAATCGCCGAGCGCCTCACCGGCGCACATCACGGCGTGGCCGGTGCCGAGCTGCTCGGTCTGGTGGGCGTAAGTATAGCCAGGGAACGCCTCCATGACGCGATCTTCCATGAATCCGACGACGAGCACACAGTCGCTCTTCGGGATGAAATCAAGCGCCGCGAGCACATAGTGCAGCAGCGGCTGGCCTAGCGCCGTGCGCATGACCTTGGGCAGGGCCGCGCCCTCTGACTGCATGCGCGTGCCCTTGCCGGCGGCGAGGACGACGGCTTTGAGCTGTTTAGTCATATTATGCCTCCAAATCATGACTCTCTCTCGGGGGAGAGGGTATAGCTGTTGAGTGTGAGATAGTTCAGCACGGAGCTGAGGATGTTCTCGGTGCCCTCCGAACAGTCGAGCCGGATATGCACCGACTGGGAGGCCGAGGCGGCCGCGTTTATCACGCGCGAGGAGCTGACTGCGCCGCCGCGCGCCGTGGCGTCGGCGTCATAGGCGGAGAAGTAAAGCCCGCTGTTCGAGGCGAAGCTCTCACAGGCCGAGAACGAGGAGCCGGACGATGTGACCATGACAGTTTGTATCTGCGCGGCGTCAAAAAGCAGCTCGCTGCCCATGAGATAGTCATAGTCACAGGAGGCGGAGCAGTAGATGCCGATGGTGTGCCCGCTGCCGGCGATGCGGCGCACGGTATCCGGGCTGGCCGCTATGTCGTCAGGGGAGAGATAGAACGAAGCGGCGGCGCCGTAGCGCTCGAGCGTGTCGAGCATGGCCTCGCTGGGCAGGCCCTCAAAGCTGAGGTATACAGTGACGCCGCTGTGATCCGTGGCCTCGTTGTCATCGTCTATGCCGGGGTCGGGCGGGGGCGTTGGCTCCGGAGTGGAGCTGACGTCGGGCTCAGTGGATGGCGGGACGGCCTGGTCGAGCGCGTCCATATATGCCTCGTAGCGCGTGCGCATCAGGGGAGCGGCGGCATAGAGGAAATCATTGTCGGAGAGATATCCTCCGCCGTCGGTTATGCGGAGGATATCGCCGTAGCCTATGCCGTTGATATAAGACCAGTTAAGGCCGAAGAAACTGCACACAAACTGGACAGACACGAACGTCTGCCCGTTTTGAGACAGGGTGGACGTGGTGTAGTAGTTGTCATCGGCATCGTAGGCCTGGCCGGTGTTGAGGTCAAAGTAGAGCTGCTGGTCGCCTCGGTAGAGGGATATCGTATTGCTGTCGTGAAAATATGAGTAGTATATGCCGAGCCCGGTAAATACAGTATACGGCACATATGCCGAACCGTAAAAATAAGGGGTGACGCTCAGGTCGAGCAGGGTCTCGTTTATGGCGATGAAGCACACATTCGGGCTCGCGGCGGCGCCGGAAAGGGACACGGCGGATACAATAATTATAATGATGAGCGCTATGGCGAATACACGCCGCATGGCGTCACCTCCTACCTATTATAAATATATTCTCAAGTTTATCACAGCGCGAGCGGATTGACAAGTCCGCCGCAGCGCAAATAAAAATAGAAAAAATCGAAAAATAATATTGACAAGTTGCGTTTTCTGTTGTATTATAGCAGAGCGCTTGTGGCCCAGTAGTTCAGTTGGTTAGAACGCCAGCCTGTCACGCTGGAGGTCGACGGTTCGAGCCCGTTCTGGGTCGCCACATGCATCTATAGCTCAGTAGGTAGAGCGCATCCTTGGTAAGGATGAGGTCGGCAGTTCGAATCTGCCTAGATGCTCCAAAACCACACCTTTGGGTGTGGTTTTTCTTTATGTATGCCATGAGGAGGGACTGCTTGAGCACCATGAGGCTGAAATACAAGGGCAGGCTGGTCATGCGCTGCGTCATGGCGGCCGCTGCCCTGGCGGTATACATCTTCCGGAGGGAGATGTTCCTCGCGATGAGCGGGATGGAGTTTTTCCGAAAGCTCACCCTGCTCCATCTATGCTGGTTCGTATGGATGTGCGACATGCTGCTCCAGATAGTGCCCGTGCGCCCGGCAATTGCCATCGGTTCTCTCAAACAGTTCGGCAGATACTATGTGCCCGGAAAACCGGCTAATGAGGAACAGCTCCGCGGATTCGTCAGGAAGAGCGATATTGCCGCAGCCAGGGTCTTTGCCGTGTGGGCGGCGGTCGCGGCCGCCATAGGAACTCTGGTGCTGCTCGATGTGATAGGGCGGGCGGAGATATTCCTCATATGCATGTTTTTCTATGTCTGCGATCTCATATGCGTACTGTTCTGGTGTCCGTTCCGCGTGTTCCTCATGAAAAACCGCTGCTGTACGACCTGCCGCATATTCAACTGGGATCACATTATGATGTTTGTGCCGTTTGTGTTCAGCGGCGGTTTCTATGGGCTGAGCCTGTTTGCGATGTCGGTGCTCGTGTTCGCTGTGTGGGAGGCGGCTTTCCATCTTCACCCGGAGCGGTTTTGGGAGAGGACCAACGCTTCGCTCCGCTGCTCGCAGTGCTCCGATGTCCTCTGCGGGCGCACAGACCATAAGTTAAAGTTATAACAAAGTTTTTGCCTGGCGCTGTCCGCTGCTTCGGGTGAAAACTATTAAAAGCACATAAAATATTTTTGCCAAGAGTACCTCACACAGGAAAAACAGCTGCGATATTGTATATTACAACAGTGAAAGCAATGTAACCGGAATGATTGAAAAGAATGCAATTTGTTTAGTTATGTAAACTTATTTTTTAAAAATACAACTTGATATTACTTTGCATTTCTGCTGAAGGTCTATAAACTTATGTAAACTATATTTCAAGGATGACACGGTGGCAGCGGACAGATTATTTGACATTTTAGTGTAAATGTCGATGTATAGTTGTTTGTTGTTACAAATTTGTGCCGCCGCGAATCAAGTTATGGACTTTTTGTGAATTATGTAGTAATATTAGGTGTATTTCATAGACAAATGAAATTCTTGTATCAAGAAGAGGTGAGCTCATTGTCATTCAAGTTTTACGGCGGCGTCCATCCCAAAGATATGAAGGCGCCCGCCAACAAAGCAGCGGTGACGGTCATGACTCCTCCGCCGCAGGTCGTCATACCGATGTCGCTGCACATCGGCGCGCCTTGCCAGCCCACAGTTGCCGTGGGCGACGAGGTGAAGGTCGGACAGAAGATAGGCGATTCGCCTGCCGCTGTCTCCGCGCCGATCCACGCGTCCATCTCAGGCAAGGTAATCGCCATTGAGCCGAGGCTCCACTCCAACGGAACGATGGTGAACTCGGTCGTCATCGAAAACGACGGGCTTTATACCCCGAGCGAGACGATGGTGCCTGCGACTGAGGAGCAGCTGAACGATCCCGAAGCTATCGTGAAGATCATCCGCGAGGCCGGTATCGTCGGCATGGGCGGCGCTACGTTCCCGACCGCCTTCAAGATCTCCAGCGGCAAGGGGCAGATCGACACCGTTATCATAAACGGCGCCGAGTGCGAGCCCTACATAACTTCCGACCACCGCACCATGCTCGAGCATCCCGATGAGGTGCTCGGCGGAATAAGCCTCATCATGAAGGCCTGCGGCGTGCCGAAAGCAACGTTTGCCATCGAGGAGAACAAGGCCGACGCCATTGCCGTCCTCCGCGAGCACAACCCCGCCGACAGCGGTATTGAGATACTCCAGCTCCCGTGCCGCTATCCGCAGGGCGCTGAGAAGCAGCTCATTCTCACCGTTACCGGCCGTGAGGTGCCCCCCGGAGGGCTGCCCGCTGCCGTCGGCTGCGCTGTTTTCAACACTTTCACCGCCTACTCGGTCTACCGTGCCGCCCATGAGGGCCGTCCCGCCATCGAGCGTGTCGTCACCGTCACCGGCAGCGCCATCGCCGAGCCCAAAAACCTGCTTGTCCCTGTCGGAACCCCCGTCAGCTACGTCATCGAGCAGGCCGGCGGATTCAAAAAGCCCCCGAAGAAGGTCCTCATGGGCGGCCCGATGATGGGCAATGCGCTCTATGATCTCTCCGTCTCCGTCACCAAGGGCACCAATGCTCTCACCTGCTTCTGTGAAGACGAGGACAGGACCGTTGAAAATCCGCACTGCATACGCTGCGGCAAGTGCTCTTCTGTGTGCCCCATGCGCCTTGAGCCCAACTTCCTCTATGCATATGAGCGCAAGACCGACTATGAAGGCATGGAGAAGTTCCACATCATGGACTGCATAGAGTGCGGCGCTTGCACCTATATTTGCCCCGCCAAATTGTTCCTGACACACTCCTGCCGCACCGGCAAGGCCAAGATGCAGGCCAAGATGGCGGCTGACAAAGCCCGCGCTGAGGCCGAGAAGGCCAAGGCCGAGGCAGCCAAGGAGGAGAAGAAATAATGAACGAAATGGCAAAACTCACAGTTTCTTCATCTCCCCACATCCGTGCTGCGCACACGACACAGAGCATCATGCGCGATGTCATTATCGCGCTCGTCCCTGCGATGATCGTCGCCGTTGTTATGTTCGGCCTCAGCGCGCTGGCCGTGATCGTCGTGTCGGTCGTCGCCTGCGTGTTCTTTGAGTGGGGATACAGAAAACTCATGCACAAGGACAGCACCATCAGCGACGGCAGCGCCGTCGTCACAGGTGTGCTCATGGCCTGCTGCCTGCCCGCCAACGTCCCCCTGTGGATCCCAGTTGTCGGCGCATTCTTCGCGATAGTCCTCGTGAAGCAGCTCTACGGCGGCATAGGCAAGAACTTCCTCAACCCCGCGCTGGCCGCGAGAGCTTTTCTCTTCAGCTGGCCTGTCATCATGACCACCTGGGTCGCCCCGAACTTCACCTATGGCGCCGACGTCGTCACCAGCGCCACCCCGATGTCTTTCCTGCACATGGGCCAGCTGCCCGAGGGGATCAGCATCATGGGTACGTTCCTCGGCACCATCGGCGGCTCCCTTGGTGAGATCAGCTCCGCTGCACTGATCCTCGGCGGCATTTACCTTGTTGTCCGCAAGGTCATCTCCGTCCGCATCCCGCTGAGCTATCTGCTCACCGTCGCCGTCATCACCTTTATCTTCCCGCGCGGAGGCAACGACAACCTCACCTGGATGCTCTACAACCTCTTCAGCGGCGGCCTTATGCTCGGCGCCATCTTCATGGCCACTGACTACACCACGAGCCCCATCAATCCCGTCGGCCAGATCGTCTATGGTATCGGCTGCGGACTCCTCACTGTTTTCATCCGCTACTTTGGCTCCTATGTCGAGGGAGTTTCCTACGCAATACTCATCATGAACGTCTGCGTATGGATGATCGATATGGCTTTCCGTCCCCGCCGCTTCGGCGTGTCGAAAGAGGATGAGAAAAAGGCCAAAGCTCAGAAAAAGGAGGCTGCTGCGAAATGAAAAAAGTCACTATGGCAGGCCTCATAATAGTCCTGTTTATCATCTGTGCCATAACTTCTCTTCTGCTCGGCCTAGTCAACGAGATAACCGAGGACAGGATCGCTGAGATAACTGCCGAGAATACCCGCCTCGCCATGCAGGAAGTCCTCCAGGCTGACAGCTATGATGAGGTCGAGTACACCGGCGGCGACAGCCAGGTCACCGGTGTCTACAAAGCCGGGGATGCCGGCTATGTCGTCGAGGTGTCTGTCTCCGGTTCCCAGGGCATGATAAGCATGGTCGTCGGTGTCGATACGGCCGGTACTGTCACCGGTGTGTCTATTGTCGACATGTCCGAGACCCCGGGACTGGGCGACAAGGCGTCTGAGCCCGAATTCCGCAGCCAGTTTGTCGGAACCACCGGCGATGCTGCCGTCGATAAAGACGGCGGTACGATCGCGGCTCTCACCGGCGCCACCGTCACCTCCAGAGCTGTTGCCAACGGCGTCAACGCTGCCGTGGCCGCAGCCGCAACCATTGGTTAAAGGAGGGCCAGAAAATGAATTTCAAGACTCAGCTCAAGGAAGGAATCATAACTCAGAACCCGGTCCTTATCCAGAACATCGGCCTCTGCTCAACGATGGCTATCACAACCGACCTGTTCAACGGCATAGGCATGGGCATCTCTGTTTTGATAATCCTCACCTGCTCCAACATTGTTATTTCCCTGCTGCGCAAGGTCATCCCGAATGAGATCCGTATAGCGGCTTTCGTCGTCATCATAGCTGGCTTCGTCACGATGGTCGACCTGCTCATCCAGGCGTTCCTGCCGGATCTGTCATCTTCTCTGGGCGTGTTCATACCGCTCATAGTCGTTAACTGCATCATCCTCGGCCGCGCTGAGGCCTTCTCTTACAAGAACGGCGTCCTCGCTTCCACCGTCGACGGTATCTGCCAGGGCATCGGATATACGCTGGTGCTCGTTGCGATGTCCGTCATCCGTGAGTTCCTCGGAAGCGGCAGCTTTGGCGGCGGTGTGTTCAACGGCGGCGCAGGATTCCAGATTTTTCCGGCAGATTACGGCGCGGTTCTCGTAATCCTCCCGTTCGGTGGATTCATCACTCTCGCATGCCTGTTCGCCCTTGTCCAGTGGGCCCTCAAGCGTGCTGAGAACAAGAAAAAGGAGGCGAAGTAAATGGATCTGACTTCCATCTTCTCAATTTCCCTCGGCGCTATCCTGGTCCAGAACTTCATCTTCTCCCAGTTCCTTGGACTCTGCCCGTTCATGGGCGTGTCCACAAAGATGGACACCGCCGTCGGTATGGGCATCGCCGTCACCTTCGTCATGGGCGTTGCCTCTGCAGTCTGCTATGGAGTCGATCTCCTGCTTGTGCACTTCGACCTCGCCTATATGCAGACCGTTGCATACATCCTCGTCATTGCATCTCTCGTCCAGTTTATCGAGATGTTCATGAAGAAGACCATGCGCTCCCTGTATGAGGCGCTTGGTATCTATCTGCCCCTCATCACCACCAACTGCGCGGTTCTCGGCGTCGCCCTTCTGAATACCCAGAACGGCTATAACTTCATCGAGAGCGTTGTCTACGGTGTCACCGGCGGCCTCGGATTCATGCTTGCGATCGTCCTCTTTGCCAGTGTTCGCGAGCGCCTGGATGCAACTGCTGAGTGCCCCAAGGCCTTTGAGGGCTTCCCGATCGCCCTCATGAGCGCCGGACTCATTGCTCTTGCGTTCATGGGCTTCAGCGGCCTCGACGTCTTTAAGTAATGGAGGTCTGCTGAAATGGATATGATGAATATTATCTACCCCGTTGCCGTGCTCAGCATCATGGGCGCAGCGTTCGGACTGCTTCTCGCCATCGCCGCAAAGGTTTTCTCGGTTGAGGTCGACGAGCGTGAGGAGCTCATCATCGGTGTGCTCCCCGGCGCCAACTGCGGCGGCTGCGGTTTTCCCGGCTGCTCGGGCTATGCTGCTGCCGTCGTCGCCGGCGATGCTCCCGTCAACAAGTGCGCCGTCGGCGGCCAGGCTGTCGCCTCCCAGATAGCCGAGATCATGGGGCAGGAGGTAGGCGAGATGCAGAGAATGGTCGCTCTTGTCCGCTGCTCCGGCACCGAGGGACATCGCGCCACCAAGTTCGATTACTCCGGTATCGATGACTGCGTCGCCGCCATGCGCCTCGGCGGAAACCAGGGTCCCATCCAGTGTGTCAACGGCTGCATAGGTCTCGGCACCTGCGTCAAGGCGTGCAAGTTCGACGCCATCCACATCGTCGACGGCATTGCAAAGGTCGACCATGAAAAGTGCACCGGATGCCTTGCCTGCGCGACTGCCTGCCCGAAAAAGATCATCGGTGAAGTGCCTTATGATGCGAACGTCACCGTCCCCTGCGGTGCGACCGCCAAGGGCGCCGTCACCCGCAAGCAGTGCGACTATG
>CAJFRI010000066.1:9470-11462 GCA_904419385.1 Candidatus Heteroscillospira lomanii
GCTGCATCGGCTGCAAGATCTGCGAGAAGACCTGTGAGTTCGACGCTATCCATGTCGTCGACAACCACGCCTATATCGACTACTCCAAGTGCACCGGCTGCGGCAAGTGCGCTGAGAAGTGCCCGCGCAAGATCATCCACAACGCCACCGTCACTGTCGCCGGTGTCGCCAAGGAAGTTCCCGTCTCCGGCACTGAGGCCTGATAGGCGCTCACAAAGGAAAACGCCACTGAGGCGATCATAGCAAGTAATTTTATTGCCGCAGGGCGGCATGGCTGAACGGTCATGCCGCCCTGTTTTTTGCGTTTGAAAGTGCTGCAACAGCAAAGGAAGCTTTGATTTAAAATAAGTTCTGGAAAATCATTTTAATTGGCGTTACCATGTCCATGGGCATCGATGTACTTTGTGTTTAGGAGAAATGATTTTGAAGTTTTATATTGGCACAGCACAAGAAAACATACCGCCCGCTGAGGTTATCTATATGCGGCGGACGGGAGAGTATGGTGCCGGGAACCGTACACTGATGGACACATTTAAAAATTGGGTAAAAGAAAACGACTTATATGGTGAAGATACGGTGATCTACGCTGTGCCGCTGGATAATCCAGAAAAGGCTGAGCCCTGCTGCTGCCGCTACGACGTATGCATAGATCAGCCTAAAGACCGGAGATATCCATCTGAGCAGGTTAAATCCAGGGAGTTGGAAGGCGGAAGATATCTGGTATTTTTAATACCGCATACGATTGATGCCGTACAGGTTGCATGGCAGCTGTGTTTTTCCGAATTGGAAAAATTGGGGTATTTGCTTGATAAGAGCAGACCCATAATGGAGCGCTATAAGAAAAAGCTTGTGGACGAGCATTACTGCGAGTTGTGTGTGCCCGTTTTATCTTTTTCCGTATAGTCGCAGTTAAATATGCAGAAACCGGCGTACCATTGCATTTTGCAATGGTACGCCGGTTCTTTTTAGAGGTCTTGTCTGTCAGTCGTTGAGTTGGTTTGTTTTTGATTCCTTGGTGGTGTGCCCTAAAGTTTGGGGCTTTTTCAAATTAGAAGTTGCGGATGACTTCGTCGGCTATCTCGAACCAGCGCCAGAGCCTTGTCGGATCGCCGCGGAGATTGACTATCGTCTTGATGAGGATCTCCACCGTGCAGTTATACTTCCTTGCCAGTTCGCAGACCTCAACAAGCTCGCGCCGTATCTTCTCCTCGTCGATGACGGCATCCGTAAGCCAGATGTTGTTGGGCTTGAAAGACACAATGTACTTGTCGCCGATGGCCTCCATGGCAGCCTCTTTGTTGGAGAATGGCGAGACAGAGATCTTTTTCAGGCGAGGTATGGTGGCGAGCTCTTTGATCTTGTGGTCGAGTTTCTCGCAGCAGCCATAGTAGTTGCTGTGGAAGAGCTCGGCGTATTTCGCCTCGTGCTCAAAGGCAAATTCCTTGGTCATCTCGGGGCTTATCGTGGTGAGGATCTGATCCTGGACCTGTCCCCATATATCGCAGAGCCGTGCGTCTATGCCGCTCTCCGTATCGGGCGGCAGCTCGTCACTGTAGCCGTAGCCGCCGGTGCCGGTGTAGAGATTCGTGTTGTTTGAAGAGAGTATACCCTGCTCCTCATACTGCTTGGCCTGGGATATGAATGCGTCGACCATTCTGTCTGCCAGGGCGTGCATGAAGTCGGGATCGGTGTAGAATACCAGCATACCCTCCTGCAGTCCGGTCCACGAAAGCAGGTTATCCCATATCTGAGCTCTGAAAGCGTGCTGACCGAAGAGCTTGACGTCCAGTATGCCGTCGAGGACCTCCCGGGTCTTGGCGAGCTTCTCCATCGTGGCAGACTCGTCATAGTGCACCTGGGGGATTTTTATCATGTCGATGTCGTCCCAGCCTTTGATGATGGGATCGAAGTGTATGGCACGCGAATAGCTCTCATTGTCGCTTGCGAGGGAGTTCGTGGCAGCAGGAGTGAGGCCGAAACCTGTGTTGCCGA
>CAJFRI010000067.1:0-9292 GCA_904419385.1 Candidatus Heteroscillospira lomanii
GATGCCTCCCGGAATGCGGGAAACGCCTCCCTTGTCACGGTGAGCCCCGCGGCCATCGCGTGCCCCCCGCACTTTACGAGGTTATCCTCGCAGGCCCGCAGCGCCTCCGCGAGGTCGAACCCCGCGACGCTGCGGCCAGAGCCGTGCCGCTCAGCAGGAGCGAAAACGCCAGTGTGAGGCTTATCTTTGCTGCGGTTTTTCTGAGTTTCATGTTCAGTCCTTTCCGTCATACGCGATTGACTTTTGCCGGTAATTTGATTATCCTAATTGCATGGAGGATGGATATGAAGAGATATGTGATAAAGATACAGTACAATTCCCCGGTGGTGCTCACCTTTGCCCTGCTCGCGCTCGGCGCGCTCGGCCTCGGCATACTGACCGACGGGGACACGACCATGCGCTATTTCAGCGTCTACCGCGCCCCGCTCGCCGACCCGCTCACATGGCTGCGCTTCTTCACCCATGTGCTCGGCCACGCGGACTACAATCACTACATAGGCAACATGCTGCTCATCCTCGTGGTCGGCCCCCCGCTCGAGGAGAAATACGGCAGCCGCAGCCTGCTGCTGGCCATAGTCATAACGGCGCTGGTGTCGGGCCTGGTGCAGTTCATGTTCTTCCCGGGCGTGGCCCTGCTCGGAGCCAGCGGCATAGTTTTCATGATGATAGTCATGTCGTCTCTCGCCGGCATGAAAAGCCGCTGCATCCCGCTCACGCTCATATTCGTCATCGTGTTTTACCTCGGCGGCGAGATAGTCGCCGGGCTGTTCTCGCCCGACAATGTGTCTCAGCTCACACACATCGTCGGCGGTGTGTGTGGCGCCGTGATAGGTTACATTTTATACGGAAAATAACGATTTGTACAGGCCAAAAGTTGATCCGGAACATTTCAAAAGCCCGCGATACGTTGATATCGCGGGCTTTTTTAGAATTTGTAAATTTTGTTACTCGGCCTCTATCCCGGCGATGACGGCGTCGTAAACCGTGTCGGCGTCCTCACACATGACGAGCACGACGGTGCCGTCGTCGAGGGTCTCGAACCTTGCGTTGGAAGCAATCTCATACTGGTCGACGAGATAGTGCTCAAAGCTCTGCATCTGGGTGTCGATATAGTTCTGGAGGCCGTTTTTCACGGTGTCCTCGGCGCCCTCGGCCGGCTTGATGACGGCCACGCAGTATGCCTGGGTGTTCATGAGCGAAAGGCTCACGGCGAACGAGTCCATGTCCTCAGCGGTGAGGCCGAGCGTCTGGAGCACCATCTCGGCGCCCTGGTCGCCGGCGGAGGTGATTATGTTGTAAGCCTCGTTGTACTCGTCGGTGCGGGCGGCGGTGATGGCGTCGGCATAGGCGAGGCTGAGCTCGTTGGCCGGCTCGGCGGAGGGCTCGGCGCTCTCCTCGGGGGTCTCGGTCTCGGGAACGGTGCTCTCAGGAGCGGTGCTCTCGGGTGCAGCGGACTCGGGTGCGGCGGACTCCTTGTCGCCGCCGGAGCAGCCGGCAAAGGCGCCGATCACAAACACGAGGGAAAGCGCAAGTGCGGTTATACGTTTCAGTTTCATTTTTCAGTTCTCCTTAAGTTTGAAAATTACGGTCTTTAAAGCCCGTTTCGCCTCTTAGACGGCTCTCATCAAAAATAGTTCCCAAAAAAATTATGAAAAATTTGTTAATAAACGACAGGAGCCGCGGCTTTTCGCCGCGGCTCCAGAGTTTTCGCCCTTACTTGAGCATTTTTATGAACTTGTCGACCATGCCGTCGAGCCAGTCGCCGTCGATCTTTTCCACCTTTCCGCCGTCGCACATGGCGGGGATCTCGGGATCTATGGGCAGCTTGGCCACGGTGCCGATGCCGTATTTCTGTGCGAGTTCGTCTACATGGCTCTCGCCGAAAATGGCGTGGCGCTTGCCGCAGCCGGGGCACTGGAAATAACTCATGTTTTCGACTATGCCGAGTATGGGCACGTTCATGAGCTCCGCCATGCGCACCGCCTTCTCGACTATCATGCTCACGAGTTCCTGGGGAGAGGTGACCACCACTATGCCGTCGAGCGGCAGCGACTGGAACACCGTGAGCGGCACATCGCCCGTCCCGGGAGGCATATCCACGAACATGAAGTCTACATCGTCCCACAGCACGTCGCTCCAGAACTGCTTGACGGCTCCGGCGATGACCGGTCCGCGCCACACGACGGGGTCTGTCGTGTCCTTGAGCAGGAGATTGAGGGACATTATCTGCACGCCTGTCTCGCTCTCGGCCGGGAGGATGACGCCGTCGCGCCCCGAGGCGCGGCCGGTTATGCCGAACACCCTGGGGATGGACGGGCCGGTGATGTCGGCGTCGAGCACAGCGGCGGAGAAGCCCTCGCGCTGCATTTTGGAGGCGAGCAGCGAGGTGACGAGGCTCTTTCCGACGCCTCCCTTTCCGCTGACCACGGCGACGACTTTTTTGACGGACGAGCCCTCGTGCAGCTTTTCCTTCTCTATCTTCGGCGCCGTGCGCTCTCCGCAGTTGGACGAGCAGCTTGAGCAGTCATGGCTGCAATTGGCGCTGGTCTGTTCACTCATTTATATACACCCTTTCCGAAGTATTTTCTTGCCGGACACTATATTATAACTATCTAACCGCTTTGTCAATCGCGCAGCCCGTCCATCTCGCCCTGCAAACTCAGGAAGTAGCGCGCAGCGTCGCCGCCGTCGAGCTGAACGTGGTGGAACTGCAGCGATATGGGCAGCTCAGCCCTCAAGAAGCGCCTGCGCCGGCGGCCCCAGATGAGGAAAGGGTTGTTGAAAACTCCGGTATAGATGTTCACGGCGCTGTCTATCGTGCACTCAGGCATCGCCGACGTGCCTATGACCATATACCCGTCACCGAGGTCGAAAGCCTCTCCGCTCCCGGCGACCTGCGCCGTGAGCGAGAGATAGTCCCGCTCAAACTGCGCGATGTCCTCCGAAAACGGCACGTCGCAGGTGTTTATCCCGCCCCGGGCCGTCTTCACGACCACATTCACGGCGAGCCTCTCGAACCGCATGAGCTTCTCCCCCACCGGCAGCAGGTAAAACTCCTCCATCCCGGCCGCCGCCCTTGCCGCGCACCAGCACAGCAGCATGTTGAACTTCCGGCCGCTCCTGCGGCTCTGCCGCAGGAGCCGTGTCACGTCGAAGGTGTGCGTCAGCGTGACCATCGGGCAGCGCGCGCCCATCCAGCTCTCGAACGCGGCGGCACGCTTTGTGGTTTCCGGGTCGACTTCCCTCATCAGAATACCTCCTTTGGCTGAAAATCCCCCGTCCGCGCTCTGCGGACGGGGGCGATTTGGATTTGCAGCTGTCAGACGTTGTCCGGCACCTTGGAAATTATCTTCCTGTTGATGCGGATGAGCATTATCGTCGTGACGGCGACGGACATAAGCTCGGCTATCGGGATGGCCCACCACACGGCGGCGAGCTCGCCGGTGAGCGAGAGCAGGTATGCCGCCGGCAGGAGCACCACGATCTGGCGCAGGAAGGAAACGATGAGACTGTACACGCCGTTGCCGAGCGACTGGAACACGGCGCCGCAGACTATGCAGAATCCTGCGAACACATAGCTCAGGCTGGCGATGCGCAGAGCCACACGGCCTATGGACAGCATGTTCTCCGATGCGTCGAACATCAGCAGCAGGGCGTCGGGGAAGGTCTGGAATATCGCAAGACCGATGAACATCATGATTATACCGTAGATGATGCCGAGTTTTATGGTCTTGGTGATGCGGCTGCGCTTGCCGGCACCGTAGTTGAAGGCTATTATCGGGACCATAGCGTTGTTGAGTCCCAGGACCGGCATGAAGAATATGCTCTGTATCTTGTAGTACACGCCGAACACGGCGGTGGCCGTCGGGGTGAAACCGATGAGTATGAGGTTCATGCCGTAGTTTGTGACGGAACCTATGGACTGCATGACTATGCTCGGCAGGCCGACCTTGTATATGTTCACGATGAAGTCGAGCTTCGGGCGGAAAATGCCGCGCAGGGAGATGCGCACGTCCCTGTTGAACTTGTGGTTGAGGACGAAAGCCACGATGGCGGCGAGTATCTGGCCGGCGACAGTCGCGGCGGCGGCTCCGGCGACGCCCATCTTCGGCGCGCCGAGGAGGCCGAATATCAGTATCGGGTCGAGCACTATGTTCGTCAGGGCGCCGATGAGCTGGCTGAACATCGAGAAAATCGTCTTGCCCGTCGACTGGAGCATGCGCTCGAACACGAGTTCAAAATATATGCCGAACGAAAATATGCAGCAAATGGAGATGTACTGCGTTCCGTATTCGACTATCTCCATATCGTCTGTCTGGGAGAGGAAGAAAGGGCGGCTGAAGAAGATTCCTACCAGCAGGAACACGACAAAGCTCGCCAGTGCGAGGAACACGCCGGTCTCGGCCACGCGGTTGACGGTTTTCTGGTCCTTCTCGCCGAGCGCGCGAGAGAGTATGGCGTTCATACCGACGCCGGCGCCTGTGCCCATCGCGATGAGGATTATCTGTATCGGGAACGCGAGCGACACGGCTGTGAGCGCGTTTTCCGACAGGCGGCTGACGAATATGCTGTCGACCACGTTGTACATGGCCTGCACCAGCATGGACAGTATCATAGGCCAGGCCATGGATACCAGCAGCTTGTTTACGGGCACGATGCCCATCTTGTTTTCAGAGAGTCTTACCTGTTCTTTTTCCATAAACACACCTCAAAAAAATACGCTGCCAACAGGCAGCCCATCAAAATACACATTCTTTTTTCATTCAATATGTATATTAACACAAAAATTTAAGAATTCAAAGCAATTTTTTAAGTTCTGGAGCTGTGCACAATCAGCACAGTTGCTATTGGTGATTTTTTATAAAAATATATGTCATAAATCGTTAAATTGACGACGTGTGCATGCTTGACAGTTTTGGTCTAGAGTTGTAGACTGAATTTAGGTTTAAAGTTGTAGACCGAAAGGAGAAGAACTCATGGAGACAAGACTGTGCGAGAGCGAGCGCCGTTTCATGGAGCTCGTGTGGCAAAACGAGCCTCTCGGCTCGAAAAAGCTCTCCGAGCTCGCCCTTGCCGAGCTCGGCTGGAAAAAATCAACGGCGTTCACCATGCTGCGCCGCCTCATTGACAAGGGCTTCCTGAAAAATGAGAATTCCACGGTGAGCTCTCTCGTCGGGCGCGACGAGGTGCGCCGCTGCGAGAGCGCGCATGTGGTCGACAGCGGCTTCGGCGGCTCTCTGCCCGCCTTTGTCGCTGCGTTCACGAGCTCCCGCCCGCTGAGCGAGGCCGAAGCCGAGGAGCTTCGCCGCCTCATCGACGAGAGCAGGAGGCGCAGTGATGGTTGAACAGCTCTTCCTGCGGTATTTCGACGTCGGGGCATACGGCGTCGTCGGCGGCGCCATCCTGCTGCTGTTCTGCCTGCTGCTGACGGCGCTGCGCGCCCCGGCGTGGACGGCGGCCCTCGGCGCCGGGCTCCTGATGCTGCGTATGCTCGTCCCGGCGGCCATACCGGCGCCCGTGTCGCTCTTCAACTCCGAAACCATCGACGGCGCTGTGCCGCACGCCGCCGACTTCGCCCGCAGCTACTGGGGCGACTATCAGATAGCGCTCGACATCCCCGGCGGCGGGGGCGAGTTCGGCCGCGTCACCGCCGCAGGCGTGCCCGCGCTCGACCCTGAGGAGTGGTCGACCGACCCGGACAAGTTCGACTTCCGCGCCGCGTTTTACACCGAGGACGAAAACGGGAACATCGCCCCCGCCGAGACGCAGCTCCAGGCGCTCGTCCCGCTCCTCTCGAGGATATGGCTCGGCGGTGTCGGCGTGATGCTCGCATACGGCGTGATAAGCTGGCTGCGCCTGAAAAGGCGGCTGCGCTTCGCCGTGCCGGACGGGGACGCGTGGATATGCGACGGGCTGGTCCAGCCGTGCGTCGCCGGTTTCCTCCGCCCGCGTATCTATCTGCCCCCCGGGCTCTCCGATGCCCAGCGCCGCCACATCGTCTGCCACGAGCGGCAGCATATACGCCGCCGCGACCACATACTCAAGGCGCTGAGCTGGCTCGCCGTGTGCCTGCACTGGTACCACCCCTGGGTGTGGGCTTTCCACAGCGTGCTCGCCGGCCTCATCGAGGAGGCTTGCGACGACAGCGCCGTCGCCGCCCTCGGCGAGGACGAGCGCGCGGGTTACGCCGAGTCGCTGCTCGCGCTGTCGTCGAAAAAGCGCGCTCTCTCCCCCAGCCCGCTCGCCTTCAGCGAAAACGACACAAAAGGCCGCATTAAGCGCATACTCAGGCGCAGGAGGCCGCGCCCGCTGTTCTCGGCGCTCTGCCTCATCCTGACGGCCGCCGCTCTGTGCGCCTGCATGACCCAGCCGGCTGCGGCCTCTCCGCGCGGCGGCCCCGTCGAAGTGAGCTTCCCCGCATACCGCGACGGCGCGGAAAATTATCCCGACTCCGCAGCGGAATTCGTGAACGCCGCGCTCGATTTCGAGCCGTTCACCCTCTCGCTCGATCTGCCCGACGGCTGGACCGCCGCGCTCCCGCCGGAAGACGCGCGTGCGCTGGACGCTTTCACGCTCTGCTATGGCTGCCCCCTGCTCACGCCTGTGTATATCTACGACGAAAACGGCGGGTATGCCGGTTTCATCGGCTGGTACATGCTGGAGGAGGACGCCCTCGGCGCCTCCGGCAGCGGCGTGAGCGACGAGGAGTTCAGGAACATGGCGTATTTCCGCCTCCGCGTCGGCGCGCACTATTTCTGGCAGGACTTCGAGCAGATCTCGCGCACGGGCACCTCCGAGACCTGCACCGCCCAGGTGTATTACCAGGACCCCATCGAGTCCCTCCCGGCCGCCAGCTGGCCGCAGCACTATGTCCCCGGCATATGCTGCTACGACACCGGCATCGGCGCATACGCCTGCGTCCAGTTCGACGCCGGCGCCATCGGCAGCGACGAGCTGCGCACTGTCGCCGCGAGCATGGAGCTCCGCCGCTCCTGAGGCCCGTCTTTCAACATTCTGCAACAAAAGGCCTTGCATTTTTTGTAGATAGTATTAAAATAATCATCATAGCCTTCAAAGGAGATGTAAGACCTTGAAAACCAGAAAAATCGGTATAATCGGCCTCGGCCACGTCGGGGCACATGTCGCATACAGCCTCGCCATCCAGGGCATAGCCGACGAGCTCGTCCTCGTCGATCAGAAAGCGCAGAAGCTCGAGAGCGAGAGGCAGGACCTCGCCGACAGCGTCGCCTACCTGCCGCACCGCGTGAAGATCACCGCGGGCGGCTTCGCCGACCTCGGCGACTGCGACGTCATCGTGAACAGCACCGGCAAGATCGAGCTGCTCGAGACGCACGACCGCCTCAGCGAGATGGATTTCACCATCGCCGCCGTGCGCAGCTACGCCGGCAAGATCAAAGCCAGCGGCTTCGACGGCGTCCTGCTCAACATCACCAACCCCTGCGATATCGTCACGCGCGAGCTCGCGCTCATGCTCGGCCTGCCGCGCGGCCGTGTGTTCGGCACAGGCACGGGGCTCGACACCTCGCGCCTGCTCTCCGCGCTCAGCCGCCAGACCGGCATAGACCACAAGTCCATCACCGCCTACATGATGGGCGAGCACGGGGCGCAGCAGTTCGCGCCCTGGTCGTGCGTATCCTTCCGCGGCGTGCCGCTCGACGAGTGGGCCAAGACCGACGAGCGCTTCCGTTTCGACCGCGAGGCCCTCAAGAAAGAGTCCATCGCCGGCGGCTGGGTCACCTACGCCGGAAAACAGTGCACGGAGTACGGCATCGCCACCACCGCCGCCCGCATGGTGAGCATAATCCTCCACGACGAAAAGGCCATCATGCCCGCCAGCATGGAGCTCTGCGGCGAGTACGGCGAGAGCGGCCTCTTCGCCGGTGTGCCCTGCCTCATCGGGGCGAACGGCGTCGAGAAGGTCATCGAGCTGCCGCTCACCGATGAGGAAATGCGCGAGTTCCACGCATGCTGCGACGGGATCCGCAAGAACATGGAACATCTCAGCGAGATTTGAGCGCAAAACGCGCCGAAAACTTCAAAAACGAAAAAATGCCGCCGTTACCGGCGGCATTTTCTATGTAAAAAGCCGATGAAAGAGCGATTTCACCGGCTTTTTATTGCGTAAAGTAAGTATCAGTTATTCACCTGTGACATAAAATGTCTTGCTCCGGGAGTCACGGCCATCGTCGTCCTCGGCGAAGATGGTGACAACGACCTTATACTCGACGCCCTTTTCGGAGTCGAAATAGATTGAATTGCCATACGCCGCCCCGTTTCTACGAGCCATACCGGAGTCATATTCATCCCATGACTCTTCAGGGATTACATTTCCAACTTCATAAACATATATGCTCTCGCAGCCAAGTTTATCTTTTACTCCAGTCCCGCTAACATAGAAATAAACCTCTACTTCTCCCGAAAGAGGTGTTACATCAATGGCATAGGCACTAATCTGATCACTGGCTCTCGCCATGGCGGAAACAGACATAAGGAACATGAAAATAACTGCTGTAAAAAGTGCGGCAATGCGTTTCCTCGTCATACTTTACTCCTCATAAAATGCATCAATTATCTCTTTCATGTCTATTGAATCCGAATCTGAAGAAATCCTATACTCCAAATCATCTATCGACCAAACTGCTACGGTTGAATTATTGTTGTCAAATACATAATGGCTGACACCATTATGTTCATATATCTCAACCGGCTCTGCGCTTTTTTCATAGATGAGTACCGGTTCATATCCGTTTTGACTAATAGAATAACTGAGATATTCATGCTCTTTCAGATAAGAAACCTCAAACGCGATATCTCCGCTACTCTTTTGTACAACGAGTAAAGCATCAGTCAGTTCAAAACCATCCGGCACGTCCAACACATAGCGCGCTTGACCGCGCTCCTCGAGCAGCGGATAGATGTCACGGTATTCCTCTGGAATATCTTCTTCGTCTTCCCGCAGCTCCGGAGATTCCGAGGGGGTATTGGCTGCGCCGTCGATCTCACTGTTATAGCTGAAAATGCTCTCCGTCCAGCGCGCCACGGCGCCGAACACATCGACGCCCATCGCCTGGACGGCAATCATGCCGCAGAAAAGGCAGGATATGAGCACCGCCGCCACCAGAGCCGTTTTTGCAAAACGCCTCTGACGTATACGACGTGTTCCCCCTGACGGGCCGCGATCCTGCCCGTCCGTCTCAGCCAGCGCCGCTTTCGCCCTCAGCTGAAAGTCATCAAACGCCTCGTCCGCGCTCTTATACTCGGGTATCCTGGA
>CAJFRI010000067.1:9317-11484 GCA_904419385.1 Candidatus Heteroscillospira lomanii
CTCAAGATATGCGTTTATGATCTCAGCATCATAGGTCTCGTCAGTCATGGACTCGAGTGCAGCGTCCAAGAGTTCCGTCAGCTCCGGCTGCGACATTGCATCCAGCTTTTCACTGGATATATCAGCGTGCTCGTATTCTGCTTTCTGTCTCTTGCGCATTTCAGGAGAATCCATAATACCTCCTTTCCTCCCCTGTCATCTATATGTATCCAGGGATGTGTTTTGTTGCGTGAAAACAAAATTTTCGACATTTTTCGACATCTTTTTCGCGCTCACTTCATCAGTTCCCTGCAATGGGCGAGCGCTCTGGATAGTCGGCTGCGGCAGCCGGACTCGGTTATCCCGAGCAGCGCGGCGATCTCCTTATAATCCAGGCGTTTCTCAAACCGCAGCCGCAATATCTCCTTGTCCTCATCCGACAGTTTGCCCGGAAGCAGTTCTTCTATCGATATGTCGTCGTATGTACCCGGCTCGATGGGTAGTTCCTCCAATGAAATATGCCGGCGGAATATACTGCGCCGGCGCTCGTTGTTTATCATGTTCCTGAGCGTTATGACCAGCCATCCCGCCGGATTTTCATGCCCGCGCAGCTTCCTCATGTTGAACAGCGCCAGCGCGAACGTCTCCTGAGTCAGATCCTGTGCCAGTTCAATGTCTCCGGTGAGGCGAAACGAGATCTTTATCATCAGATCATAGTTGTCCTTATACAGTGACCCGAAAAATTCATCTTCCTGAAAAGCCAATCGCCACACCTCTTTTGTCACGGTTCCAAGTCATATTTTGCCAGCATGTCGCAGAACTCAACAGCCAGCCCCAGCTTCTTGATATCGAGCTCGCCGATTATAGACATCAGCTTCTTTTGCAGCACCGACTCACGCGCGCCCTGTATTGTATCGCCCAACAAAGTATTGCAGTCTACTTTCAGCGCATTGGCTATCGATACGAGCGTAATAAGGCTCAGCTTTGTATAGCCGTTCTCTATATGGCTTATATGCTGGTCTGAGACCTGGATCATCTCCGCCAGTTCTTTTTGCTTGATGTTCCTCATCAGGCGGTAATGCCTGATATTTCGCCCTATTTCGATGTAATCCAATTCCATTCTAGCATACTCCCAAGAACAATAAAAGCTGTTGAGCGGTATTATCCTTTTTAAATATACTAGCGTTATTTCACCGGAATATTAATGGATTAAAAAGGCGATTTTGCCTTTTTAAATACAAATTGTCGAAAATAGGCATTTTTTGGTAAATTTTTGAAAAAAGTATGACCAATGCAACGAATCCGCAAGCTCGTTACATATATAAAATATAATAATGTGTATTTTGCACATGTGTTCTGTCAATGACCGGGCCGGACATGCTCTTCAATAGATGGTCGCCGGAAAGATCGGCCGGCGTCAAAGGGAAATAATGGATATTTTGTCGCATTAAGTCGCACAACGTCGAATTCCCGACGCTCTCTTTATCATGGAATCATCTTTTGAAAAAAGGTGGTTCTATATGACTAAAACAGAAGCCGTGATCCGCTCGATCATTGGTGCCGCCGGAGCTGATATCCGCCCTTTGGCGTATGCTGTGGACATCGCCATCGATCTCATGTTCGTCCAAAAAATACCGATGGACGACATCCGCGTTACCGACGATGTCTACCCGGAGACTGCCAAACTTGTGAAAAACCGGTACGGAATCTCACCGTCTGTAAAAACAGTTTCCAGGCGGATAGAACGCCTGGCCAACTTGTGCTGGGATGCGCTGGTCGCCCGCGACCTGGTTCTGGAATACATAGGCTCCCAGCTCAACGACATCCGCGCCCCCAGAGATATCATCTTCTATCTGGCTTTCTACGTCCACTTAGGAGTGCCGTTCTTCAAGGCCGTCGATCAGCACCCCGCGCTGCTCTTTTGAGTACAGTATTGCATAAAAACAGGGATGCCATATAAATGGTATCCCTGTTCTGCATATTTGTCCAGTTTTAATTGCAAATCTCTGCGCACAAAGCTGTTTTTCCGCGGCTTTGGGCACATTTCAATTGATTTTAGCGCTTGCTGAACTGCGGAGCGCGGCGGGCGGCCTTGAGGCCGTACTAAACTCCTTTGAGCGCCGATTTTCCTTGGTATTCCGGGCTTTTCCGGCTTTTCAATGTTCAGTTGTCCTATTCCTTAACCAAG
>CAJFRI010000068.1 GCA_904419385.1 Candidatus Heteroscillospira lomanii
AAAGGTTCATCAACTCGAACCCGGGACTCGAGTCGCGGTTCAACAAATACATCTTTTTCCCGGACTACAGCGCCGGGGAGCTGATGGAGATATTCAAAATGCGCTGCAAAAAGGGCGGATACGTCCTCTCGCCCGAGGCAGAGAGCCGCGCGGCGGAGAGCTTTGAGCGCATGTACGCCGAGCGCGGTGAGAACTTCGGCAACGGGCGCGACGTGCGCAACTATTTTGAGGACTGCGTGTCCCGCCAGGCAAACCGCCTCGCCCGCATGGCCGAGGCGCCGGGCCGCGAGGCGCTGATGACACTCGAGGCGGAGGATGTGACGGAGGATGGCGCCGATGCTTGAGAATATAGAGCTCTTCCTGCTCGACATGGACGGCACGCTCTACCTCGGGGACGAGGTGATCGACGGCGCCATAGATTTCGTGCACAGGATAGCGGCGACACACCGCAGATACATGTATCTCACGAACAACTCCTCCCGAGCCGGGAGCGATTATATCGACAGGCTGCGCGGGCTTGGATTCCCGTGCGGCGAGGGCGACGTGTTCACCTCCGGCATGGCGACGGCCATGTATCTCAACGAGCGCCACGCCGGCGAGGGCGTTTTCCTTGTCGGCACTCGCGCCTTTGCCCGCGAGCTCTCTGAGGCCGGAGTGCGCCTCACGGACGAGGACGCGGACGTGGTCGTCGCGGGGTTCGACACGGAGCTCGATTACCGGAAAGCCGCGCGGGCCGTCCACTTCCTGAGGCGCGGGGCGAAGTTCATCGCCGCAAACCCGGACTGGGTGTGCCCTATGCCCGGCGGAGAGGCGCTGCCCGACTGCGGCAGCATTTGCGCCATGCTCTCCGCCGCGAGCGGCGCGGAGCCTGTATATATCGGGAAGCCGAACCGCAATATGGTTGACATAATCTCAAAAATGACAGGCGTGCCCAACAGCGCGATCGCCTGCGTGGGCGACAGGCTGTATACGGACATAGCCGTCGCCAAAAACGCCGGAGCGCTTGGGATATGTGTGCTCTCAGGCGAGAGCACCGAGCGGGACATAGCTTCTTCCCCTGTGCAGCCCGATCTCGTCTTTCCGTCGGTCAAGGAGATCGCAGAGGGATTGTAGTAGACATAATATAGTTTACATAAAATAAAAAGAGCGCCCGCAGGAGGGCGCTCTTTTTTCGTTATATGCGTCAGTATCTGGGCTTCGGGAGGTAGCCCTCGAAAATGACGCAGTCGTTTTGATCCTCGGGACCGGGGGTGCGCGAGGTCCAGGCAAAGCGCATGGCGCCCATGCGCTCGGCAAGGCGCAGTGCCAGGGTCTTTTTCTCGAGCTTGTGGGCGATGAAGTGCGGCCTCGAGAGGAAGTTCGTCACACCGTGCGACAGGACGAAGCTTATCGCTGCGCTCACGCCGCGGAGCTGCAGATCGTTGCGGTATGACTTCATGGCGAGCTGGCCGCGGATTATGTCGGGCGCGTTGCGGCGGAACCATGCGACAGTGAACGGGTCGAAACTCTCGACACAGAGCTCGCCCGGGTATGTGCGCATGAGGGCGAGCGCCGCGGAGCACAGCTCGGAGCGCCGGCGGCTCGGTTTTATCTCGACGAGCAGCGGCACCCGGCCGCCGAGCATCGCGATCACGTCGGAAAAGAGGGGGATGCGCTCGTCCGTGCCGGCGAGACGGAAAGTCAGGAGCTCGCCGTATGTCATGCTGCCGAGTTCGGCGTCGACGCCGCACATGCGCTCGAGGTTCGAGTCGTGAAAGACGACGACCTGCCCGTCGGCGGTGAGCTGCAGGTCGAGCTCGATGCCGAAGCCGTTGTCGCGGGCGGCGCGGAACGCGGCCATGGAGTTTTCGGGTATGCCTTTTGATATATCGTGCAGCCCCCGGTGGGCCCAGCTGCGGCCGCAGAGCTCGCGGCGCGCGGAATCCGGCGCTTTTTCGGGCGCTATCATATAAGTCGCTGCGGCGGCTGCCAGTCCGGCACCTACGAGAAGTCGGATCATACAATACACCTCGTTATGTAGATTCTACATCGTTTCGCTGTTTCAGTCAAATCCTGTACACTTATCTTATACCACATACTGATTAAGAAAAAAGGCGGCGCAATATTAAATTTTTTTAAAGCCGCTGCGCGCCGGACGGGGCTGGGACACTATGCAGCCAGTTAATTGACTGAGGCTTTTTCAGAGTTTAGAGTATATATGGCTAACTATGCCATTTGTATATTTTAAGGAGGGCTTGAGATGAAAAAAAGAGTATCAATGGCTTTGTCGCTGCTGCTTGTTTTCGTAATGGTGTTTTCACTGATGCCGACGCAGGCGTTGGCCGCGCCGCCGAGCAGCTATTCCGAAAACGGGATCACCGTGTCCGTGACGCCGATAGGCATAAACGTACCATACTCGATAGTGTATATGGGCGACGGCGTGTTCTACGGCTATACCAACACCGGCGGAATATGGAATGTGTCTTCGCAGAAAGACATACCTTATTACCTGTTCGATCTCGACGGCAACATGACATGGCAGTACGACGCGAGCGTAGACCTCGGTGAGACGTTCAACGACGGGCTCTGCAAAAAGCTGATGTTCGATCCCTACACCGGCATAGAGAAATGGGGATATATCGACAAATACGGCAACGAGGTCATCAAGGGACAGTTCGATGTGGCCGAGGACTTCAGCGACGGCTATGCTGCCGTGAAGATAGGCGACAGTTGGGGCTACATAAACACCTCCGGTGAGACGGTGATACCTTGTGATCTGAAAAATGCGGGTAATTTCGGAGACGGCTATGCCTGGGTCACGACCTCCGACAACTGGACTGGTTATATCGACAAGTCCGGCAACCGTGTTTTCGAGTGCCCCAAGATATGGGTCGACAGCGTCGGCGGCGGCAAGGTCCAGGTCTATGGCTACAATGAGGTCAGGACTTTCCGCGACGGTCACGCTTTTCTGAGCGGGCCTGTTGACGAAAACGGCGACAGCGTCTACATCATTGACACCGGCTGGGAGATGAAGACTATCCCCGGCCTGAGCTACAGCGGGGGCACCAAGAATATGGCCGGTGTGTATGACAGCGGGCGCATACCGGTCGTCGCCGGTGGATTCTTCGGCGCCGTTGACACAGACGGCAACCTCGTCATACCGTTTGTCTACGACAAACTTTATGATTTCTCAAACGGCGTTGCACCTGCGCGCAAGGACGGCATGTGGGGACTCATAGATGTGGACGGCAACACAATCGTCCCCTTTGAGTGGAGCTTTATGTGGGAGTTCGACGGCGATCAGGTCATCGCAAAACACAGCAGTGACGGCAGGTTTTATATACTCGAGCCGAACGGTTCTCCTGCCGCTGAGCCCGACGAGCCCGAGCTTCCGGCTCAGAACGAGCCCTCATCCTGGGCGCAGGCGGAGGTGGAGCGCGCCGTTGAGGCCGGTATAGTGCCCGAAAATCTCCGCGGCGAGTACACCCAGGCGGCGACACGCGCCGAGTTCTGCGCGCTGGCGGTCGGGCTGTACGAGACCGTCACGGGCGAGGAGATAACCGAGCGCGCCGAGTTCACCGACACAACCGACGTGAACGTGCAGAAGATGGCGGGGCTCGGCATAGTCAACGGCATGGGCGAGGGCAGGTTCGAGCCGGACAGCCCGCTCACGCGCGAGCAGGCGGCGGCGCTGCTGTCGCGCCTGGCGGATTCCATCGGCAAACCGCTCGCCGCGAGCGCACCGTCGTTTGCGGACAACGGCAGCATCTCCGGCTGGGCGAAGGACGCCGTCGGCCAGATGCAGGCCAGCGGCGTGATGGGCGGCGTCGGCAGCAACACCTTCGACCCGAGCGGGACTTACACCCGCGAGCAGAGCATGATAACCATGCTCCGCATGTATGAGATAGTCAAATAAGCCGAGAGGCTGAAAATAAAGGAGTGTAGAACAATGGAAAAACTGTACACAAATATAGGCGGCAAGCTGAGAACGCTTGCCAAGATCTGCGGCGCCATAGGAATAGTGTGCTTCTGCATCGGCGTGCTCATCGAGCTGGTAACCATGTTTGATGTGTTCAACGGAATGCTCATCCTCACGCTCGGCATACTGGGACTGCTGTGCCTCATCTCGTCGTGGCCGCTGTACGCGTTCGGCCAGCTCGTCGACGATGTGCACAAGATGAGCGGCGGCTCCGTCATAAGCGGCGGCAGCGCCTCCGACGACCTGCCCGAGCTTTGATAGGAGGGTGCGGGCGATGAGCGAGAGATATTCAAGGCTTTTCGCCCTGCCTGACGAGCTCTATGCGAAGGGAGCTCCCGCCGTCATCGCGGCGGGAGCCCTGCTCAAGGACAACCAGACAGGCAGGGTGCTCGCGCAGCTCAAGCTGCGCAGCATTGCGGACAAGAAGATAAAGGCCGCCACGGTGGTCATCCGCCCGGTTGACACGGCGGGCGAGGCGCTGGGCGGCGAGGTCACCCACCAGTATCTCGACCTGAGCGCGCGGCGCGACGGCGAGTTCGGCCAGAAAGAGCCCGTCGTGATGCCCGACGCGTCGACGCGCGGCTTTTCCGCCGAGCTCACCGAGGTCATATTCGAGGACAACACAAAGTGGCAGGGCACGACGGAGCCGTGGTCGCCGCTCAAACCGTCGGACACCGTGGAACAGATCTGCCGCGGCGACGCGGAGCTCATGAAACAGTTCCGCATGAAATACGGCGAGCGCAGCCGCGTGGCTTTCGCGCGCGACCGCGACCTCTGGCGCTGCACCTGCGGCGCGCTCAACCACGAGGATGAGAATACCTGCCACGTGTGCAGCGTGGCCGCCGCGAAGCTCGCCGAGCCGGTCGACCTCGCCTCGCTCAAGACGGCGAGCGACGAGCGCGTTACCACGGCCAAGCGCAAAAAGCGCAAGAAAATCGGCATCATCTTCGGCGGCATAGCCGCGGCAATAGTGCTGTTTTTCATAGGCACTACAATATATGAGGCGTTGTCTGAAGCGGCGGAGTGGAACAGCGTGCAGAGAGGCATTGAACTGCTGGATGCAGGTGAATATGAGGCCGCCTATGACGAACTGGTTGAAGATCCGTGGATGTTCGAACTGGAAGATCATATTGAGGACGGCGAATACGACCGCCTGACAGGAAGCGAGATAATCGCTCTGGTATCCGGTGAGGACTGGCTTGTCGTAGAGACATATTTCCGCGACGGATATCATATGGATGGCACGGAAATCACATACTTCTCCAATGGAGAGTATCAGGTCAACGAACAGTATGGTGAAACAGGCAGCTGGGGCATTAAAGACGGTAAATTTACTTGTACATATTCTTCATCTATAAGTGACGGGGCGTTCTACCACTTGCTTGGCGATGTCTATGCCGTGTGCGAATATGATGACGACGGCGATGTCGATTTCGAGTATTTCATGGTCAAGCTCACCGACAACGTGCCCGACGAGCAGTTCCTCTCCGGCGGCGGAGAGACCGGCGGAGAAGAGACCGAGGTCGTGTGGGACATCGACCTCATGAACGACGGCTGGCTGATGAACACCATCAACGATACCGTCGCGCAGGGGGACATGAAGTCGGCATACGAGCTGTTCGCCGCGCTGGAGGACAGGAACCCCGAGGCCGCGGCGGACATGGGCTACAGCATCGCCGCCCTCCCGACCAGCGAGGTCTGGGTGACCGACGGCGACGAGGACGACCCCGGCACGCACACCTATGTCTACGACGATATGGGCCGCCTCATCGAGGAGGACTACGCCCCCTACGACGGCTACGCCGAGCACACGGCCTATGAGTACGACGGCGAGCTGCTAGTATATGAGGAGACCGAGGTCAGCGGCGACGGCTACTACTACACCATCACCTGTGAGTACGCCTATGACGAAAACGGCAACCTCATAGAAGAGGTACGCACCAACGGCAACGGCGACACGGAGACGCACAGCTATCTCTACGGCGATAACGACGGCAGGCTGATAGCTTATATCATGGAGAACGCCGACGGCCAGCACTCGTGGGGTTACACATACGACGAGGAGGGACGGCTCGTCACGGAGACGTATACGCATCCGAACCCGAACCTCGGCTGGACCAAGACCTACACATACAACGACGACGGCACCCTCGCCAGTATTGCTGAGGACAGCGAGATGTATCAAAGGATGTATACCTACGAATACGGTTCCGACGGCAACCTGACGTATGAGGCGGGAACTTTCGACGGCGAACTGAGTTACGATGTCACCTACAGCTACGACTCGGACGGCAACGAGACAGGCCATGTGCGGCGCACCTACGCCGACGGCGAAATAAATATTGAGCTTGATTACGAATACGAGTACAACGAGTACGGCGACGTGGCAAAGGAGACCAGTGTGAGAACTGTTGCCGGAACAGAGCCCGAGACAGACGTCACGGAGTACACCTACGAGTACGCATATTTCCTGCTCGACTGATACGGCAGGGACACAAAAAGCAGCCGGCGCGCAAAATGCGCGCCGGCTGGCACGAATTTGAGCCGGGGCGGCCGGCACGATAAGGAGGATAAACATGAGTGAGAGATATTCGAGGCTTTTTGCCCTTCCGGCAGATATTTACGCCGAGGGCGCACCTGTCGTCATCGCGGCGGGCGCCCTGCTCAAAGACAATCAGACAGGCAAGACTATCGCACAGATCAAGCTGCACAGCATATCGGACGAGGTGATAATCGCGGTCAAGGCGGCCGTGACTCCGCGCGACGTGAAAGGCGCGCCGCTCGGCGGCGCAGTCGAGCAGCAGTATCTCGACCTGAGAGTGCAGCGCGACGATGAGTTCGGACAGAAAGTGCCGGTGAAGCTACCGGACGACTCGGCGCGCTCTTTCGGCGCCGAGGTGCTCGAGGTCGTGTTTGAAGGCGGCGGAGTGTGGACGGCCTCGGGGCAGCCCTGGGAGCCGCTGGGCGAGCCTGTGCCGCTGGAGGACGCGCTCGGCGCAGGGGAGCTGACGAAGCAGTTCCGCATTGAACACGGTTTCGACTGCCGCTTTGCCTACGCGGAGGAGAGAGGGCTCTGGCGCTGCCCCTGCGGCGAGCTGAACAGGCTCGGCGAAGATAAGTGCCGCCGCTGCGGCAAGGAGCGCGCCGCCGTGTCCGAGCCGGATATGGACGCGCTGCGGGCGGCGTGCGACGAGCGCCTCGCCGCCGAGCAGAAAAAAGCCGCCGAGAACAGGGCGGCCGCCGAGGCGCGGGCGAAAAAGGCGAAAAAGATCGCCGTTGTCGCCGTGCCGCTGCTCATCATCGCCGTCGTGGCGGGCGTGTTCATCTCGAACGGTATGAAAAACAGCGCCGCATACGACGAGGCCGTCGCCCTCATGGAGAGCCACAGCTACGACGACGCGGCCGCCGCTTTTGCCGCGCTCGGCGACTACAAGGACAGCGCCGCGCAGATCGACAACGTGTGGTACAGCAAGGCCTGCTATCTCGTCGAGTGCGCCGAGACCGGCAGCCGGGAGCCGCTGGATATCTTTGAAGAGCTGGACCTCTCGTCAGAGGATACGATAGCTGCAGTTTATTACAGGGAGGCGCTCGGGATATTTGAAGAGCTCGGCGATTACAAGGACAGCGCCGCGCAGGCCGAGTCCATACAGGCGTGGTTCACGGAGACGGAATATCAAACCATGCTCAGCCTGCTGGACAGCGAGGACTTCACCGGCGCGATAAACACGCTCGGACAGCTCGGCGACTACAAGGACTGCCCCGAGATACTCGCCGAGCTGCAGCGCGAGGGCGGCATCATGCAGGAACTCTATGAGTGCCTCTCGCTCGAGGAGCCGGAAGTCGGCGTCTACAACCAGGTGTTCCCCGACCGCGCGGCCGTGCTGCTCGATGAGCTCTATGCCGGCAGCGACACGATATACTACAAGTCCGCCGCCGAGGCGTATCAGGACTTCGTCGACGGTTATCTGCCGTTCTGCGGCGAGTTCGAGGTCGTGGCCGTGAGCGAGGGGGCAGACGACACGGTGACGTATTTCGACGCGGCCGAGGGTTCGGCCTACACGCTCACGACCTGGATAAATCCCGATTTTGACAGCGAAGGCGGCTTCCCATTCGGGCTGGACATAAGATATACGAAAGCCGACGGCTCGGAGAGCATGTCGCTGTCGTATTTCGACGCATTCTACGGCTCGACGGATTTTTATCTCACCATCTACATCTCCGCAGACTTCCATGCGTATCTCAACGACGCGGGCAACGTCGTCCTCGAGGCTTACAACAACGACGGCCTCGACCAGTGGCTGGAGCTGCGGAAAGTGTCGTGACGCGTTTTGCCGTCGGAAAGGAAGGTTGAAATGAAAAAGATATTGCCGCTGATTCTGGCGGCGGTGCTTATGCTGTCCTTGGCGGCTTGCGGAGGCGGCAGAGATACTACCAGCGGCGGAAGAAACTCCATGACAAAAGAGGAGATGTTAGAACAAGCCGAAGCAGTTACCCGTGAAGACTTGTTTGGTGCGGCAGAATCAAATATAGTGAGCGCAAAAGAAACATACGGTGGTAAACTTATCATTTTTACCGCACAGGTTTTGGATATTCAAGATGACCATATTCAACTCGGAGACTTGTCATACATCAATGTGTATCTACCCACCGAAGATATCATGCAAATTGAGAATTATCAGCTCATAACTGTGGTTGGGCAGTTGGGGGATACCATCGAAGAAGTAGAGGAAAATGTAGGTTACGGAATGACCACCACATTGTATTGTTATGAAATGCCGCAAGCTTATCTTGTACTCGACCGATTTGAATATACAGGCACTCTGAAATGGAAGAATGAAAGCTATGAAGATGCGTGGGATATTGAGTACAATGACGACCCGGTTTTGAAACTAATCCGTTTTAATGAAAGTGTAGATTTAAGTGCTTTCGATGAATCATATTGCAATGAGGAAATCACATTTACAGCGAAGGTATTTACTCCAGATTATTTTAATCCAGGTTCATTTTCAGATGCGATCATTATTGAAACAGGAGAATAGAAGTATTTGACTTATCCCTATTCTGGTTCTCGCGGTCATTCTTGAATGTTAACCGAAAACGATGTATAATAAGATTAACCAATATCGGTTAATGTATTCGTATTAGGAGGAAAGGGAACAAATGAAAAAACTACTGATACTCATGTTTGCCGCAGTCCTGTCCCTCTCGCTGGTGGCCTGCGGGGACAAGAGCGGAGAAACGGAATCTACAGATACACCTACAGAAAGCTCCTATGCAGATATTACGTCTTGTGC
>CAJFRI010000069.1 GCA_904419385.1 Candidatus Heteroscillospira lomanii
CGGTGAGATACTGCACTTCGACGGAATCGGCGAGGCCGTTCTGCTCGAGCAGATAGCTGAGGACGTACTCTGGAGTGGATGCCTGCCCGGTGGCCATGACGGTCCTGCCGGCGAGGTCGTCAATTCGCTGGATGCTGTCGCCGTTTTCAAGGACGTAGAGCACACCGAGCGTGTTCACGGCCAGCAGCTTGACGTTGCCCGTCTTCTGATACAGCACGGCGGCGACGTTTATCGGCACGGCGGCTATGTCGTAGTCGCCGTTTATAAACGCGGCGTTCACGGCGCTCGGGTCACCGGAGAGTGTGAACTCATAGTCCTGGGCCGTCTCGCCGTTTTCGTCGGCGCTCATCAGAAAGCTCATGCCCATGCCCGTCGGGCCGTTGAGCGCGGCCACGCGTATCGGGGCCGCGTCCTCCTCCGTTTCCTCCACATCCGAGCTGACTTCAGGCGTTTCGACAGGCGCGGGAGTGGAGCTGCTCTCGACAGGCGGCTCACTGCTCGCTGGACTCTCGCTCTGGGAGCAGGCGGCAAATGACAGCAGCATGGCCGCCGTGAACACGAGCGCAAGCGCCCGATATAATTTTTTCATATGGCATCTTCCTTTCAAATCTTGTGCCGGAAGCGCGGCGGCACTTTTTGTCCCCCGCCGTTCCGTCACTTGTAAGCATAGCATAATACCATTTGCCGTCTTTGTCAACAAACCGGTCTCACCGGCACAAAATTGTGATATATGGCAAATCTCTGCATATTTTCTTATGTGTTTTGACATGATTTTTTCTGTTTTGTCAATCATTTATCTGTACAGCACTGTTTTTTTGCACATTATGCCATCAAATAAACATTAATTCCTAATATAGCTCCGCTTTTTTGTCTAATTCATAGACTTTTTCCGTCGAGCTCAAATATCTATTGCTTTTTCAGAGTACAAGATTCATAATATAGTCAGAAGTTTTGACTGTCCGCCGCGCAGAGCGGCCGGCAGCAGAGGGAGCCGGTCCCGGCAGGTCACGCCAGCCGCCTCCGCTCCGCAAAGGTATAAGTATTCGCAATATCTCATCAGCAACAGGCCGGCATTGCGCCGGCAGGAAAAGGAGTGTCATGGCATTGCAGAAACTTACCATAGTCAAGGAAACACCAGCCCAAAAGGCGGTGAACAGCCTGTATGTCGAGTTTTACCGGCGGCTGAACGCCTCGCCTCAGGGCACCTGTCCAGTCGACCTCGCGTCGGCTTTCGTCAATCTCTGCCACTCGCAGAGCTGCGGCAAGTGTACGCCGTGCCGTATAGGCCTCGGCAAGCTCAAGCAGATCATCGACAAGATCCTTGCCGGTAAGGGCACGGAGTTCGATCTCACCAATCTTGAGCGCAACGCCGCCGCCATTGCCGACTCAGCCGACTGCGCCATAGGCATCGAGGCGGCCAACATGGTGCTCACAGGCCTGCGCGGCTTCCGCGAGGACTATGAGGCCCATATCCGCACCGGCCAGTGCCTCGCCCAGTTCATGCCCATTCCGTGCAGCTCCGGCTGCCCCGCCCATGTCGACATCCCGGGCTACATTGCCCTCGTCAAAGCCGGCCGCTATGCCGACGCCATCCGCGTCATCAGGAAGGACAACCCCTTCCCCTCCGTGTGCAGCCTCATCTGCGAGCACCCCTGCGAGACGCACTGCCGCCGCAAGATAGTCGACGACGACTCCGTCAACATCCGCGGCCTCAAGCGCTTTGCGATAGACAACGCGGGAATAGTCCCGCCGCCCAAGCCCGCCGAGTCCACCGGCAAGACTGTCGCCGTCATCGGCGGCGGCCCCACCGGCCTCACCGCGGCCTACTTCCTCTCGCTCATGGGCCACTCCGTCACCATATTTGAAAAGAACAAGCAGCTCGGCGGCATGCTGCGCTACGGCATCCCCTGCTACCGCCTGCCCGACTCGTACCTCGACTACGACGTCGACGTCATCCTCTCGCTCGGCGTCAAAGTCGAACACGCCTCCATAGGCACCGACCTCACCCTCGACGAGATACGCAGCAAGTTCGACGCCGTTTACCTCGCCATAGGCGCCCATGCCGGCCGCAGGCTCGGCATAGATGGCGACGACAAGCGCGGCGTAATGTCCGCCGTCGAGATGCTGCACGCCGTGGGCGACGGCCAGCATCTGGATTTCACCGGCAAAAAAGTCATCATCGTCGGCGGCGGCAACGTCGCCATGGATGCGACGCGCACCTCTCTCCGCCTCGGCGCACAGAGCGTCAAGTGCGTCTACCGCCGCCGCCGTCAGGACATGACCGCCATGCCCGAGGAGGTCGACGGGGCCATTGCCGAGGGCTGCGAACTGCTCACGCTCCGCTCCCCGCTCAAGGTCGAATACGATGAGGATGACAACGTCACCGCCCTCTGGGTGCAGCCGCAGATAATCGGCGAGCTGAGCCATGGGCGTCCCGCCCCGCGCCCCTCCGACAAGCAGCCAGAGCGCATAGAGTGCGACTATATCATCGCCGCCATAGGCCAGGCCATCGACTCGGCCTATTTCGGCGAGAGCGGAGTGCCGCTCAGGCGCGAGGCCCTCGTCGCCGAGCCGGGAACGAGCGTGCCCGGCATGCCGGGACTCTTCGCCGGCGGCGACGCCGTCACCCGCCCCGCGACTGTCATCCGCGCCATAGAGGCCGGCAAGATCGCCGCGAACAACATCGACGCCTACCTCGGCTTTGAGCACAGCATAACCGTCGACGTCGACATCCCGCCCGCTCCCTACTCCATCAAGCCCGCCTGCGGGCGCGTTGAGATGACGGAGCGCGAGGTGGCCGACCGCAAGGGCGACTTCTTCCTCATGGAGAACCCGATGACCTATGAGGAGGCGCAGCAGGAGTGCAGCAGGTGCATGCGCTGCGACCAGTATGGATTTGGAAAATTCCGCGGAGAGAGGAAAAGGCAATGGTAAAACTTACTATAAACAACAGGGAGATATACACTCAGGAGGGCACGACCATCCTCGAGGCCGCCCGCGCAAACGGCATAAACATACCCACGCTCTGCTACCTCAAGGACATAAACGAGATCGGCGCCTGCCGCATGTGCCTCGTTGAGATCGAGGGCGAGTCCCGCCTCGCCGCCTCGTGCAACACCCCCGTCACCGACGGCATGGTCGTGCATACGCACAGCAAGCGCGTCATGAACGTGCGCCGCATAAACCTGCGCTACATCATGTCGCAGCACGACGCGCGCTGCCCCAGCTGCCCCCGCAACAACAACTGCACGCTGCAGGAGATCTCCACAAAGATGAACCTGCGCTACACGCCGTACGGTGAGTTCGACAAACACGCGATCTGCCACGCCGATTTCCCCATAGTCAAGAACTACAACAAGTGCGTCAAATGCATGAGGTGCATCAATGTCTGCGACAAGGTCCAGAGCATGAACATCTGGGATGTCATAGGCACAGGCGGCAACACCAGCGTCGGGGTCGTCGGCAAGACCTTCGACCAGTCCGACTGCACGCTCTGCGGACAGTGCGTCACGCACTGCCCGGTCGGCGCCCTCTACGAGCGCGACGACACCATCGCCGTCATCGACGCGCTTCAGGACCCCGACAAGATCACCATTGTCCAGGTCGCGCCGGCCGTCCGCGCCGCCTGGGGCGAGACATTCGGCCTCACCCGCGAGTTCGCCACGGCCGAGCGCCTCGTCTCCGCGCTCAAGGCCATGGGCTTCGACTATGTGTTCGACACCGACTTCAGCGCCGACCTCACCATCATGGAGGAGGGGAGCGAGCTCGTCGAGCGCCTCACCCACCGCGAGGACAGCCGCCTGCCAATGTTCACCTCATGCTGCCCCGGCTGGGTGCGCTTCATCAAATCGCAGTACCCCAACATGGTCGACAACCTGTCCACCGCAAAGAGCCCACAGCAGATGTTCGGCGCCGTCGCCAAGAGCTATTACGCCGAGCTGCTCGGCGTCGACCCGCACAGGATATGCTGCGTGTCCATCATGCCGTGCACCGCGAAAAAGCACGAGTGCGCCATCCCCAACCTCAACGACGCCTGCGGCGACCCTGATGTCGACTTTGCCCTCACCACACGCGAGGTCGACTATCTCATCAACATGTTCAATCTCGACGTGCAGTCCCTGCTGGAGCAGCCTTTCGACCAGCCGCTCGGCATAGGCACAGGCGCCGGAGTCATCTTCGGCGCGACCGGCGGCGTCATGGAGGCCGCCCTGCGCTCGGCCCACTATCTCGTCACCGGCAAAAACGCCGACCCCGACGCGTTCCGCCAGGTCCGCGGCATGGACGGCTGGAAAGAGGCGCAGTTCTACATCGCCGGCATAAACCTGCGCGTCGCCATAGCCAGCGGCCTCGGCAACGCGCGCAAACTCATGGAGGCCATCAGGCTCGGCCAGGTGGAGTACGATTTTGTTGAGATCATGGCCTGCCCCGGCGGCTGCTCCGGAGGCGGCGGCCAGCCGATACACGACGGCCGCGAGCTCGCCGAGCCGCGCGCCAACCGGCTCTACGACATCGACCGCACGAGCAAGCTCCGCTTCTCGCACGAGAACCCCGCCGTGCTCAAGCTCTATGAGGACTATCTCGACAAGCCCCTCTCCGAGAAGGCCCACCATCTGCTCCACACCGACCACCACGGCTGGAAGATGCCCGGCGAGGAGTAAAAAAAGCAAAACAAAACAGCGCATATCCTCGCGGATATGCGCTGTTTTTTTATTGTTTTGAGCTGTCCGGCCGCCCTCTCAGGCGCCCGGCTTTCTCGCGCAAGAAACCCCGCCTCGCGGCCGAGGCAATGCGCCGGCGCACTCTCGACGCGCCGGCAAACTCAGTGCCGCGCCCGCCTTTCGAATACAGTGCGGCGTCGACCGCCGGGATGAGGCGCTCGAGGTCTGACCTCAGCTCGCCGTCGTCTCCGGCGGCGGCAGACAGGCGCTCGAGGAAGGCGCGGGGCGTCTCATCCACGCGCTTGTGCCAGGGCGTAAACCGGCTCTTTTTGATGAGAATGCACAGCAATCCCTCCGGAGTTGAGCGCAAACGCCACATTTTTGCCCTCAAGCGCAGCGATTTCCGCCAGGAACCGAACAAAATCGCGAGCGCGGAGCCGAAATGCGCGTTTTTCCGCGCACTTTTCGCGGTTTTTGCGACGGTCTTGCCGCCGAGCTTCACCCGGCCGAGCCAGATAAAAAGACGGACCAGGCCGTATATCGCGGCCACTGCCGCGACCGCGAGAAGCACTCCCGCAAGCACAGGGCTCGCCTCCTCAATCTCGGCCTCGCCTGCATAGATCGGCTCGGAGAAGTCCATCTCTTCCTCCTCGTACTCCGTCTGCGGCAGCAGTGATATGAGGAAGAGGAAAAAGCGCCATATCTGGCCAAAAAACCATTTTATCGCGCCGGTCACACCGTTCCACAATGCAGCGAGGCCCATGCCTGCCGGAGCGGCGGCATAGCTCACGAGGAGCCACAGCAGGGCAAACAGCGCGGCAAACGCGAGCGCTATCAGCGCCCAGCCGCGCGCTCCGGGGCTCTGCTCCAGACGCGCGAGCAGCACGCCGAGTATCGAGACGGCGCATCCCGCGACTATCGGCACATAGGCATAGGCAGGCTGTCCGCCCGCCGAGCCTATGCCGACCTGGATGACCAGCAGCAGGAGGCACAGCTCCATCGAGAGCAGCACTGAGCGCATCTCGACGGCGCCTCTCAGGCTGCCGCGCGCCGCGCGCTCGGCCAGCAGAGCGCAGAATCCCGCGGCGAAAATGCACGCGGCGATGTTTCCGCCCATTCCCCCGAACGCAAGCACCGAGGCGAACATGGCCGCGGCAAGCACGGCGCTGAATATCACGAGGGCGCGCAGGCTGCGCTCGCGCCGCAGGAACAGCCCGTCGAGCAGGTAGGCCGCCATGCCGAACGGCACCAGTGCCAGCGGGTAATAGCCTATCCCCTCGCCCGACGAGGAGGATATGATGCACGCGAAGCTGCACACAGCGCATGACGTCGCCGCCTGGACGGCAAAGCTCGGGAACCAGCCCTGTTCACGCATCGGCCTTCACCTCCCTGAGCCTGCGCAGGCACGCCGTCTCAAACTCGCCGTCCGGTTTCGGCTCCGTATATGTGAGCACGGTCGTTATCCCGCCGCCGAGTGCGCGCAGCAGAGTGCGCTCCGCGAGGCAGTCGGAGCTGTATGCGACATAGTAAAACCGTCCGGCGCTGTTGGCGGCGTCATAGACCGGCGGCTCGTCGAACTCCGGCGTCATGCTGTCCCGGTCGAGGCCGGCGGGCAGCTCCGGCAGGTCGTATGCCGCCATCGCCCAGAGCAGGTCGCCCGTCTGCGCGCCCTCCGCGGCGAAGAGATTGACCGGCGGGCTGGTCTTCCCCGCCGGCAGGCTCAGGCCGCAGCGCACCTGCGACCTCTCGAGCCGCACGGCGAGCGAGGCGAGGATGCTGAGCGTGTCCTCCAGCTCGTCGGAGTGAGGCGTCCTGCCGGCAAAGCTGTCGCCGTCGACTATGAAGTGCACACTTTTCGGCATGATGTCCTCAAACACATTCACCGTGAGCGGCTGCCCGCGCGCGGCGAGACGCCAGTTTATATGCTTGAGCGAGTCGGTGGTCATATATCCGCGGGTCGAGCGGATGACGGTCGGGTCCTCCATGACGCCGCGCGAGCCGCTCTCGGAGTTCCAGAGATTGCGCAGGAACATGTCGGGGATGACATCCACGAGTTTGGGGTACACGGCGATCTCCCTCACGTCGCGCTCCGGCAGTTCGAGCTCGACCTGCGCGAGGCCGAAACCGTCGCCCGTGCGCAGGCGCCAGGTGTTCATGGAGAATATGCCACGCCGCTCGGCCCGCCAGCGCATGGAGGCCGAGACGGTGTCGTACCACATTATGAATGAAAAACGCTTTTCGCCGACTATGTCGAGCGAGGCGCCCTCCTCCTCGAGCGTCGGGCACTCCCACTCATCGGGCTTGCGCCCGTCCTCCGGCAGCATGCACGAGCTCTGCGGCACGGGCGCGAACAGCTCGAGCCACACGAGCGGCATGAACTTGCCGTTGTGCGCCGTGAGCTCAAAGTCCACCTCGTCGCCGGGGAACACGCCGCCCGCCGGGCTTTTTATCGAAAAATCCAGCCGCCTCGCCGAGAGCTGCGCCCACACCCGCGCGGCCAGCGCAAGCAGAAAGACGAACATGAGCGCGGCCGCGAGCGCCGTCTGGCCGAAAAACGCCGCTATGACACACAGCAGCAGGCTGACGGCGAGCACCGGGCGAGAGATTATCACGCTTGAGCGGCTGTACGACAGCCGTGGCTTATTCATCCAGCAGCCTCTCCGCACTCGGCGCCGCCTCGGTCGAGGCGAGCACGTCGTCTATGGCCTTGGCCGCGGTGTAGCCCGCAAAGCGCGCCCCGCTGTCGAGCATGACGCGGTGTTCCAGCACCGGGTGGGCGAGGGCGCGCACGTCGTCAGGCGTCACGAAATCCCGCCCGTCCATCGCCGCCCACACCTTGGCCGCGCGGTAGAGGCCGCGTGTCGCGCGCGGGGACGCGCCCATCGCGAGCTGCGGGTGGCTGCGCGTGGCGTCGGCGAGGGCGACTATGTAGGCCGCGACATCATCGGACACATGCACGGACGCGACCTCGTGCTGGGCCGCGATGAGCTCGTCCGAGTTGGTGACGGGCTTAACGCTGCCGAATGGTATCTCGTCGCCGAGCGTGAACAGCATCCTGCGCTCCTCCTCCGGCGAGGGGTATCCCATGCTGAGGCGGATGAGGAAGCGGTCCATCTGCGCGGCCGGGAGGCGGAAGGTGCTCTCCGACTCGACAGGGTTCTGTGTAGCGAGGACCAGGAACGGCCGCGGGAGGGCAAAGCGCTCGCCGTCTATGGAGATCTGCCTCTCCTCCATAGCCTCGAGCAGGGCCGACTGGGTGCGCGGGATGGCGCGGTTGATCTCGTCGGCGAGGAGGATGTTCGTCATCACGGGGCCCTGACGCAGCTCAAAGTCGCCGGTCTTCTGATTATATATCCTCATGCCGATGATGTCGCTCGGCAGCATGTCGGGCACGAACTGGATGCGTCCCGACTCGCAGCCGAGGGCGATGGATATCGCCTTCACCATCGTCGTCTTGCCGACGCCGGGCAGGTCGTCGAGCAGGACATGTCCGTCCGCGAGTACGGCCATGATTATGAGCTTGATGCGGTCGGATTTGCCGACGATTATCTTCTCCGTCTCCGCCTGTATGCCGGCGGCGAGTTTTTTGATGTCCATGTCATATCTCCTTTATGTCCTTGCCTGCAAAAAATGCTGTGATCTCTTCCCTCGACGCGGCGGCCCGGCCCTGGGCAAAGCCGTTTTTCCCGCCGCCGCGGCCGCTCAGGGCGGCGTTCATCTCGCGCACCAGGCCGCGTATGTCCCCGCCGGGGCAGCCGAGCGCATAGCTGTATCCCTCGACGTCGGCGCCGGAAAACACGCAGCACAGCTCGCCCGTTCGCCTTATCACGGCGTCGCACAGGCGGCGCACCGAGTCGGGCGTGAGGTCCGGCTCGAATATCAGCGTCTTGCCGGAGCAGCGCCCGGCCAGATCCTCGAACAGGCGGTCCTCCAGCGCGGCGGCGCGCTGCTTGAGCTCGCGGTTGAGGCCGAACAGGCGCTCCAGAGCCTCGGGCGTGTCCCGCTCTGGCGATGAGAGCGCCACGGAGACGGCGTGGTTCGCGTTAGCCACGGAGTCGAAATACCTGTATGCACGCTCGCCCGAGACCATCTCGACGCGCACGCCGGAGCGCAGCTTCTGACAGCTGATGAGCCTTATGCAGCCTATCTCGCCCGTGCGGCGCACATGCGTTCCGCAGCAGGCGCACACGTCGCTGCCCGGAAACTCCACGAGGCGCACATCGCCCTCGAGCTCTTTCTTGCTCCGGTAACTGCGCCGGGCGAGCTCGGAGCCGCTGAGCACCTCTATCTTCGTCTCGCTGTCGCGCCACACGGCGCGGTTGGCCTCGTACTCCACCTCGCGCAGCTGCCCGAGCGTGAGCACACCGCTGAAATCTATCGTGATGACCTCGGCTCCCATGTGGAAACCCACGTTGTCCAGCCCGAAACGCGAGTGGACTATACCGGAGACGATATGCTCGCCCGAGTGCTGCTGCATCAGGTCGAACCGCCGCTCCCAGTCGATG
>CAJFRI010000070.1 GCA_904419385.1 Candidatus Heteroscillospira lomanii
CCCGGCACCATAGTCATAGATATGAGTTCCATCGCTCCCGCCGAGAGCCGCAACATCTGCGAGGCCTGCGCCGCCAAAGGCGTGCGTATGATGGACGCCCCGGTCTCCGGAGGTGAGTCCGGCGCCGTTGCCGGCACCCTCTCCATCATGTGCGGCGGCGACAAGGCTCTCTTCGATGAGTGCCGCGATATCCTCTCCGCCATGGGCAAGAACATCGTCTACTGCGGCGAGTCCGGCGCCGGCAACACCGTCAAGCTCGTCAACCAGATCATAGTCGCCGGCAATATCGCCATCATGTCCGAGGGCTTCATGCTCGCCCGCCAGGCAGGCGTCGACCCGAAAATTGCCTTTGAAGCCGTCCGCGGCGGCCTCGCCGGCAGCGCGATCATGGAGAGCCGCGCTCCCAAAGTCATCACCGGCGACTACGCCCCGACCTTCACCGTCGACCTGCACACCAAGGATCTCACCAACGCCCTTGACACCGGCCACGGCTTCGGCTCCCCCATGCCGCTCACCGCTCAGGTATTTGAGATGTTCCAGTTCCTGCGCGCACACGGTTTCGGTAAGCTCGACCACTCCGCTCTCGCGAAGTTCTATGAGCAAATCGCCGGCCAGGAGATCTCCAAATAAATCCGCGATCTCAGTATAAAAAGCCTCCCCGCACGGGGAGGCTTTTTGATTTGCGTATCCGGGCAAAAAAACATCCCCGCACGGGACGGGGATGTTTTTTTTGCTGTAAAATACTTACTTCTTGGGGTTGTTGACAGGCCACTCGGGCTTCTCGCCGGAGAGGACAGCGTGGATGCCCATAGCGGCATGCAGGCCCATGCGGTCCATGGACTCCTGGGTCAGAGCGGCAGAGTGCGGGGTCATGGTGATGTTGTCCAGCTCGAAGAGCTTGCAGTCCTTTGCAGGGGGCTCGGAGGGGAAGACATCAATGCCGGCGCCGGCAATGACCTTGTTCTTCAGGCACTCATACAGGTCGTCGATGTTGACGACGTCGCCGCGGGCGCAGTTGATGAGGTAAGCGCTGGGCTTCATCATGCCGATGGTGGTCTTGTTGATGCTGCCGCGGGTCTCCGGGGTGCTGGGAACATGGAGGGAGACGAAGTCGGCGTTCTTGAGGACCTCTTCCATGGTCTCGCACTTGGTGCTGCCGGCGGGGAAGCGCTCGGCGGGCAGATAGGCATCATAGCCGATGACCTTCATGCCGAAGGCGTTGATGCACATGTTGGCGACCATGGAGCCGATGCGGCCCATGCCGACAAGGCCCAGGGTCTTGCCGTGCAGGTCGTAGCTCCTGCAGGTGTTGCGGAAGCCCCACTCGCCGTTGCGGATGCCCTTATCAAAGAAGGCGAAGTGATGAGCGACAGCGATCATCATACCCACGGTGTGCTCAGCGACGGAGATGGCATTGGAGGTAGGAGCAAAGGTGACGTACACGCCGTGCTCGGTGCACCAGTCGACATCGATGTTGTCGACGCCGATACCATGGCGGCCGATGACCTTGAGGTTCTTCGCGGCGGCGAGGACCTCGGCGGGGTACGGAGCGGTACGGGCAAGGATGCCGTCGGCGCCCTCGACCTGCTTCTTCATAGCCTCGATATCGGTGTCGCCGGTACCGATGACTATCTCATAGCCTTTCTCTTTCAGGTAATCCTTACCTGCATCGGTGATATCCTGGGGGATTACAACCTTCATTGTTATCAAATCCTTTCTCAATGTATATGGGACGCGCGCAAGGCGCGATCACATCGACTGGCCGGCAAAAGCCAAATCTATGCCTTATACGCCCCGTCGGAATGATTATATCACTTCATGCCTCAGGCTTCAAGAGGATTTACAAAAATCTGCCGGTTCGGACAAGGCACATACCTTATAAATAATACAACCGCCGCCTGTATTTTTCAATGGCCTGACCGCCTCGAGGTGTAGCGTAAAATTCACAGCGCATGGCGATTTTGCTCACAGAAAATTTTTTTGAAAACACGCAATAAATCGTCCGCCTCGTGCATTATACTGACAAATGAAACAAAACAAGGAGGAAACAAACATGAAAAAAAGAAACATAAAGGACATCCTTCTCGGCGCGGTGCTCACCGTTGTCGTGTTCTCCCTGGCGGTCCCGGTCTTTGCCTCGACCGGCTACAAGGACGCGGAGCTCTGGTATGACGACATAAGCGTCGTCCTCAACGGCGACGAGCTCGTACTCCGCGACGGGCAGGGCAATATCGTTGAGCCCTTCATCATCGACGGCACCACCTACCTCCCCCTGCGCGCCATCTCCGGAGCCCTCGGCCTCGATGTCGACTGGAACAGCTCCACCAGCACCGTCATCCTCGAGACCCCGGACTTCTCCGGCAGCACCGGCAACTCCGGAAACACCAACACCGGCAGCTACATCGGCTCCGCCAAGGCCCGTCAGATAGCTCTTGACCACGCCGGAGTCGACGAGAGCGACGCCACCTTCGTCCGCAGCGACCTTGACTACGACGACGGCGTCCGCGTGTATGAGGTCGAGTTCTGGAGCAACGGCGTTGAGTACGACTACGACATCGACGCCCTGACCGGTGATGTCAGAAGCTTCGACAAGGACATCGAAAACTTCAGCATCCCCAACAATTCCCAGTCCAACGGCGACTACATCGGCGAGTCCCGAGCCAAAGAGCTCGTCCGTGAGAAAGCCGGCATCTCCGGCGGCTACTTTGCCGATTTCGAGTTTGAGTTCGACGACGGACGCGCCGTCTACGAGGGCGAGCTGCGCGACGGACGCACCGAATATGAGTTCACCATCAACGCCGTCACCGGTGAGTTCATCCAGTGGAGCACCGACTGGGACGACTGATACGGCACAAAGCAAAACAGGCTGCGTTGTGAAACGCGCCATCATAAGGAAGTAATTTGATTACCGCAGGGCGGTATGGCTGAAAGGCCATACCGCCCTGTTTTTTTGTTTTTCCGTCCCGCGGTCTTATCGCCGCCAGACAGCCCGGCTCTATGACGAACTCCCGGACCGGCTTCTCTGCGGCTGGATTTGTCCCATTTGAGAGATGCTTTTCTTTACAAACTCATTGATATATGCTATACTATGTATGGTTTAAGTGTTTAAACGAAAAGGAGATATGTATGGAACTGAGTGAAAAGATCCTCGTTTTGGCAGAAAACTTCTCCGCTTCGGCAAAGATATTGACAGCTATCGGTGATGAAACAAGGCAGCACCTCATTTTAGAAATGATGAAAATGGGACACTGCATGGGAGTACGGGTGGGCGAGATCACAGAGAAAACAAACCTTTCCCGTCCGGCGGTCTCACATCACCTGCAGATAATGAAAGACGCCGGCATCATAAAAGTACGCAGAGAGGGAACAAAAAACTACTATTATTTTGACCCCGAAATGGAAGCCTTTGAGAAACTGATTCTCACTCTGCAGCTCGCCATGGAAATCTCAAAAGAACTGCCGGACCGAAGCGGCAAATAAAAAGGCAAAGTTGGAGGCGCTTTACAATGGAAATATTGGAACTGATGAAGCAGCGGCACAGCGTCCGCCAGTACAAAGATATCGCGGTCGACTCACAGCAGCGGACCGTGCTCAATGAATTGATCGAAGAAATCAACGATGAAGCTGGATTACATATCCAGGTTTTTTATGATGAGCCGCAATGTTTCGACTCCATGATGGCGCATTACGGCAAATTTGCCGGAGTAAAAAATTATATTGCTCTTGTGGGCAAAAAATCTCCGAAACTCGATGAAACTCTAGGATATTACGGTGAAAAAATAGTCTTGAAAATACAGGAGCTCGGACTCAACAGCTGTTGGGTGGCAATGACTCATGGCAAAAGCAAAGCAGACATCGGCAAGAGAGAAAAACAGGTATGCCTGATCGCTTTCGGCCATGGCGAAACACAGGGCACACCGCATAAAAACAAATCTTTGCAGGCGGTCTGCAATCATACGTCAGACATGCCGGAGTGGTTTCTGAACGGCATGGAAGCCGCTCTGCTTGCTCCGACTGCAATGAATCAGCAGAAATTTTGCTTTGAATTGTCCTCCGACAATAAAATCACCGCAACTTGTAGCAAAGGTTTTTATACAAAACTGGATTTGGGAATAGTAAAATATCATTTTGAGATAGGTTCCGGCAGAAAACTATAACCATCATCCCCAAAATCCCCTGTCCAATGAAAAATCCCCGGCCATGAGCCGGGGATTTTTTATTCGTTATTCTGTTGTTCAGCAGAGCTTTGCACCCGCCGGGATGCTGTCGCTGAGCATGATCAGGTTCAGCTTTTCCTCGCCCTTCTCGGTGTGGATGGCGGAGAGGAGCATGCCGTTCGACTCCAGGCCCATCATCTTGCGCGCGGGCAGGTTGACGATGGCGACAAGGGTCTTGCCGATGAGCTCCTCGGGCTTGTACCACATGGCGATGCCGGAGAGGATCTGACGGTCGGTGCCGGTGCCGTCGTCGAGAGTGAAGCGCAGGAGCTTATTCGACTTCTTGACCGGCTGGCAGTCCTTGACCTTGACGACGCGGAAATCCGACTTGCAGAAGGTGTCGAAATCGACGTTCTCGGTGAGCTGGGGCTCAAACTCGACGTCGGGCAGGGCGGCTTTCTTCGCCGCGGCCTCGGCCGCCTCAAGCTCAGCGAGCCCTTTCTCCATGTCTATGCGCGGGAAGAGGTTTTCGCCCTTGGAGACCTTTAGCCCCTCGGGCATAGAGCCGAATACGGCGCTGTCCCAGGTGCGCAGGCTGTCGCCGGCGCCTATCTGGTCGAACAGCTTCCCGCAGGACTCCGGCATAAACGGGCTGAGCAGCACGCCGCAGATGCGCGCCGTCTCGAGCAGGTTGTAGAGGACGTGGGCGAGGCGCGCACCGTTGGCCTCCATGTCCTTTGCGAGCGCCCACGGGGCGTTCTCGTCAATATACTTGTTGGCGCGCTGGATGACTTTGAACACCTCGTCGAGCGCCTTGTGCATGGCGTAGCTCTCCATGGCGGAGGCATATCTCTCCGGCAGGGCGGAGACCACGCCGGTGAGCTCGGCGTCGAAGCTCTCGGGGGCCGCGCAGCTGCGGCAGCCGTCGGGCAGCCTGCCGCCGAAATATTTCTCGGTCATTGCCGTCGTGCGGCTCAGGAGATTCCCGAGGTCGTTCGCGAGGTCTGTGTTGATGGTCTGGATGAGCAGCTCATTGGAGAAATTGCCGTCGGAGCCGAACGGGAATGTGCGCAGCAGGAAAAACCGCAGCGCGTCGACTCCGAACATCTCGGCGAGGATATACGGGTCGACGACATTGCCCTTGCTCTTGCTCATCTTGCCGCCGTCGAGCAGGAGCCAGCCGTGCCCGAACACCTTTTTCGGCAGCGGGAGGCCGAGGCTCATCAGCATTGCCGGCCAGATGATGGAGTGGAAGCGCACTATCTCCTTGCCGACGAAGTGCACGTCGGCGGGCCAGTATTTCTCGAAATCGTCGTACCGGTCGTTGTCGAAGCCGAGAGCGGTGATGTAGTTCGACAGGGCGTCTACCCAGACATAGACGACGTGTCCCGGGTCAAAATCGACCGGGATGCCCCATGTGAAGCTCGTGCGCGACACGCAGAGGTCCTCAAGCCCCGGTTTGATGAAGTTGTTCACCATCTCGTGCACTCGGCTGCGCGGCTCGAGGAAGTCGGTGTTCTCGAGAAGATCCTGGATGCGTCCGGCATATTTGCTGAGGCGGAAGAAATATGCCTCTTCCTCGGCATCCTGCACCTCGCGGCCGCAGTCGGGGCACTTGCCGTCGACTAGCTGGCTCTCGGTCCAGAAGCTCTCGCAGGGCTTGCAGTATTTGCCCTTATACACGCCCTTGTAGATATCGCCGTTTTCATACATCTTGCGGAATATCTTCTGTATGGCGGAGACATGGTAGTCGTCTGTGGTGCGGATAAAGCGGTCGTTGGAGATGTTCATCAGCTTCCAGAGGTCCTTGACGCCGCGCGGGCCTTCGACTATGTTGTCGACAAACTCCTTGGGCGACACGCCGGCCTCTTTCGCCTTGTCCTCGATCTTCTGCCCGTGCTCGTCAGTGCCGGTGAGGAACATGACGTCGCAGCCGCGCAGGCGCTTGTAGCGCGCCATGACGTCGGTGGCCACGGTGCAGTAGGTATGGCCTATATGCAGCTTGTCGGACGGGTAGTATATAGGCGTTGTGATATAAAATTTCTCACTCATTTGACTTCCTCCTTCTTATCTCAAAGCGCCGGTGCGGGCCGCTCAGGCGGCTTCATCCTGCGCGGGTGGTGCGCTCTCTTCCTCCGCAGCCTCGTCGGAGAGGGCTTCGCTCTCCGCCGGGGCTTCAGTCCCGGCAGACGGTTCCGGCTCTGCCGGTTCCTCGGTCTCCGCGGGCGGTTCCGATTCGGCAGGCGCCTCGGTCTCCGCCGGAGTTTCTGACGGCTCCGCATCCGGTTCCTCTGTGGGTTCCGTGTCCGGCTCGGCGCTGGGTTCAGCGCTGGGCGTGGGCTCGGCACTCGGGCTCGGGCTCTCCTCTTCCTCCTGGTGGACGTGGTAACGGCTGTCCGACTCCTTGGTGCTGCTTATGAGCGTGCCGTCGGCCGTATAGACGTTGCGGTAAGACGTGACTCCCGTGCTGCCGTCGGAATTGACCCAGGCATTGGTCGTCATCTCGACATAGCTGCCGTCGACATCTGTGCCGTAGATGCGGACTATGCAGTTGGTGCCCTCTGTCTCAGCGCTTATGCGTATCGGGTAATCGCGGTCGTTGACAAACTTGAACTCAGGTCCGCCCCAGCTCACCGTGGCGTCGAGCCCGAGGGGGACATATCCGACGGGAAAATAATGGCAGGTGCGGGCAGTTATCTCTAGGTTGGAGTACAGCGCGCAATAGTACAGCGTGGACGACACCTGGCAGATTCCGCCGCCGACCTCACTGACGACCTCGCCTCCGGAGTAGGCTCCGGCGGCCTGATAGCCCGCTTCGACCGTGCGCTCGCCGAGCGCATCGTTGTATGAGAATTCTTCTCCGGGGTTGAGGACGATGCCGTCTATGGAGGCGCAGGCCAGCTCGATGTTGTTCACCCGCGCGGCGCTGCTGCCGTAGAAGCTCGTGCTCTTCTCAGCGAGCACGTCGGAAAACAGGCGCTCATTCAGCTCCTCCTGGGTTATGTCGGGCTCGGTGATGATGAGCGGTATGACGACCTTGTCGCCCACGGCGGCTCTGTCCCACGCGGCCTTGGCCGCCTCAACATCAAAATCGACTCCTTTGACGTCCTCACCCGCCGACTGTGTCTCAGGGTCGTACTCGGCGTTCTTCGGTTCGGTGTAAACCGTGTCGTGTATGCTGTCGATGTCTATATCGCTGGGCTCGCCGGTGTTCTGCGGAGTGTAAGTCAGCTCGCCGAACTTGCCGGACTCGAGCGCGGACATCATCATGTTGTAGACCTCTGTCTCGTCGGCTATTATAGATCTCGCGCCTTTGATTACGGTGATCTCGGTCTCGCCTATCTCAAGGCCAGAGCCCATGAGGTCTGCGTTCACCTGCTGCACGGCCTCCGTCACGCGGCCGCGGACATAGTCGGCGTCGACCTGCGAGACGCTCTCCGGCTCGTGCCCGTTCACGAGGCAGCGCAGGTATGTCACGAGGTTGCTCAGCGCGCCGCCGTCACGCCCGTAGGCGTAGAGCTCGGCCGCCGCATCTATAGGCTCTGATGCGCTCAGCGCGTCGGCCGCCGCTATCGTGAGATCCTCGTCCAGCGGGAGATGGATGGTGACGGCCTCGTCTCCCCCGCCGTATCCGGCGCTCTCAAGGGCGGCCGCCGCCTCGGTGATCGTCATGCCGCCGACATCGACCCCTGCAAACGTGACGTTTGGATATATGGTGTCGAGGTCGCCGACGTAAATTGCAAGCATGGCCGTGCCGAGGAACAGCAGCGCGATTATCGCGGCCGCCACCATGATGCCTATGCGGCTCTTCTTGCGGCGGCGCGGCGTGCGCGGAGCAGCCGGCGCGCTCTCCGTCTTCCGGCGCGTCCTGGCAGCAGCCGGGGTATCCGCGCTCTTGCGCGGCTTTTTTGCGGCATGGCTGCCTCCCTTTGTCTTGTTTTTATCTTTATCCATATGAAGATCCTTCGCTTTCAGTTATGTGACGATTCCTCGCGCACCCAGGGGTTGCCGTGCAGCTTATACTCCGCCTGTGCGTCAAGCAGGATGCCGATGAGCTGGTTCGACACCAGAAATCCCATGGGCGTAAAGCTCCAGCGGCCCCGGCGCTGCCTCGCCCAGCCGCGCTCCTGCATTTTTTCGAGCATGGCCTCCAGCGGGGCAAAATCGCTGCGGTAGACGCTGTGATACTCCTCGGCGCTTATGCCGAGCGTCGTGCGCATGCCGAGCATGATGTACTCACAGGCCCGCTCGAGCCGGTCGACTTTCTCATACTCGTCGATTATCTCCTCATGCTTCGTCACGCCCTCGATATAGCCGTTGAGGTCACGGACATAGCTGTACCGCAGGCCGTCGATGCAGGAGTGCGCCGCGGGTCCGAAACCCGCGTAGTCCTGAAGCCGCCAATACTTGAGATTATGGCGCGATTCGCGCCCTTTGAGACAGAAGTTCGATATCTCATACTGGCGGTAGCCGTATTTCTCGAGTGTATCGACGGCGTAGAGATACATGTCGGCCTGATCGTCGTCCGAGGGCATTATCTCAGAGTCCTTGTAGCTCCAGAGCGGTGTGCCCTCCTCGAGCCTGAGGCCGTAGCATGATATGTGGTCGGGCTTGAGAGCCATGGCGCGCGACAGGGTCGTCGCCCAGTCGTTGCGGCTCTGGCTCGGCAGGCCGTAGATAAGATCTATGCTGATATTGCGGAAGCCCGCCGCCCTCGCCGTCTGCACAGCCTTTTCCGCCTGGGCAAAGTTGTGCCTGCGGCCGATGAAG
>CAJFRI010000071.1 GCA_904419385.1 Candidatus Heteroscillospira lomanii
CGTCACCATCGTCGTCGCCGGCCACCTCACCGATATGAGCCCGCTGTCCACCACCGGCGCTGTGTTCATCGGCGGCGCTCCCGACACTGTCGAGCGCAAACCGCTCTATCGCGGCATGATCATCTGGGGCCTGTCGATGTCCGTCTTTGGCGCCGTGCTCTGCTGGCTGCTCTACGGTATCATCGGTATCCTCTGATAGAAAATGCGCAGAACCCCTAAACGTCAGAAGAAGCCAAAAAATCCAAACAAGCAGCTGTATATGTGCTATGGATTGTTCATATTCATGGCCGCCCGTATCCTTCTGCCGTATGACGATTTCTTTGCCGACAAGCTGCCGCTCGTATATGCCGTCGCACTTGTCCTGGGAATACTAACGGTTTGGCTGTTCTACATGCGTGATGCGGGTAAGTTCAGCCGCAAAAAAAGGCTTCCTTCTGAAAGCGAATCCACACAGGCAAAGTAACAAAAAGACCGAACCTGAATTGCCAGGTTCGGTCTTTTTCTTGACACTGTCGGTCTAATGTGTTAGACTAAATTAGGTCTAATAGATTAAACTAAAATAAGGCGGTGAAACCATGCCGAAAATATTCGACAGCGAGCTGAGATTCATGCAGATAGTCTGGGAGTTCGCCCCGGTCGGCAGCGGCGAGCTGGTGAAGCTCGCGTTCGAGCGGCTCGGCTGGAAAAAATCGACGGTCTACACCGTCATCCGCCGCCTCGCAGAGCGCGGCGTGCTCGCCAATCGCGGCGGTATCATACATGCGCTCGTGACCCGCGAGGAGGCTCAGCGCGAAGAGGGAGTGGAGCTGCTCAGCCGCAGCTTTGGAGGCTCTCTGCCGGGCTTTGTGGCCGCGTTTGCCAACGCGAAAGCTATCAGCCGCGAGGACGCCGAGGCCATACGGCGCATTATAGACGCCTATGAGGAGGGAGAGCGATGAGCAATCTATTCCCCAAGCTGCTTGAGATGAGCCTCACGGGCTCGTTCGTGATACTCGGCGTGCTGATCCTGAGGCTGGCCGGCGGTCTGCCGCGGCGCTATGTGTGTATGTTCTGGCTGTTCGCAGCGCTGCGGCTTGCCGTGCCATTCGCGCTGCCCAGCTCTATGAGCCTCATCCCGGCGGAGCTCATCTCCGCCCCGGCAGAGCTGTTCGCGGCATCTGCTCCGAGCACTCAGCCGGAAACTGCGCCGGCCGCCGCAAGTTTTCCTCTCACCGAAGCTCTCTCCTGGGTGTGGCTCGCCGGGTGCGCCGCAGTCGCCGTGTTCGGAGCCGTGTCGTACCTGCGGCTGAGGCGGCGGACGGCTCTGGCCGTCAAGACAGGCGAGCGCGGCGTCTGGGAGTGCGCCGAATGCGCGTCCCCTTTCGTGCTGGGCTTTTTCAGGCCGCGCATCATCCTCCCCGCCGGGCTCGACGATGGGCGCAGGCAGCTCATCCTCATGCATGAGCGCGCGCATATAGAGGCCCACGATCAGCTCAAAAAGCCGCTCGCCTATCTTATACTGGCGATACACTGGTTCAATCCGCTGGTCTGGGCGGGTTATGTGCTGTTCTGCCGGGACATAGAGCTCGCGTGCGACGAACGCGTGGTGTGCGATCTCGACGCCGCCGGTCGCAAGGCGTATTCCCACGCCTTGCTGGACTTTGCCGGGCAGGAGCGCACGATGAGCTGCCCGCTCGCGTTCGGCGAGCTGGACATCCGCTGCCGCGTGCGCCGCGTGCTGTGGTTCGAGCGCCCGGCCCGTATAATCACAGCCATCGCCTTCATCGGCGCGGTCTACTGGGTGTTCACCACGCTGACAAACCCGCTGCCGCCCGAGCCCGACCTCAGTCTGGCCAACTACCGTCAAATCGCCAACATGGCCTACCAATATGATGAGCTGTACGCCGAGGTCAGCGACGGCGAGACATGGGTGACGAAGGTCATATCCGGCCCCGCACTCGGCGAATTTCTCTCCTCCGCCGACTGGGAGCAGACCGCGGCAGCCCCGGACAGCATCCCCGCGCTGAAAATGCGCATATCGTTCAGCGGCCGCGTGCTCGAGCTCTACGCCATAGACAGTTTCCGCGTGCGCACGGAGTGCGCCGGCGACGAGCGCTGGTACGCCATTGACTCCGGAGACTATCAGGATCTCGTCGCGCTGTCAGCCTATCCCGCAAAATAGAAAAGCCCCGTCACGGGGCTTTTTCTTTTTTTGCCGGCAGCTCGTTGAGCATGGCAAAACCGAGTATCAGCGCGCCGCCGAGCGCCTGCGCGGCGCTTATCGGCTCGCCCAGTACAGCGACGGACACGATGACGGCCGACAGCGGGTCTATATAGCTGAGCACCGACGCCTCCTGCCCGCTCATCTTTCCGAGGGCGGAGAAATAGACGCAGCAGGCTATGCCCGTGTGCACTATGCCGACGGTCAGCAGAGAGGCCCAGCCCGCGCTGTCGAGCTCAGAGAGCTCCAGAGAGCCCGTGAACAGCGTATATGGGGTCAGTACTACAGCCGCTGCCAGAAGCTGGTAAAACGTGCGCTGTATGCCTCCCAGGCGTATGAGGCCCTTGTTGATGAGTATGACCGCAGCGTAAAACAGAGCCGCGCCGAGACCCAGGCATATGCCCTTCAACCCCGCCCCCGCGAGGCCCGTCCCGCCAGTCACGACCAGCGCAAGCCCAATGGTTGACATAACAAAGCAAAACACCTGCCTCTTTGTCAGCTTTTCGCGGTACAGGAACGGACACAGCGCCGTCACCAGTACCGGCGCAAAGTAGTAGCTCAGCGTGGCGGATGAGACCGTGGTGTATTTGTATGCCTCAAACAGCAGTATCCAGTTTATGCCCATCGCGGCGCCAGATGCGGCGAGCAGCGGCGCCTCGCGCCCAGCCCCGCGCAGAGTGCCCGCCCTGCCGGTGAGCAGCAGCCACGCGCCTATCACCACAACGGCCAGCACAGCCCGGCACAGGGCAACTCCGGCTGAGCTGAGCTCTATGTTCTTCACAAAAACGGACAGCGTGCCCCACAGGGCTGATGCGGCTATAAATCCCGCCTTGGCCTTATATCTGTCTGTCAATCACGTTTCCCCCAAACGCATAAAACAGCCGGAAAGGCTGACCTTTCCGGCGTGGTTCAAAGCGGAGATTTTTTGATCTGCGCGTATCTTCTGGGATATTTCTTCGGCGTCGGCGCGATCTTTTCGATGATGATGACGCTGTGCACGGCGTCGGTGCCCGGCACGGTGTAATCGCACACCCGTGCTCTGCCGCCTCCCAGCAGCTCGATAGCGCGGCGCGCCCCGTCGAGCTCCTCACGGCCTTTGGGGCCTTTCATCGCGGCGAAAAATCCGCCCGGCTTCACCAGCGGCAGCGAGAGCTCCACCAGCACGTCGAGCCGAGCCACGGCGCGCGACACCGCGGCGTCGAAGCTCTCGCGCCTCTCCGCGGCAAACTCCTCAGCCCTCGCGTTCACCGGAACAGCCCTGCCGTCAAGCCCAAGGGCGGCGCAGCACTCCCTGAGGAAATCCACGCGCTTGCCCAGGCTGTCGAGCAGCGTCATGCTCCTGATCCCCGGCTCCGCTATGAGCAGCGGCACACCGGGAAACCCCGCGCCCGTGCCGACATCGACGACGTCGCGCCCCTTGAGCTCCGCCATGGTGAGCAGGGCGGCGCAGTCAAGGAAGTGCAGCCTCGCGGTGTCCTCAGCGCCGCTGATTGCCGTGAGGTTCATGACCTCGTTTTTTCTCGACAGCAATTCATAATACTTTTCAAATGCGGCGACGGCGCCGTCCGGCAGCTCAAGCCCGAGCTCGGCCGATCCGCCCTTCAATATCTCATCCATCATATCAGCTCTTGCCGCCAAAGCGCTGTCCGCACTTCGGGCATGTTATCTGGATCTTCCCCTTGCCGCGCGGCACGCGGAGCCGGTTGTGGCAGCTCGGGCACACGAAAAACTTATAGTCCTTCGATTGAGAACGGCGGAGCCGCCAATCGCTGAAGCTGCGCTTTGCGTCATACCACAGCGACATGAATCTGCGGTTTTCCTCCTGCCGTTTGCCGAGATCGCGCGAGAACATCCGGAAGATCACCAGGAACAGAAGAGCCATCGCCGCGATCCCAAACAGGAAAATGCGCGTCATGCGAAATATTATGTTCAAAAGCAGCGCCGCGACCAGCATCGCAAGTCCCAGCTGATCGTTTCCGTTGCGCCCGGACATAAATCCAAATAGCCTATTCATGCCTAGAATGACCTCCATTGCAGGAAAACAGGGTATGCATTGCTGCATACCCTGCATTTTAACATAAATTTGTGAACATTTCTACTCTAAGCATAGAAATCGTGGTCGCCTATCGAGGCCACGAAAGTCCTCGTATTCACGAACCAGCTGCTCACGCCTATGTCCGGGTTGACAAAGAAGAGGCTGTCACCCACAAGGTTATGGCCCTCCAGGCCGATCTTGGCAGCGATCACCGCTTTTTCCGACGGTTCGAGGAATATCGCGCCGGTCTCGGTCACGCTGAACTGCACGCCGTATTCGTCGTCGAAAATGACATCATATACTGTGTCCGGGCAGGTGGGATCCTCAACGCGGTTGAGAACGACGTTGCCGACAGCTATCATGCCCTCTATCGACTGGTTGCCGGACTCGGCAAAGATGATGCGGCTGAGCCAATAGAGATCTTCCTCGTCGTAATACTCGCTTCCGGGCACGAGAGCCGCGGGCGTGCCGCTTATCCCGACCGTCCAGTCGGTCTCATCCCACTGCACGTCCAGTCCGAAGCAGAGCGCCATCTCGCGCACCGGCAGGACTATGGTGCCGTTTATGTTGTAGATATCCTCACCGGTGTAGAAGCAGCGGTCGTTCGCTGTAAAGTAGCGCTCTCCGGCCGTGGCCGAGAGTTCCACGCCGCCGCCGGTGAAGACGGCCGTCCCGCTGTCCTGATCCCATGTGGAAGTGTATTCCACACCTATTGCCTCAAAAAAATCTCCGACGGGGACATATGTACTGTCGCCGATCTTCATGGCGGTACCGGCGTCGGTTCCGTTGACATACACAGGGATCTCGGTGTACTCAACGACGGTGACGTCGTCTCCCGGGCCGGCCGGGGCAGACGCGGGGACGTTGATGATTGCCTCTTCCTCTTCGGCCTGTGACGCAAACTCAACAGCCGCAAGCGAAGCCGCGAGCGTCACGAACGATGTGCTCTCGGAAGCGGGATATTCTCTGTTCGAGAGTTCGACCGTATTATGGGGAACAAGGACGACCGGCGCAGCATCTGCGTCCGTCCCCTCATCGTCTGCCAGGGCAAATCCGGCAAACGAGCCAATGCACAAGAGGATGGCGCAGAGCATGACGGCGAGTTTCCTCAAATTTTTGCTCATATTACGCTCCTAGTCTCATGTTGATTGATAAACACAAATCGCATTATAGGATACTGCGACCGTTATAATTATCTCACCTGAACGCATTATATTCAATCAGCATTTTGACTAAATAGCCTTTAATATGTTAGTAATATTTCTACAATTGCACAATATATAGTGTGTTTTCTCAAATTCGACGGTTTTTGCATAGTATATTTTGTATGTGCAGTTTGCCAAAAAGTGTTATGTATACCGACTTCGACAGGGCCCGACACAGCACATAATATGTATCGTAAACCGTTTTGATGTGTTATGTAAATCGAATCTGCGTTTACTCAGCCTCTTTTTTTACAGACTCAAGAGCGATGGCGAGCTGATCCGGGCATGACGTGCTTTTGAACCCGCAGCGTATACCGCGCATGCGCTTGATAGCCTCGTCGACGGTCATCCCCTCAACCAGGCGCGAGATTCCCTGGAGGTTCCCGCTGCACCCACCTATTATATTCACGCTCTTGATTATGCCGTTTTCAGTCTCTATCTCCATCTGGCGGGAGCACACCCCGCGCGGCTTGTAAACAGTTTTCATCATGCCTTACCTCCGTGATCCGAAATTTCAAGCGGCATTTTATCACATACCGGGCATAAAATGCAAGCCCGCATATCTCAGGGCGGCACGGCATATTATTTCGTGATACATCAGTGAAAGGAGGCCGCGTTGTGAAAAAAGGACTGCTTGCGGCCGTGCTGTTCGCCGCATGCGCGCAGCTGGCGCTGGCCGCCGGGGCTTTCGACGGAGCGGCGGACTGGCTGGAGGAGGCCATAACGAGCGGCAGGCTCGTCTCCGTCAGTCTGGAGAACGAGGTCGGCACTCCCCCGCCCGAGCCCTCGCCCGACACAGAGCCGCTCTATACCGCGGCGCTGACTATCACGGAGAGGGACGTGCTCCCCTCCCCGTCTCCCGTTCCCGAGGAGACGCCCGAGATACGCGAGGCAACTATATACAGCGACCTCGACATCGACAACGCCACTTCATTTGAGATCGATCCAGCCGCGCTCATGTCCGAGGGACTCTCGCTCGAACTGCCCGCCGATGGGCCGCAGGTGCTCATCGTGCACACCCACGGCACGGAGTCGTATACCATGGAGCCCGGCTATGAGTACACAGAGTCGGATTACGCGCGCACCACCGACTGCGAGCACAACATGATCGCCGTCGGCGACGTGCTGGCCGCCGCGCTCGAGGCACAGGGGCTCACCGTGCTGCACGACCGCGGGCTGTATGATTACCCGAGCTACACCGGCTCCTACGACCGCAGCGGCGCAGCCGTGCAGAGCTATCTCGCGCAGTACCCCGACATCGCCATAGTCATAGACCTGCACCGCGACGCAATAGGCGACGGCGATGTCGTATACAAGACCAAGGCCGAAATACCGAACGAGAGCTCGTCGCAGATCATGCTCCTCGTGGGGACGGGCGAGAACGGCCTGAGCCACCCGAACTGGCGCGAGAACATGAAGCTCGCCCTGCTCATGCAGGAGAGCGCAGAGTCGAAGTACCCTACGCTTATGCGGCCGCTCGCCGTGCGCCAGGAGCGCTATAACCAGCAGCTCACCACCGGCTCTCTCATAATAGAAGTCGGCAGCAACGGCAATACGCTGCGCGAAGCCATGACGGCAGTCGAACTCTTTGCCGACGCCGTGGGACCGGCGCTGCTGGAACTGGTCGCGGGCGGAGAATAACTGTATATAATCGGTACGGCGCGGCGATAATAGCTCTATCTCAAGGAGGTGGAGCTGCTGTGAAGATCAGCGATATAATGACGGCAAACGTCATATCCATCAGCAAGGACGAGTCGGTCGCGGCCGCAGCGCGGCTGCTCAGGCGCTACAATGTCGGCGCCCTCCCGGTCACCGACCGCGACATGCGCCTGCGCGGCATCGTGACCGACCGCGACATCGCGACACGCTGCGTCGCCGCCGACGCAGACCCCAAGACGACCAAAGTCGGAGAGATAATGTCCCGCGGCATAATAACCGCCTCTCCCGGCGACACGGTCGGCAGCGCCGTGCGGAGCATGTCCTCCGATCAGGTGCGCCGCCTGCCCGTCATCGATGACGGGCGCGTCGTCGGCATGGTGACGCTCTGCGATATGGCCCGGGCCCGCAGCTGCGAGATGGAGGCAGCCGAGGCCCTGGCGGAGATCTCGACCAACATCCGGCGCCGGTAAAGCAGGACGCCCCGCACAATGCGGGGCGTTTATATTTTGTTTACAAAAAAATAATAATAATTATTACTGTTTTGGTGTTGACAAATCCTCCTGCGTGTGATAGATTAATAAGCGTAGAGAAAATAATAACGATTCTCATTATTAAGGTGAAGCCATGGAACCCAACCGCCGGAATTACAGCAAAAAACGTGAGGCCATCCTCGATGTGATGCGCTCCACCAAAGAACACCCCTCGGCCGAATGGGTCTATACGAAGCTCAAGCCGCTCTTCCCCGACCTCAGCCTGGGAACCGTGTACCGCAATCTCGCCCTCTTCCGCCGGAACGGCGACGTCGTCTGCATCGGCACCGTCGCGGGACAGGAGCGCTTCGACTGCGATATCCACCCCCATCCGCATTTTATCTGCACCAACTGCCACAGGGTGATAGATCTCGACCTTGCCTTCGCCGCGTCGGACCACTACCCCGACATAGAGCGCGCGATCGGCTGCCGCGTGAGCGGCGAGTGTGTATCTTTCACCGGCCTGTGCGAACACTGCTTGAATACGCGGGCACGTCCCGATGATTCAAATACATGATCTGAAAATCTAAAGCTACAAAATTTTAAACACGGAGGAATGTACAAATGAAAAAATTCGTTTGCAGCGTCTGCGGTTACGTTTACGAGGGCGAGAATCCCCCCGAGTCCTGCCCCATCTGCAAGGCCCCCGCTTCCAAGTTCGTCGAGCAGGGCGGCGAGATGACCTGGGCTGCCGAGCATGTCGTCGGCGTTGCCAACGGCGCTCCTGAGGACATAATCAAGGATCTGCGCGCCAACTTCGAGGGTGAGTGCTCCGAGGTCGGCATGTACCTGGCCATGGCCCGCGTCGCTCACCGCGAGGGCTACCCCGAGATCGGCCTGTACTGGGAGAAGGCTGCTTACGAGGAGGCCGAGCACGCCGCCAAGTTCGCCGAGCTGCTGGGCGAGGTCGTCACCGACTCCACCAAGAAGAACCTCGAGATGCGCGTTGAGGCCGAGAACGGCGCCACCGCCGGCAAGACCGACCTTGCCAAGCGCGCCAAAGCCCTGAATCTCGACGCCATCCACGACACCGTCCATGAGATGGCCCGCGACGAGGCCCGTCACGGCAAGGCCTTCGAGGGCCTGCTGAAGCGCTACTTCGGCTAATTAAAACCGCATAAATAAGCACTTTTTGAGAGGGAACCGGGAAACCTGTTCCCTCTCTTTTTGCGCTTGTGCCGCTCAGGTGTGGATATTTTTGTGGCATTTCTTTCTTTTCCATCCGTGAAAACTTTCCACATGTGGATATTCAGTT
>CAJFRI010000072.1 GCA_904419385.1 Candidatus Heteroscillospira lomanii
TGCACGGCGTCCTGGACTATCTTGTCCGAAACTTCCATGATTCGATTTATCTTCTTGCGTATCTCAGGATCCTGTATGGATGCATAGAGACGGCCCATCTCTCTCTGCGCCGTCTTGCCCTCGTCAACTATGGCCTGGACTTCCGGGCTGTATTTCGTCTTGGGCTCGGCCTGTTTCGGCTCGGGCTCGGGGACGGCTTCCTCATCGCCGGCGTCGGCAGCATTGCCCGCACTGCTCTTTGAGAGCATGCCGGCTGCTATCTTGACAGAGGCAGCGGCGCATGCCGCGGATGCGATGACCGTCACCACTATGGCCCAGAGCTTGTATATAGGCAGGGTGAACGCCAAGAGGGCCCAGACGGCAGCGAATACATATATTGGTATAACGTTGGCGCCCGAGCGCTTTTTCTTGCTTTTTGATTTGGCCATTTCTTCTCCTCCGGATATGGCATGTCCGGCGGCGGGCCGGAACGGACATAGTTATATTTATACATTTCATATGATACTACGTTTATCATAATGCGTCAAGGATTCTGTGACGCGCCGGGGCAAGTTTTCCTCCGGATGGAAATTGACTTGCCATAGGAAAGAAAAAGATGTATAATAAAGTGTTCATGTATGCGTATGCGCGGATGGGGCCGCCCCAGGGCGGGGCGGCCCTCTATATAAAAGCGGCGGCGCGCGCCACGCAGCTGTGCCATCATATGCACTCTGCGGCGGAGCTGTGCCGCAAAGCGGAAAGTTGAGGTCGTTTTATGAAGATCATGGTAGCCCCGTCTATACTGTCCGCCGATTTCGCCAACCTCGCGGACGAGATAGCCTCGGTCTCTTCTGCCGACTGGCTGCATATCGATGTGATGGACGGCGTGTTCGTCCCGAATATCTCCATAGGCATACCAGTCGTGGCCTCCATAAGGAAAGCGACTTCCATGTTCCTCGATGTCCATCTCATGATAACCCGCCCGGAGCGCTATGTGGCGGAGTTCTGCCGCGCCGGAGCAGACCTTGTGGTGTTCCACGTCGAGGCTGCCCAGCCTCAGGACATATTTGAGGCGATTTCCATCGTCAAGGCCGAAGGCAAGCGGGTTGGCCTGAGCGTCAAGCCCAAGACGCCCGCGTCGGCGCTCGCCCCGTATCTCGGTATGCTCGACGTCGTCCTCGTCATGACGGTAGAGCCCGGATTCGGCGGACAGCGCTTCATGGACGACATGCTCCCCAAGATCCGCGAACTGCGCGGGGTACTCGACAAAGTGAACCCCAACTGCTGCATTGAGGTGGACGGCGGCATAGACCCGAACACATCAAGGCTCGTCAAAGACGCGGGAGCGACCGTCCTCGTGGCCGGGAGCGCCGTGTTCAAAATGGAGGACCGCGCCGCGGCCATAGAATCGATTCGCAAAAGCTGACAAGGAGTTTGAACTGCACATGGCATCCGTTTTTCCAGCGGCACTTGAAGATCTCATAGACTGTTTTTCCGCACTGCCCGGCGTCGGGCGCAAGAGCGCGCAGCGCCTTGCTTTCTACGTCCTCTCCATGCCCGAGGGCGAGGCCGAGGCTTTCGCAAACGCCATACTCCAGGCCCGCACCAGTGTGCATTGCTGCCCCGTGTGCCAGAATCTCACCGACGGTGAGAAGTGCGCCGTCTGCCTCGACGACAGGCGCGACAGGGGCACCATATGCGTTGTCGCGGAACCGCGCGACGTGCTGAGCATAGAGCGCAGCCGCGAGTATAACGGCGTCTACCATGTGCTGCACGGCGTCCTCTCCCCGCTCAACCATGTCGGCCCGGACGACCTCAAAATAAGCGAGCTGGTCAGCCGTGTCGCAGCCGGCGGAGTGAACGAGGTAATCATGGCCACGAACCCCGACACCGAGGGCGACACCACCGCTCTCTATATCTCCCGTCTGCTGCGCCCGTTCGGCGTGAGAGTCACGCGGCTGGCGTATGGCATACCCGTCGGCTCCAACCTTGAATTTGCCGACGACGCGACGCTCGTCCGCGCCCTCGAGGGGCGCCGCGAGCTCTGAACGCATATTTTGGATCTCAGGCGGCAAAGCCGCCTTGCTGCACTGCAGCTATAAACAAAAAATCAATATGGGCCATTTCCGGCACGGTGCCGGCGCCGCTTAAAGGCAGAGCGCGTTTCAGGGCGTTCTGCGGTCTGGCGGGGCTGCTGTTTTGCTGTGCCGTGAAGCCCTGTCAAAGGAGAATAATATGGCAAACAAACTTAAGATCATCCCACTTGGCGGTCTCGATGAGATCGGCAAAAACATCACGGCATACGAATACGGCAAGGACATCATCGTCGTAGACGTCGGTATGGGTTTCCCCGATGAGGATATGTACGGCATTGACGTCGTCATCCCGAACTTCACCTATCTGGTCCAGAATAAAAAGCGCATACGCGCGATCATCCTCACGCACGGACATGAGGACCACATTGGAGGACTTCCCTATCTCCTGCGCGAGATAAATGCTCCGATCTATGCCACGCGCCTTACGGCGGGCCTCGTTGAGCTGAAGCTGGCTGAGCACAAGCTGCTCGACAAGACCAAGATAATCACAGTTGAGGCCGGAGAGAGCTTCCGCGCCGGCTGCTTCGAGGTGGAGTTCATACATGTGAATCACTCTATCCCTGACGCCGTCGCTCTCGCCATCGGCACTCCGGTCGGAAAGGTAATACACACCGGCGATTTCAAGATAGACGTCACCCCCATACAGGGCGAGATGACAGACCTCGCGCGTTTCGGTGAGCTTGGCAAAGAGGGCGTGCTCTGCCTTCTGTGCGACTCGACCAACGTCGAGCGTCCCGGCTACTCCGACTCTGAGCGCAAGGTCGGAGAGCGGTTTGACCAGCTCTTCAAGGGCTGCGACAAGCGCATAATCGTCACGACCTTTGCGTCAAACGTGCACCGCATACAGCAGATCATAAATGCGGCGCACAAGTATAAGCGCAAAGTCGGCATCACCGGCCGCAGCATGGAAAATGTCATGCGCGTGGCGCAGGATCTCGGATATATAAATGTCCCTGACGGCGTCATAGTCGACATGAACAAGATAAACTCGCTGCCGAAAAACAAGGTCGCTATTATCACGACAGGCAGCCAGGGGGAGGCCATGAGCGCTCTATACCGCATGGCTTTCTCCGGCCACCGCCAGATCGAGATAACCGACGGCGACCGCGTCATCATCTCCGCCTCCGCCATCCCCGGCAACGAGCGCACGATCACAAAGGTCATCGACGAGCTGTTCTCCAAAGGCGCCGAGGTGATTTACGAGCGCATGAGCCAGCTGCACGTCTCGGGACATGCCTGCCAGGAGGAGCTCAAGATGATGCACGCCCTAGTGAAACCCAAGTTCTTTATACCTGTACACGGCGAGCACCGCCACCTCTGCAAACATGCCGCACTTGCCCGCGCCATGGGCACCGAGAGCGCCAACATAGTAATCGGCGAGAACGGCCGCATCATCGAAGTCACCCCGCGCCGGATCAAGCTCGGCAGCTCTGTGACCGCCGGCAAAGTCTTTGTCGACGGCATGGGCGTCGGCGACGTCGGCTCCGTCGTCCTGCGCGACAGGCAGCTGCTGGCTCAGGACGGGATGATAGTCGTCGTCATGACGCTCTCCAGCGAGGACAACAGCCTCATCTCCGGCCCGGATATCATCAGCCGCGGCTTTGTCTACGTCAAGGAGTCGGAGAGCCTCATGGACGAGATGCGCCGCGTGACGCTCGAGAGCCTTGAGAGCTGCCATGCCCAGAAGATAAGCGACTGGGGCACCATCAAGTCCAGAGTCAAGACCAACCTCAGCGGATACCTCTATAAAACTACCAAGCGCAGCCCGATGATAATCCCCGTCATCACCGAGGTGTGATATGTCCCCTCTTTTTGACGCGCACTGCGACACGGCATTTGCAATGTACTCGCGCGGTGAAGGGCTGAGAAGTAATTCCTGTCACACCGACCTTGAGCGCGGCGCCGCCTGTTCTCCGCGCGGCCAGGTCTACGCCGTGTGGCAGCACGGCGATGGGCTCGCCGTGAAAGCGCGCGAGGTTTTGGGCGGGCTTCTGCGTGAGATAGAGCTGAACTCCGATCTGGTCGCGCTCTGCCGCTCGTACGGTGATATAAAAGCGGCGTTCTCCGCCGGAAAACAGGCGGCGATAATATCCATCGAGGGCGCGGAGCTCATCTCTTGCAGCGAGGCCGAGCTCGAGCGGGTGTACGGCCTCGGCGTGAGGATCATAAATCTCTGCTGGAACAGCGACAATGCCCTCTGCGGCTCCGCTGTGTCCGGCGGAGGCGGGCTCACTGAAAAAGGGCGCGGCTTTGTTCGCCTGTGCGGCGAGCTGGGCGTTGCGGTCGACCTGTCGCATGCATCCGACGAAACTGTGTACGACGTGCTTGAATTAGGATGTGTCCATGTGTTAGCCAGCCACTCCGACTGCCGCTCGCTCTGCAACGTGCCGCGGAACCTGCCGGACGATCTGCTGCGCGATATAGCGGCGTCCGGCGGTGTGGTCGGCCTGAACCTCTACCCTCCTTTTCTCGGCGGGAACGAGCTAGCTCTCGCGGCCGGACACGTCCAGCACATGTTGGACCTCTGCGGAGAACGCTGCGTTTGCCTCGGCTGTGACCTCGATGGGGTGGATTCCCTGCCGGATGGCATTTCGGGGATACAGGATATGCCGCGCCTGCGAGAGACGCTGATATCGTCGGGAATATCCGCGGAAACTGTGGACGCGATATTTTTTGACAACCTCATGGATTTTTGGGAGAGAGCGCTGTGAACATCCAGATTTTCGGTAAGAACAAGAGCTTTGATACAAAAAAGGCCGAGCGCTATTTCAAAGAGCGCCGGATAAAATATCAGTACATCGACCTGTCGCGCTACGGCATCAGCCGCGGCGAGCTCACCAGCGTCAAGTCGGCTGTCGGGCTCGATGCGCTCATAGATAAGAATGCAAGAGGCGCTGAGCTGATAGGATATCTCGCCTATGACGATGACAAATTTGAAAAGCTGCTCGAGGAGCCGGAGCTCATAGCGGCGCCGATAGTGCGCAACGGACGCAAGGCCACGGTCGGCTATCAGCCGGATGTGTGGAAGACATGGGAATAAACAAATCCCGCTGTGGTGCTCACAGCGGGATTAATATATGCAAGGCGACAGCGGTACTCAAATAGACAAAAAAGAACCCCTGTAATCATTGAGATTACAGGGGTTTTCTGGTGGAGACTATTGGGCTCGAACCAACGACCTCCTGCGTGTGAAGCAGGCGCTCTAACCAGCTGAGCTAAGCCTCCGTTGGTGACGCGTACGGGAATCGAACCCGTGTTACCGCCGTGAAAGGGCGGTGTCTTAGCCGCTTGACCAACGCGCCAAACAAAAGGGCGTCCGCGCCAAACGTGAACGCCCTTTGGTAGCGGCAGTTGGATTTGAACCAACGACACCTCGGGTATGAACCGAGTGCTCTGGCCAACTGAGCTATGCCGCCATATTTATTTCGGCAATCACCGAACAGCAAGGTGTATTATAGTATATTTGCAGACCTTTGTCAACACTTTTTTCTTTCTTTGGCAAGATTTGCATCAAAAGAGGAAACAGCCGCGCTGCGGCTGTTTCCTTCCTGAGTCACGGCAGATATCCGGCCGGGTCTGTGTTCTCACCGTTTTCCGTCATCGCAAAGTGCAGATGCGCTCCCAAAGCGCTCTCACAGACAGCCGTGTCGCCGACCGCCCCTATGACTGTACCGGCCGACACGCTGTCACCCGGGTATACCGTCGGCTGCGAGGCAAGGCCGGAGTATACGCTCTCAACGCCGCCGCTGTGTTCGATGACGACGGTGGTGCCGTACATAGGGTCACTCTCGACGGATTTCACTTCGCCCGCGGAGACTGCGAGCACATAAGTGCCTATCGGCGCCGAGATGTCGATACCGCTGTGGGCGCGCCAGTCCTCCATGGTTGCGTCGTAGACAAGGCTGTTGACGGAGTAAGGCGTAACTATCTCGCCGTTCACCGGCCATACGAACAGATCTGATGCCGGCTCTTCGTTCCAGACCTCGGCGCTGCCGCCTTCGACGGCGTCTACCGGAGTGGTTTCCGGTGCAGGGGTCTGGACAGGCTCAGGCCGCGGTGTGGCCGAGGGTATGGGCGCCGCGCTCGCGGCTGCGCCCGGAGTTACTACTATTCCGGCCGCCTCAATGTCGTTGATCCTGGTTTCTACATCAGTCCCAGCCACCAGTGTCCAGGCAGACACGCCTATCACAGCGGCACAGAGGAAGAGGACTATGTAGAAGCCCTTTCCCTCAAAGAACGCTTCGAGCTGATCGCCGAAGCCCTTCTTCTCTTTCATCAGAAGTACCTCCGTATTTAATTTGGTACACTTATCTTTACCTTGCCCGGAGCGGCTTATACATAGATATGCAAATTTTCTTCCGGCCCGCGATGGGTATTGCAATTGGTATTGATTTATCATAAAATAGGGGCATATTTTGTTTCGATTGGAGCGCGCACATGACTGAAATCAAAAAAATCAAGACCATCAGGATAAAAGACCGTCCCAACATACTCTGGGTCGAACTCGAGACCGCAGAGGGCATTGTCGGACTCGGCGAGACCTGGCGCGGAGCCTCGGCGGTTGAGGGCGTCATACACGACGATATAGCGCCCTGGCTGCTCGGCAGGGATTCGCGGGCCATAGAGCGCATATCCAATGTCCTGCTGAATCCTTATGTCGGGTTCCACAGCGCGAGCGCCGAGGTGCGCGCCGCGAGCGCGATCGACATCGCACTGTGGGATATATTCGGCAAGCGCCACGGCATACCCGTATGCGAGGCGCTGGGCGGAGCGTCGCGCGACAAGGTGCGCGTGTACAACACCTGCTCCGGCTACAGCTTCAATGCCAAGAGCAGCTCTTACGACACCGCCTCCACCCGCCGGACCATCAAGAAAGGCGAAAAGCCGGCCGGGCCGTATGACGATCAGGTCGCATTTATGACCGACGCCGGCAAGCTCGCCAAGAACCTGCTCGCCGAGGGTTACACCGCCATGAAGATATGGCCTTTCGACATGTGGGCCACCGGTTCCTACGGCTGCGACATAACCGACGAGGGCATAGAGCGCGGCATGGATGCGTTCAGAAAGATCCGCGACGCCGTCGGCGGAAAAATGCAGATCATGTGCGAAATGCACTCGATTTGGAAACTCCCGGCCGCGCTGAAGATCTGCCGCGCACTCGAGGAGGTCGGAGTTTTCTGGGCAGAGGACTGCCTCTGCAAGATGGATGACAAGCAGGCCCTGCGCGAGCTGCGCAGCAAGACCAGCACGCCGATATGCGGCAGTGAGACTCTCTCCGGTATGACCTCGTTCCGCGAGATGATCTCCGAGGGCGCTTTTGACTATGTCATGCTCGACACCGGATGGTGCGGCGGACTGTCCGAGGGGCGCAAGATAGCGGCCCTCGCCGACAGCTTCTGCAAGCCCTTCGCCCCGCATGACTGCACCGGCCCTGTCCAGCTCTGGGCGGGACTGCACCTCGCGGCGCACGCCTCCAACGCCCTCTTCCAGGAAGTCGTGAGGGCAAACCTCGCCAGCTGGTACAAAGACCTTGTCACGGAGCTGCCGCAGATCAGTGACGGTTATGCCGCCGTGCCCACCGCGCCGGGAATAGGCACCGAGCTGAGGCCCGAGGTCTACACCAGGCCTGACGCCGTTGTGCGTGTGTCCGAGTGATAATTCAATCAAGGAGCAAGTGATGATAACCGTTGAAAATCTGAGCCTGCAGTACGGCAGCCGCAAACTGTTCGACAAGGTCGACCTCCAGTTCACCACAGGCAACTGCTACGGCATAATCGGCGCGAACGGTGCCGGCAAATCCACATTTCTGCGCATAATCTCCGGAGAGCTCGACTCGACCGGTGGACATGTCTACATAGATCCCAAGGCGCGCATGTCCGTCCTGCGCCAGGATCAGAACATGTACGACGAGTACAGTGTCATGGACACCGTCATCATGGGCAACAAGCGCCTCTACGACTGCGGCAAGGAGAAAGACGCGCTCTACGCCAAGGAGGATTTCAGCGATGAGGACGGCATACGCGCGGCCGAGCTGGAAGAGGAGTTTGCCGAGCTCGGCGGCTGGGAGGCTGAATCCGACGCCTCGCGCATACTCCAGGGGCTCGGAATACCGGTCGACCTGCACGGGAAACAGATGTCTGAGCTCGAGGGCCGCCAGAAAGTCAAGGTCCTTCTTGCGCAGGCGCTGTTCGGAAACCCCGATATCATCCTCATGGACGAGCCGACGAACAACCTCGATCTCGCCTCCGTCGTGTGGCTGGAGGATTTCCTGCTCGACTATGAGGGCCTTGTGCTCATAGTGTCGCATGACCGCTACTTCCTCAATACAGTCTGCACACATATAGTCGATATAGACTATGGCAAGATCAAGATGTATGTCGGAAACTACGACTTCTGGTATGAGTCCAGCCAGCTCATGCAGAAACTGGTAAAGGACCAGAACAAAAAGGCGCAGCAGAAGATCGAGGAGCTGCAGAACTTCGTCGCCCGCTTTGCTGCAAACAAATCGAAATCTCGTCAGGCGACCAGCCGCCGCAAGCTGCTCGAGAAGATAACGCTCGAAGAGATGCCCGCCTCCTCCCGCCGCTACCCATGGGTGGGATTCAAGGCTGAGCGAGAGCCTGGAAAAGACCGTCTGTTCGTCACCGACGTGTCAAAGACAATAGACGGCGTCAAGGTGCTCAACAAAGTCAGTTTTATC
>CAJFRI010000073.1 GCA_904419385.1 Candidatus Heteroscillospira lomanii
GCGCTGTGTGTCGATGGCATGGCAGGTGTGGCTGGTGGCGAAAATAGGCTCGGCGGGCATCGGCCTGCTCACGCTGGTGCTGTCCGTCGGCTCCATGGCGGCTACCTTTGCCATCTCCGGAATACGCTTCACATCCACGCGGCTCGTCGCCGAGGAGATCGGGCGCGGCAATCCCGGAGGCGTCACGGCGTCGGTCACGCGCTGCTGCGCATACGCGCTGTTTTTCGGCCTCGCCGCGGCAGCGATACTCTATCTCACGGCCGAGCGCATCGGCTTCCTCTGGATAGGCGACGCGCGCACCGTCCTGAGCCTTGAAATAATCGCATTTTCCCTGCCGTTCACGTCACTCGGCTCGGTGCTGTCCGGCTACTTCACCTCGACCGGGCATATCTACAAGTCTGCTCTCGCGCAGATAGCCGAGGATCTGTCGCGTATAGCTCTCGCGGCGGCGTTTCTGAGCCTCGCGCCGGCCGGCGACCTGGAGAAGAGCTGCGCCGCCGTTGCCGCCGCCGGCACCGCGTCGCAGATGCTCACGCTCGCGCTGCTCTCGGCGCTGTACGTTTTCGACAGGCGGCGTTTCTCCGGCACGCGGCGCAGCAGCCGGCTAACCGGGCGCATGCTGCGCACGGCCGTGCCCGTCGCGCTCTCCGCCTATGCGCGAACTTCGCTGTCCACCATACAGCAGATACTCGTCCCGCGCGGTCTGCGGCGCTCCGGGCTCTCGGCCGACGGGGCAATGTCGGACTACGGCGCGATACACGGCATGGCCTTCCCCGTCGTCGCGTTCCCGTCGTGCATACTCGCGGCGCTCGGCGACGTACTGGTCCCGGAGCTCACGGAGGCGCAGGTCGCCGGCGAGCACAAGCGCATAGTCTCGGTGACGAGCGTGCTGCTCGAGCGGTGCATAATGCTTTCCGCCGGTGTCGCGGCCATTATCTTCACGTTCTCGCACGAGTTCGGCATCGCGGTCTACTCCTCCGCCCGCGCGGGTACATACATAGGGCTTCTCGCCCTGCTTGCGCCGGTGATGTACATGGACATGGTGACCGACGCCTGTCTCAAAGGGCTCGGCGAGGTGGTGTACACCATGGGCGTGAGCGTTATCGACTCGCTGGTGTGCATAGCTCTCGTGCCCATACTGCTGCCGCGCTACGGCATAGGCGGATATCTGTTCATAGTGTTCGCGTCCGAGATGCTCAATTTTCTTCTGAGCTACGCGCGCCTCGCCTACAAGGTGAGCCCGGACGTGAGCGTGTCCCGCTGCGCGATAGCCGGGCTCTGCGCAGCGGCCGCGGCGCAGGGCGTGCGCCTGGTGCTGAACGCCGCTCACATCTCGGCGCTGTCGCCGCTGCCGCTCACAATCGCAGTCGCCGCTGCATGCGCCGTGTACGGAGCACTGCTGAGACTTTGCGTATACGAAAAAAGCACAGGCTGCTGAAAATGCAGCCTGTGCTTTTATCTGTCCTCGGCTCAGCCGTTGAGAGCGGCCTTGGACTGCTCGACAAGAGCGGTGAACGCAGCGGGATCGTGGATAGCGGTCTCAGACAGCATCTTGCGGTTCATCTCGATGCCGGCGAGCTTGAGCCCGTGCATGAAATTGGAGTAGTTGATGCCGTTCATCTTGCAGGCGGCATTTATACGGGTGATCCAGAGCTGGCGGAAGTCTCTCTTCTTCTGCTTGCGGCCGACATAGGCATAGCGGCCGGACTTCATGACGGCCTGCTTGGCCATTCTGAAATGCTTGCTCTTGGCGCCCCAATAGCCCTTGGCCATGCCGAGGACTTTATTTCTTCTCTTGCGCGTCATCATCGCGCCTTTAATTCTAGCCATCTCTCAGTGCCTCCTCTTATTTGTAGGGAATCATGCGCTTGATCGCGGACACGTTGGTCGCGTCGGCGTATGCGGCCTGACGGAGGCCTCTCTTGCGCTTGGTGTCTTTCTTAGTAAGGATATGGCTCTTATTTGCGCGGGCGCGCTTGACCTTGCCGGTCTTGGTGAGATTGAATCTCTTCTTCGCGCCGCTGTGAGTCTTCAGTTTCGGCATGACTTATTTCTCCTTTACTTGTTCTTTCTTTGCATTCGGCTGTGCTTTGGGCGACAGGAACATGGCCATGTTTCTTCCTTCCAGCTTCGGGTTCTTGTCGATCGAGGCTATCTCCGCACACTCATCGGCAAAGCGCTTGAGCAGCTCCTCACCGAGGTGGGTGTGAGCCATCTCCCTGCCCCTGAAGCGGACAGTGACCTTGACGCGGTCGCCATCACCCAGGAACTTCTGGCCGCTGCGCAGTTTGACGTTGAAGTCGTTGTCGCCGATGCTTGGCGACATGCGGATCTCCTTGATCTCGATAGTACGCTGGTTTTTCTTGGCTTCTTTGTCCCGCTTGCCCTGCTCGAACTTATACTTGCCGTAGTCCATGAGCTTGCACACGGGAGGGTTGGAGCCCGGAGCGATCTTGACGAGGTCAAGGTCGTTCTCCTCCGCGATTGCGAGAGCTGCCGCCGAAGACATGACGCCGAGCTGTTCGCCAGTGGCGCTTATCAGACGGACCTCTCTGTCGCGGATCTCTTCATTTATCTGATGATCCATGTTTGCGATACCAATGCACCTCCAAGCAAAATCGCCGGGGACGCCGTCCCCGAAAAATACAAAGCGCGGACACCGGTGGTATCCGCGCGAATAAACACAACATGCCCCTCTACGGGGAAACTGCCGTATTGACCGGGCGCGCTCTGTGCGGCACGGTGAGGACGGATACCTGCCATCCTGCTTTGTTTTCTGATAGCTTAATAACTATATCAGTGAAATCTCCGTTTGTCAAGCACAAATGTGATATTTCTGCCCTGCTCAGGCAATCATAAGCCCGAGGTGATTTGTTTGAGGCCGTTTGAGACCGCTTTCGTGTTCACCTCCGGCGCTCTGATCTACTGGGCGCTGGAGCTGCTGTGGCGCGGCGATACGCACTGGACCATGCCGCTGGCCGGTGGGTTTTGTCTCGTGCTCATGTATCTCATTGCGAATTTCATGCCGCAGCCGCTCTGGCAGAAATGGATAATGTCCGCCGCATGCACGACCACCGTGGAGTTCACCCTCGGCACGGTGGTAAACCTGCGGCTGGGCTGGCACGTCTGGGATTACTCGACCTTAGCCATGAACTTCATGGGGCAGATCTGCCCGCGCTTTTGCCTGTACTGGCTGCTGCTTGCCATCCCTGCGGTGTTTTTCTGCAACATCCTGCGGTACTATGTCTTCATCCCTCTATACCGCAGGGGGCAGCACAGCGCTTAGGGCAGGCGCTGCCGGGCGAGCTTGACGATCCGGCTGGTGCCAAGGCGGGATGCTCCCAGGGAGATGAAGCGCTCGGCGTCCTCCAGGCTTGAAATGCCGCCCGCCGCCTTCACTCCGACGGATATGTCCGTATACCGCCGCAGCAGGTCGACGTCCTCCGGCGTGGCTCCTCCTGTGGAGAACCCGGTGGACGTCTTGATAAAATCGGCGCCGGAATTTGAAACTATGCGGCACATTTCTATCTTCTCGTCGCGGGTGAGCAGGCATGTCTCTATGATGACCTTGAGTATCCTGCCCTGGCAGGCAGAACGGACTGCGGCTATCTCACGCTCGAGCTCGTGCCACATCCTGTCTTTGACATAACCGATGTTTATGACCATATCCAGTTCCCCGGCTCCGTTCGCGACAGCGTCGCGCGCCTCGGCAGCCTTGGCTTTCGCCGTGGCGTATCCGTTTGGGAACGCTATGACCGTGCACACCGGCAGCGCCCCCGCCAGATATTCTGCCGCGCGTTTTACATACGACGGCGGTATACAGACCGAGGCGACGGAGTATTTCACCCCCTCATCACACAGCCTGCGGATCTCTTCCCATGTGCTGTCCTGCCTTAAAAGCGTGTGATCGCACTTTGACAGGATATCTTTGATGTCCATTCGATCCCTCCATTCCCGCCCGGCGGGCGGGCGTCTCCTTTTCTCTGTTAAATAAATTTTACCAAAATTTTTATGCCTCTTCAAGAGCCATATGCTCATATAAGGGCCTTCAGGCGAATATGATTTCGTATCAAACTATAAGAGGTGTGAATATGGAATATCTGCCTGAGACCAATTTGGTGGAGCTCTGCGGCTCTGTTGCCGGCAAGCCCTGTTTTTCTCATGTGAGCCGCGAAGTCGAGTTTTTCACCTTCCCGCTCGAGGTGTCGCGCCTGTCGGGCACCGTCGACCGAATCAACATCATCGCAAGGCGCGAGCTGCTCGACTCTCTCGAGGCCGGCGAGGGGATGCTCTGCGTGAGCGGCGAGCTGCGCTCGTTCAACAACCGCTCCGGCACAGGCAACCGGCTTGTGATAACCGTGTATGCGCGCGAGCTGCGCTTCGGCGGCGCGGAGGACCGCAACGCCGTCCGTCTGCGCGGCACGCTATGCAAAAAACCGAACCTGCGGGTCACGCCCATGGGGCGTGACATCTGCGACATGATGCTCGCCGTGAGCCGCCGCTACGGCCGCAGCGACTACCTCCCGTGCATCGCCTGGGGGATGAGAGCCAGAGAGGCCGCGCTCTGGGACGTCGGCGACGGAGTCGAGCTCGAGGGCCGCATACAGAGCCGCCAGTACATAAAAACGGTCGACGGCCAGCCGGTTGAAAAGACAGCGTTCGAGGTGTCCGTGACCGACATCCGAAAGCTCGAACCGGAAAACTGAAGGAGCCGGACGGAAGCTTTCCGTCCGGCTCCTGCTTTATTCCTCAGCTCACAGCTTTTTCACAAACAGCGCCCTGATGGCGTTGAGCACGGCGATTATCATTACGCCGACGTCGGCAAAGATGGCCAGCCACATATTGGCTATACCGAGTGCGCCGAGCGCGAGGCAGATGAGCTTTACGCCTATGGCAAACACGATGTTCTGATAAACGATGCCGAGGCACTTGCGGGATATCCTGATGGCCTTTGCTATCTTCAGCGGGTCGTCGTCCATGAGCACGACGTCCGCCGCCTCTATCGCGGCGTCGGAGCCCATGGCGCCCATCGCTATGCCTATATCGGCGCGGCGGAGCACAGGGGCGTCGTTAATTCCGTCGCCCACGAATGCGAGCTTGTCGCGCTCATGCTTTCCGGAGATGAGCTCTTCGACCTTTGCCACCTTGTCCGCCGGGAGCAGCTCGCTGTAGACCTCGTCTATTCCCAACTCAGCGGCGACTTTGTCGGCGACCTTCCGTGAGTCGCCTGTGAGCATGACAGTCTTGCGGACACCGGCCGCCTTCAGCTTGCGTATGGCCTCAGCGGAAGTCGGTTTGACTACGTCGGAGATGACGATGTGGCCCGCATATCCGCCGTCGATTGCCATGTGGATTATCGTGCCGACGCTGCGGCATGGGATAAAGCCGACCCCGATGCGGTCCATCAGCTTGTCGTTGCCGGCGGCAACGGTGTGTCCGTCGACCCTGGCGATAACGCCTCCGCCGCTGATCTCCTGTATATCGCTCACGCGGCTGCGGTCGATTTCCTTTCCGTATGCGCGCTGGAGGCTCTTGCTTATCGGATGGGATGACGCGCTCTCGGCGAGGGCGGCGTATTCCACCAGCTTTTCGTTTTCCATCTCGCAGTGGTGTATGCCGTTGACCTCAAAGACGCCCTGGGTGAGCGTGCCGGTCTTGTCGAACACCACTATCCTGGTCTGCGAAAGTGTCTCGAGATAGTTCGAGCCCTTCACGAGGACGCCGGCATTGCTTGCGCCTCCTATACCGGCGAAGAAGCTGAGCGGGATGCTGATGACCAGGGCGCAGGGGCAGGAAATGACGAGGAAGGTGAGCGCTCTGTATATCCACGTCTCCCAATCGGCGTCAATGCCCATGCCGAACACGCGCACAAGCGGCGGCAGGAAAGCCAGCGCCAGCGCTGCAAAGCAGACCGCCGGAGTGTAGACGCGGGCAAACTTTGAAATGAAATCCTCAGATTTTGATTTGCGCGAACTCGCGTTCTCCACGAGGTCGAGTATCTTCGACACCGTAGATTCGCCGAACTCCCTGGTCGTCCTTATCTTCAGCAGGCCGGACATATTGATGCAGCCGCTGACTATCTCGTCGCCCTCGCCCACCTCGCGCGGCAGGCTCTCTCCCGTGAGCGCGGCGGTGTTGAGCGTGGACCTGCCCTCGGCGACTATGCCGTCGATGGGGACCTTCTCGCCCGGCTGGACAATTATCACCGTGCCGACCTCGACCTCGTCCGGGTCGACCTTCTCGAGCGTTCCGCCGCGCTCAACATTTGCATAGTCGGGCCGTATGTCCATCAGCTCGCTGATGTTACGGCGGCTCTTGCCCACGGCGTAGCTCTGGAAGAGCTCGCCTATCTGGTAAAACAGCATGACGGCGACGGCTTCGGTGTAGTCTCCGCTGTTGTCATACAGCGCGAGCGCTATCGCTCCCACGGTGGCGACAGCCATGAGGAAGCTCTCGTCGAACATCTGCCTGTTTTTGATGCCCTTCAGGGCCTTTATCAGGATGTCGTAGCCGATCACGAGGTACGGCACCATGTAGAGCAGGAACCGCGGCCATCCGCTCACCGGCGCGAAACCGAGCGCAACAAGAAAAGCGGCGGCAGTTATGATCCTTGCAAGCATTTTCTTCTGCTTCTTGTTCATACAGTCATCTCCCTGCCGTTTTTATTAAACAAATGCTTAATTTTTTATTTATTTCCCGCTGAATGGCACCCTCAGCCGGAATCGTCGCCCGAGGGTGCCGCCTTATTATATACGGTTCAGATGTATACCTCGCAGTCGTCCTCCACCTTCTTGCAGTTGGCGCGGACTCGCTGCATGACAGCCTTGGGGTCCTGGCCGTCTTCAAATTCGACATTCATCTTGAGAAGCATGAAGTTCACCGTGCAGTCTTTGACGCCGTCGGTCTTGCGTGCGGCATCTTCCATCTTGTTGGCGCAGTTTGCGCAGTCGACGTCGATCTTATATGACTTTTTCATCATTGAAACCCCTTCCTGAGAATTTATCTGTTAAACAATTAAATTAATGTTTAATCATAGCTATATAATATACGACCGACTGCCTTTTGTCAACACCTATTTTAAATTTCCTGCCGGCAGGGCAAACTTGGCAAACAGCCGCCGCAACCGGAGCTGCCGGCGCGATATTTTTCCCCAAAACGGCAAATATATGATATAATAATAAAAGCATCTACAAAGGAAGTGATACAGTGCCGAATCCCTCTCTGCCGCACGACCATGGGCAGCCTATAGAGCACCAGCTCGACCATGTGCCGAGCGTGAGTGATTTCCAAACCGTCGCGGACATCTTCAAGCAGCTCGGCGACGGCAGCCGCATACGCATATTCTGGCTGCTCTGCCACTGCGAGGAGTGCGTTATAAACCTCTCCAGCATGGTGAACATGAGCAGTCCCGCCGTGTCGCACCATCTCAAGCAGCTCAGGATCGGCGGGCTGATAGTCAGCCGGCGAGACGGAAAAGAGGTCTACTACAAGGCCGCCGACACGGTACAGGCCCAGCTCCTGCACCATATGATCGAAAAAATGCTGGACATAGTCTGCCCGGAATCTGAGTGATATGAAAACCGGCAGGCTCAGACGCGCCGCAGAAACTCCGGGCTGAGAGATGCCCGAGCCGGCACCCTGCCAGCCGGCGCCTCCGGCAAAGCAAAGCCCCGGATGCATGATGCATCCGGGGCTTTTGGTACAGTTTTTCAGAAATTCAGCGTAGCGAAGTAGTCGTCGGGCGTCTCGGCGCGGCGGATGAGCTTCGGCGTGCCGTCCTCGCAGAGGAGCACCTCGGCGGAGCGGAGCTTGCCGTTGTAGTTGTACCCCATGGAGTGGCCGTGAGCTCCCGTGTCGTGGATGACGACGAAGTCGCCCTTTTCTATGAGGGGGAGCCAGCGGTCGACGGCGAACTTGTCGTTGTTCTCACAGAGGCCGCCGGTGACGTCATAGAGATGGTCGCACGGGGCGTCCTCCTTGCCGGCGACTGTGATGTGGTGATATGCGCCGTACATGGCCGGGCGCATCAGGTTGCAGGCGCAGGCATCGAGCCCGACGTAGTTCTTATGGATATGCTTGTGGTGCAGGCAGCGCGTCACGAGGCAGCCGTAGGGCGCGAGCATGAAGCGGCCGAGCTCGGTGTAGATGGCGACGTCGCCCATGCCCGCGGGGACGAGTATCTCATCGTAGACCCTGTGCACAGCCTCGCCTATATACTCGATGTCGTTTTCGTTCTGGTCCGGACGGTAGGGCACGCCGATGCCGCCGGAGAGGTTGATGAAAGCGATATGGCAGCCGGTCTCCTCCTTGAGCTCGACCGCGAGGCGGAACAGCTGCATGGCAAGCGTCGGATAATAGTCGTTTGTCGTGGTGTTTGAGGCGAGGAAGGCATGTATGCCGAACTCCTTGGCGCCTTTCTCCTTCAATATGCGGTAGGCCTGGAACATCTGAGGCTTTGTCATGCCGTATTTGGCGTCGCCCGGGGAGTCCATGATGGTGTTGCTGATGGAGAAATAGCCGCCGGGGTTGAAGCGGCAGGATATGCGCTCGGGG
>CAJFRI010000074.1 GCA_904419385.1 Candidatus Heteroscillospira lomanii
CTCATCTTGCGTATGGGCCGCTTTTCGTCGAGCTCGAACACGCCGCGCAGTTTCTCAAAGCGCTCGGAGTCGAACTGCGGGTAGATGCCCCTGTAAAATTTCATCATGTCGCGCACGGAGGCCTGGGAGAAATAATAGCTGTCGTCAGGGATGACGAACATGCGCTCCTTCACCGCCGTGTTCTCGTACACGGGCTGGCCGTCGACCAGGATGTCGCCGCTGTCGGGACGGTAGGCCCCGCAGATGTGGCGGATGATGGTGCTCTTGCCGCTGCCGTTGGGGCCGACAAGGCCGTATATAGAGCCGGCGGGCACATTCATGGTCAGGCCGTCGAGCGCCTTGAACCCGTCGAAGCTCTTTGTAACGTTGTTCACTGAGATCATTGACTTATCCCCTCCATAATGCGGCCGCACAGCGTCTCACGCGCAACTCCAAGGAAAAACAGCTCCCTGACCGTCTCATCGAAACGGCGGAACAGTTCATCCACGCGCTCTGCGCCGACCTCGCGTTTTTCTCCGGCAAAACTTCCCTTGCCGGGCACCGAGTAGATGTAGCCCTCGCTCTCGAGCTCCCGGTAGGCCCGTTGGATGGTGTTCGGGTTTATTGCCAGCTCCTGCGCCAGATCACGCACAGACGGCATGCGCCCGTTAGGCTCTATCGCCCCCGTCACTATCATCGTGCGCAGCCCGTCTTTTATCTGCTGATACACGGGCCGCCCGTCTCGGTAATTGATATTCAGCACATATGTCACCTCGAGTTCTCACAACTGTATTAGCTGTGTTAGTGCAGTTAATATACATCATACAGTTTGCCATGTCAAGGGGTAAATATGCAAAAAGCCGCCGCGCCTGACAGGCGCGGCGGCTTTGCTTTACATATTTATTGTCATTGGCGGACTCAAAGTCCCTTTTCCTCGACGAACGGGTCGAGCCCGCCGCTGAAGAAGCGCCCGTCGAGCACATGGTGCAGCAGATGGCTCTTCCGCTCGGGTGAGAGCGTGCTGTCGCGCTCGATCTCGGCAAACACCTCGTCCTCGCGCACGACGTCGCGCGTCATGGCGCAGCGCGCCTCTGTGCGGGAGGCGTCGAAGCACATGAGGCGTCCGGCGGCGTCCCACGGCTCCCAGCGCGGCAGGCCGCCGCCGTTCGGGTCGCCCGTGTGGACAAAGCTGCGCAGATAGCCTCTGTATGCCGCGGCGAGCGCATCACGCCCCGGACGGTTGTCCGCAGTATACACATTCGGCGAAACGGCGTAGTCCCCGCGCTCCGCGCCCATCATCAGATAGAGGTCGAGCCCGTGGGTGCCGCCCATTCGCATGGCGGCGTACTCGTCCGTGACGGAACCGTCCATGCCCCAGAAGCATCTCCCGGCGTAGACCGGCGACTTTGCCCCCGGCGCGGAGGTGAAAGCCGCGGCATTCTGCTCGGCGTTTATATAGCCGAAAAGCGCGCCGCCGTATTTCGTGGCGAACCGGTACTCGCGCACGACCTCGCCGTCGGAGAAGTCGGCGTTTTTGAAGAGGGGGTCGTTGTTGCCGGCGAAGTCAAACTCGTGCCCGCCGCTGAAGCAGAGCATGGGCACATCTATGGGGCGGCCGTGCTCGAGCACGCCGAAGCCCTCTGCCGGGATGAGCCGCCCGTCGGCGAACAGGTGGGGGAACACGCGCATGCGTATCGCGGCGCCGGCCATGAGCGGGGCAAAGCGCGCCCCCTCGACGGAGCAGAGCCAGCGGCGCACGTCCCCGCCGCCGGAGAGCAGCCACGCGGCGGCGCTCTCGGTGTCTTTTGCCGCGCCGTCCTCCACGGCGAGCGGCGCTATGGCCTCGGCCGCGCGGCGCTCGGAAAATCCTGGATCAGACACGGTGAAGCCGCCGCTGAAAGTGACCGCGCGGCTGAATTTGCCCTCGAACGCAGGTGTGATGAGCATGGCCAGCAGGTCGCGCGCGCCGGAGGAATAGCCGCTCGCTGTGATGTTCCCGGCATCGCCGCCGAAATTTTCAATATTTTCCCGCACCCAGTCGAGCGCGCAGAGGATGTCGAGCAATCCGTAATTGCCGGAGTCCTCAGCCCCGCCGTACACGCGCAGAGCCGCAAGATGCAGCCAGCCTAGCACGCCGAGGCGCAGGTTTATCGAGACGACGACCGCGTCGAGCGCGCGGGCCATGACCTCGCCGTCGAGCATCTCACCGGAATCGGTCTGGTTGTTGCCGCCGTGTATGAAAAAGAACACGGGCAGCTTTTCGGCGCCGTCGGGGGAGTATATATTCAGGGTGAGGCAGTCCTCACTGCCGACGACGGCCCCGTCGCTCACCTGCAGGCTCGGCTGTGAGAATCCACAGCAGTCGCGCACGCCGCTCCAGCCCGGGTGGGGCTGAGGGGCGCGCCAGCGCAGCCCGCCCACCGGCGCCGCCGCGTACGGCACGCCGAGCCAGCTTATGACGCCGGACGTCTCATCCGCCCTGCCGCGCACGCGGCCGGAAGCCGTGTCTCTTTCAAGTTTGCCGTTCATATGCTCACGCGCCTTTCAATATCGTATAATGTATACAATTATATCAGCTCACGCCCAGAATTCAAGTCTTCGCACCGCGGCAGTTCGACGAAAAACCGCCGTATATTTTTTGCATGATGCTGAAAATCATAATTAGCTTGTATTTCACGGCAAATGGTATATAATTAAAGCCAGCGAAATATTGTATACAATATACTATCATCATTGGAGGAGTGAACATGGGCATACACATACCATACGGGTCCGGCAGCCTCGAGCTTGACGACGCCGGGCTCGACGTTGAGACGCTCACATCGCGTATCGATTCGCTGCGCTCAGGCCTCAGCGGCGCGGAGCTCGTCAGGAGGGCGCTCGCCTCGCCCATCGGCTCGCCGCGTCTGAGCGAGCTCGCGCGCGGCAAGCGCTCGGCCGTAATCATCATCAGCGACCACACCCGCCCCGTCCCCAGCCGCGAAATACTGCCGGCAATGATAGATGAACTGCGCGCCGGCAGCCCGGACATCGGCATAAAGCTGCTCGTGGCGACAGGCTGCCACCGCCTGACAAGCACAGACGAGCTGCGCAGAAAACTCGGCGACGAGATCTACGACAGCTTCCCCGTCGTCGTGCACGACTGCCGCAGCGGCGAAAACGTCCCCATAGGCACGCTGCCCTCCGGGGCCGAGCTCGTGGTCGACCGCACGGCGCTGGAGTGCGACCTGCTGGTCGCCGAGGGATTCATAGAGCCGCACTTTTTTGCCGGCTTTTCCGGCGGACGCAAGAGCGTGCTCCCCGGCATCTGCGACAAGAAGACGGTCATGGGCAACCACTGCAGCGCCTTCCTTGCGAACCCCCTGGCCCGCAGCGGCATACTTGACGGCAATCCCATACACCGCGATATGACCGCCGCCTGCCGCATGGCAAAGCTGCAGTTCATCGTGAACGTCATACTCGACTCGGAGCACAACACCGTCGCCGCCTTTGCGGGCGACGCCATCGATGCGCACAGGGCCGGCTGCGACGAGCTCATGCGCTGGTGCGGAGTGAGGCCTGAAAAGCGAGGCGATATAGTCGTCACCTCCAACGGCGGCGCGCCGCTCGACCAGAACCTCTATCAGGCCGTAAAAGGCATAGTCACGGCCGACGCCGTCGCGGCCGACGGCGGAGTCATCATAATGTGCTCCGAGTGCGCCGACGGTTCCGGCAGCGACGACTTCTATCGTTCGCTGCGCGGCTGCGCCTCGCCCCAGGCCCTGCTCGACCAGATCCTCACCGTGCCCCAGGATGAGACTGAGATGGACCAGTGGCAGTATCAGATGCTGGTCGACGTGCTCGTGCGGCACCGCGTCATCATGGTCACGCGCCCCGAACTCGCCGGCATGGTGCGCGAGATGAAGATGGACTACGCACCTGACCTCGAATCCGCGATGGACGCCGCCATGGCTCTGCGCGGAAACGATGCACATATCGTCGTCATGCCCGACGGCATTTCCGTCGTTCCTGAGCGCTGAGAGCCACGGCCATATGCACAAAATCGCCGTCAAAAGATTGTCGCTTTTTGTGATTTGAAATTGTACTGAGAATATTGTATACTGTGGACATCGAACAAATCAGTGTTTCTCAGGAGGCAGGCTTTGGACACCACCAGCGTTGTGATAAACTCGACCATTCAGGAGCAGGTCTATCAGATACTCAAGCACGAAGTGATAAACCGGGTATTTCAGGGCGGAGAACAGCTCAAGGAGGCTGAGCTCGCCAAGCGGTTCAATGTCAGCCGCTCCCCCGTGCGCGAGGCGCTGCACCGTCTTGCGGGCGACGGTATACTCACTATAATCCCGAACCGCGGGATATTCGTGAAAGAGTTCACCGAGAAATACATTATCGATGTGCTCGACCTGCGCTATATACTCGAGCAGCGCGGGATACAGTGCTCAAAGGAAAAGCTCACCCATGCCGCTCACGACGAGCTGCTGGGGATGCGCGCCCAGATGCAGGAGCTCATAGTCACCGGCAACTCCAGCGTCGATGTCCACTCCGCACTGGACACCGCTTTCCATGACCTCATAATGAAACTCAACGACAACACTTTCATCGCCGAAGTCGCGGAGAAAATAAGCGCGCTCAACTCCATGTTCCGCGATCTGTCCCTGCGCAGTCCCGAGCGTGCGATAGAGTCGCAGCGCGAACACATAGCAATGATAGACACCATGCTCTCCGGCGATATAGACGAGGCCATAAAGATATATCGCGACCACATCGAAGGCACCAAACGCCGCGTCGTATCCGAGTTTGAGAGGAAGCGCACACTGACCGCGTGAAGAGTTCCGTGCCGGTCTCACTATCAAATAATCTCCCCCCGCTGCGCGGGGGCAACTGTTTCCCCTGAATTGTATACGATATACATTATTCAGCATACTGCACACATCTTAATCCGATCTTTTGTCAAATATTGCGTAAAGATGTATGCAATACACAACTCGTTCTCAGCCGCAATGCGGTATAAATCTTAAATAATTGGAGGCAAAACAATGAAAGTGAAACGAACTCTTGCTCTTATCCTCGTGCTCTGCCTGTCGCTGGGCGTCCTGTCCGGCTGCGGCGGCAGCACCGACACCCCCGAGTCCACCGCTCCCGAAGAAGAGGCTGAAAGCAAGCTCGACCTCGGCGAGATCCCCGAGCTCACCTTCCCCGAGGGCTTCCCCAACAAGGAGATCACCCTCATCGTCCCGTTTGCGGCCGGCGGCGCTTTCGACGTCATGGCCCGCAACGTCCAGGCCATCGCCAATCAGATGTACGGAGTTAACATCATCGTCAACTGCGTCTCCGGCGGCGGCAGTGCCGTCGGCGTCACCCAGGTCCTCACCAGCAACCCCGACGGCTACACCATAGGTTTCGGCTCCACCTCTTACCTCGGCCTCATCGCCCAGGGACAGATGGATGCCGAGGTCGACGATGCAGACTTCCTCTGCGAGATCTCCGCCGACCCGATGGTTCTGGTCGCCAAAGCCGGCGGCGAATATGACACCCTCGACAAGTATCTCGAGGCCGCCAAAGCCAACCCCGGCACCGTGACTCTCGGCAACCCCGGCACCAACAACACCAACCAGGCCACTGCCAAGTTCCTCGACATGGCTGTCGGCGACGGCACTTTTGACATGCTGTCCTACTCCGACGGCGATGCCCGCGTCGTCACCGAGCTGCTCGGCGGACACCTCGACGCCGGCGTTCTCAAGCCCAACAGCTGCATGTCGCAGATCCTCTCCGGCGATCTCGTCATCATCGGCTCCTTCACCGAAGAGCGCCTCGAGTCCTTCCCCGATGTCCCGACTTTCGCCGAGTACGACCTCGACGTCTTCCCCTACGGCGACGTCGCCCAGACCGTCTGCTTCGCCTTCGGCCCTGCCGGCCTCGACCCCGAGATCAAGACCTTCCTGTCTGAGCTCCTGCACAACATCGTCATGACTCCCGCCTTCCAGGAGCTGGCTTCCACCAACGGCTTCGACGCCCCCGGCACCTACGGCGACGAGCTCACCACCTATGTCACCGATGTTCTCTATGAGGGCGCTGTTGTCCTAGCTGAGAAAGTGTTCCAGGCCGCCTAAGACAAACTAAACGCGGGGGCGCCACAGCGCGCCCCCGTCTCACTCACAAACAGCCTTGGTCCGCGTCTCACAGGAGAGGAGGTCCGGATAGAATAAGGCATTTTGGAGGTTTCAGCAATGCAAAGAAACAGCAAATATTTTGAGCTGATCGTCTCGATACTGCTACTCGCCGGTTCCTGCTTCATGCTGTACATAGCGCAGACCACCGGCAAGCCATCAAACGACGGCAGCCTGTCTGCGATGGCTTTCCCCCGCGCCATCTACATCGCAATAGTCGTATTGTCCGTATATCTCATCGCCAAATGCGCCAAATGGTTCAAAGACAATCCCAAAACGGCTGAAAACGCGCCCGCGAAAGGCACGTTTCTGCCCCAGAAATCCGTCGTCACTTTCATTGCCATCTGCGTCTATGCGGCGCTCTGGCAGGTGATCGGCTTTTCTCTAAGCACTCTGCTCTTCTTCATAGCAGAGTCGATATACCTCGACAGGAAACGTCCGATCTGGCTCACTATCCTTATCGGCGTTATAGCCACCGTGGTCATGTATGCCGTGTTCGGCCTGGCTTTCAAAGTCGCCCTGCCCGACCCGCTCGTGAACATGCTCCGCGGAATATGACGAAAGGAGCTTAGATCATGGCTGACGTATATATTTCCGGCATACTCTCGACGATATCCGATCCCATGACACTGCTGCTCGTCGCGGTAGGTACTTTCATGGGCCTCGTTTTCGGCGCACTGCCCGGCCTCACGGCCTCCATGGGCATCGCGCTGCTTATCCCACTCACCTTTACCATGGATCCCGTGCCCGCTCTGGGCATGATGATAGGCTGCTATGTTGGCGGCATGGCCGGCGGCGCCGTCCCCGCCGTGCTTCTCAACATCCCCGGAACGCCTTCCGCCGTCGTCACCAGTGTCGACGGTTACCCGATGGCCCAACAGGGCAAAGCCGCAAACGCGCTCGGCTGGGCCGTGTTCGCCTCCGGCGCCGGCAGCATCATAAGCTGGGCAGTCCTGGTCACCGCGGCTCCCGCCCTGGCGAGCCTGTGCACCAGTTTCTCCTCGCCTGAGTACGCATCCCTGGCTCTCTTCGGCCTCACGATCATCGCCGCCGTCTCCGGCAAGAGCCTCGCAAAAGGCCTCGCCGCCGGCTGCCTGGGCCTCGCACTCTCGTTCATAGGCGTCGACCCCATCTGGGGTTCGCTGCGCTTCACTTTCGGCAGCGTCAACCTCATGAGCGGCATAAACCTCGTCCCCGCCCTCATCGGATTCTATTCCATCCCGCAGATACTTGAGAGCTGCGCCGAGGACTCCACAAAGGCCGAGATCCGCCGCGTCGACGATCTGCACCTGCGCAAGTTCATCCCCCCGAAAAAAGAGTTCTGGGACGCCAAGGTCAACATCGTCCGCTCCAGCCTCATCGGCACAGCGGTCGGCATCATCCCCGCCGCCGGCGCGAACATCGCCGCTTTCCTCGCCTATGACCAGGCCAAGCGCTTCTCCAAAGATCCCGACAGCTTCGGCAAGGGCAACTACAACGGCGTCATCGCCTCCGAGGCCGCGAACAACGGCTGCTGCGGCGGCGCCATGGTCCCGCTGCTCACGCTCGGCATCCCCGGCGACGCCGTCACGAGCGTCCTCATAGGCGGACTCACCATCCAGGGCCTCACCCCCGGCTCCCTGCTCTTCACCGAGCACATGGACGTCGTCATCGGCATATTCACCACCATGTTCATCGCCACCATCCTCATGGTGCTGATGCAGCTGTTCGGAATGCGCCTGTTCATCATGGTGCTCAATGTCCCGACCAACTACCTCAACTCCGCGCTGGTCATCCTGTCGCTCGTCGGCTCCTATGCCCTGCGCAACAACATCTTCGACGTCGCCATAACCATAGTCCTCGGACTTGTCGGCTACCTCATGCAGCGCGGCGGCTTCCCGACCGCCCCGGCCGTGCTCGGCCTCGTCCTCGGCATCATGTTCGAGCGCGAAGTGCGCATGGCTCTGCAGACCTCGCACAACGACTGGACCATCTTCCTCACCCGTCCTGTCGCCTGCGTGTTCGTCGTCCTGTCCGTCCTCTTCGTGGCCAACTCCCTCTGGAAAGCCTGGAAGGACAGCAAGGCCGAAAAGGCCAAGGCCCAAGCCTGACACTCCATTACCCCCTTTCTCAAATATGCCCCGCACAGCTCATGTGGCTGTGCGGGGCATATGCATATACGTCCGCGCGGGGGAGACACAGGCCGGCAGGAAAGCCCCGCGGCT
>CAJFRI010000075.1 GCA_904419385.1 Candidatus Heteroscillospira lomanii
GAGCACATCGCCGCTGCCGCCCTTGGCCATGCCGGCGTTGCCGCGCGGGCAGATGTCCGCCGTCCCGTCCGGGTAGGCGGCTATGCTGTGGTGCCCCTTGAGCACGAGTATGCAGCCGTACTTCCCGGCAAAGCCGAGCGCCGCGCCCAGCCTGCCGCCCTCAAGGCTGCCGCCGAGCATCCTGAACTCGCCCTCGTGCGGCGTGAGTATCACAGGCGCTTTGGCTCTGAGCAGCATGCCTGGCTCCCGCCCCACGGCCCAGAGCGCGTCCGCATCGAGCAGCACCGGGCACCCGGCGTTCTCGATGACCGCGCGGCAGAGCGCCGCCGTACCCTCGGAGCGTGCGAGCCCCGGTCCTATGACGGCGCACGCCGCCGTCCCGAGCCGCTCGAGCGCGGGCGGCACGGCAGCCTCAGAAAAGCGCCCCTCGCCGTCGCACGGCAGCGGGAACACGACCGGCTCGTCGTTCTTAACGGCTGTGACGGCGTATATGCTCTCCGGGACGCCGGTGAACACCACGCCCGCCCCGGAGCGCACAGCGGCGCGCGAGCACATGCTCACAGCCCCGGTATACCCCCGGCAGCCGCCGAGGATGAGCAGGCGTCCGTAATCGTATTTATGGGTGAGTTCATCCCGCTTCGGCAGGCGCACTCCGCTCTCCTCGAGCACGGCTGCGTTCCCTGCGGATCTGCGCAGTATGTCCTCCGGTATGCCTATATCGCACACGCGCAGCTCGCCGCAGAAGGCGCAGCCTGGCTCGACAAAATGCCCCGGCTTGGCCATGGAGAACGTGACCGTCACGCTCGCGCGCACGGCTTTTCCGGGCACCTCGCCGGTCGCCGCCATGACGCCGGAGGCGATGTCCGCCGCCACGACGGGCACCCCGGAGGCGTTTATGAGCTCTGCCGCAGCCTCGCCCGCTCCCGAGAGAGGGCGGCTGAGCCCTATGCCGAACATCGCGTCGACTATCACGGCGCAGTCCGGCGGTATTGCAAAGCCTTCGCCGAAATCCTCGAGGGTGCCGCCGAGGCGCTCGAGCCGGCGCAGCATCTCGAGCGAGTCGGGCGTCATCCTGTCCCGCTTTCCGACGAGGCAGGCCCTCACTGTCACCCCGCGCTCTAGCAGCATATACGCCGCGGCGATCCCGTCGCCGCCGTTGTTGCCGCTGCCGCAGAACACACAGGCGCCGCCACCGCTCTCGAGATATCCCATGCAGGCCGGCACTATGTGCCGCGCGGCGTTTTCCATCAGCACGCCGGACGGTATCCCGCGGGCATCTATGGCCTCGGCGTCGGCAGCGCGCATTTTTTCAGGAGTTGAGAGAAGCACATGGCCGCCCCCTTTCAATATTCTATGATTATAATATTTCCCCCTCAAATAGTCAAATTCATTCTTGCGCTCAGGCGCGGAATGTGATATAAAGTAGTAGTTAAACTGCGATGATCGGGAAAATGGCAGAACGTGCTGCACAGCAGAGAGTGGGCGCCGCCGGCTGAGAGCGCCCTGTGCACGCCCCCGCCTGGTTCGCCCGTGAGCGCCGGCCAATCCCCGGCGGGTCCCGCCCGTTACAGCGGCATGAGCGCGGGGTCCTTGCGCCCCGAACGTGGGTGGTACCGCGGAAGCAGAGGCTTTCGTCCCTTTGGGGCGGAGGTCTTTATTTTTTTGTCAAATCATCTCATTAAGGAGTTGTTCACATGAAAGAAAAGCTCAACGCGCTCGCGGCGGAGTCCGCCGCGGCCATAGCAGCTGCGGGCAGTCTCGACGAGCTCGAGAGCCTGCGCGTGCGCTTTCTCGGAAAAAAAGGCGAGCTCACAGCCATTCTGAAGATGATGGGCCGCCTCTCCCCTGAGGAGCGCCCCGTTATGGGGCAGCTTGCGAACTCGGTGCGCGCGGATCTCGAGTCCGCGCTCGAGGCGAAAAAGGCCGAGCTCGGCGAAAAGGCGCTCGAGGAGAAAATGAAAGCCGAGGCGCTCGACGTCACCCTCCCGGGAAAGCACATCGAGACCGGCCACAAGCACCCCATGTATATCGCCCTCGACGAGCTGAAGGACATCTTCATCGGCATGGGCTTCACCGTGCTCGACGGGCCCGAGGTCGAGCTCGCCGAGTATAACTTCGACAAGCTCAACGCGCCCGAGGGGCACCCGAGCCGCGACTGGAGCGACACCTTCTATTTCGACAAGGACAGCCGCGTCATGCTCCGCAGCCAGACCAGCCCCATGCAGGTGCGCGCCATGGAGACCATGCCGCTGCCCATCCGCATCGTCGCGCCCGGCAGGGTCTACCGCAAGGACGAAGTCGACGCGACCCACTCGCCCATGTTCCACCAGGTCGAAGGCATGGTCATCGACAGGCATATCACCATGGCCGACCTCAAGGGCACGCTCAACGCCATGGTCCGCCGGCTCTACGGTGAGAACACCAAGACCCGCTTCCGCCCGCATCACTTCCCTTTCACCGAGCCCAGCTGTGAGATGGATGTCCAGTGCCACAAGTGCGGCGGCGTGGGCTGCCCCACCTGCAAGGGCGAGGGCTGGATAGAGCTGCTCGGCGCCGGCATGATACACCCGCGCGTGCTCGAGATGTCCGGAATAGACCCTGAGGTATACTCCGGCTGGGCCTTCGGCATAGGCCTTGAGCGCACGGCCATGCGCCGCTTCAAGATCGCCGACCTGCGCCTGATCTTCGAGAACGATCTCCGCTTCCTCACCCAGTTCTGATTTTGGAGGGCAAACGAAATGTTACTGAGCAGAAAATGGCTGGACGAATTCGTCCACATAGATGAAAACAACAAGGATTTCTCCGAGGCTATGACTCTCTCCGGCTCCAAGGTCGAGGGCTGGGAGGAACTCGGAGGCGGAATGGACAAAATCGTCGCCGGATGTGTCACCGCAATGGCCAAACATGAGAACTCCGACCACATGTGGGTCTGCCAGGTCGACGTCGGCGGCAGGTCCGTGCAGATAGTCACCGGCGCGTGGAACGTGCATGTCGGTGATCTGGTCCCGGTCGCGCTCGACGGAGCGACGATGCCCGGCGGTAAAAAGATAGTGAAAGGCAAGCTGCGCGGCGTCGAGTCCGACGGCATGCTCTGCGGCCTGTATGAGCTCGGGCTCGACGAGCGCGACTTCCCCTACGCCGCCATCACCCCCGCCGCCGTCCTCGGCGACTATCATCCGCTCGACAAGGACAAGCCGTCAATCTCCGCCGATATAAAGCCCGGCGACAAGATATACGGGCCCGTCGTCTGCGCCGAGATGCTGGAAGTCATGCCCCTCGGCGACGGCACTTTCCACACCTGCGCGAGCATAGTCGGCGCCACAGTCTGTCCCGACACGGCCTGCCCCAACCTGCACGTCGGCGACCTTGTCGCCTACAACACCAAGACCGACTGCTACTGCACGCTCGCAGACCTGCACGCCGAGCAGGCCGAGTTCCCGCACTGCATACCCGACGGGATATTCATCCTGCACGAGGACGGCGTCAAGCCCGGCGACGACATCCGCGCTGTCATCGGGGCCGACGACACCGTGGTCGAGTTCGAGATCACCCCGAACCGCCCCGACTGTCTGAGCATCATCGGCCTCGCCCGCGAGGCGGCCGTGACCTTCAACAAAGAGCTCAGGCTTCACGACCCCGCCGTGAAAGCCGAGTCGAAGGAGAAGCTCTCCGACTATCTCGATGTCGAGGTGCGCGACAGCGCCCTCTGCCCCCGCTACACCGCGCGCATGGTCAAAAACGTCAGGATAGCGCCGTCCCCCAAGTGGATGCGCGAGCGTCTGCGCGCCAGCGGCGTGCGCCCGATAAACAACATCGTCGACATCACGAACTATGTCATGCTCGAGTACGGCCAGCCAATGCACGCGTTCGACTACCGCTATGTCAAGGGCGGCAAGATCGTCGTCCGCCGCGCCGAGCCCGGCGAGGAGCTCACCACCCTCGACGGCAACGTGCGCAAGCTGACGGAAAACATGCTCGTCATCGCCGACGAGCACCGCGCCGTCGGCCTTGCCGGAATCATGGGCGGCCTCAACAGCGAGATCGTGTCCGACACTGTCGACGTCGTGTTCGAGTCGGCCAACTTCGACGGCACGACCATACGCCGCGCCGCCCTCGCCCTCGGCATGCGCACCGAGGCCAGCGCAAAATTTGAAAAGGGCCTCGACATCCTCAACACCGTCCCGGCCGTCGACCGCGCCTGCGAGCTGGTCGAGATGCTCGGCGCAGGCGAGGTCCTGCCCGACACCATCGACATCCACGGCGCCCTGCCCGAGCCGACGCGCCTCGCGCTCCGTCCGGAGAAGATAAACGAGCTGCTCGGCACCGACATATCCCACGACGAGATGCGCGACATCCTCGTCCGTCTCGGCTTCGGTGTCGGCGCAGACGATATGGTCACCGTCCCGTCCTGGCGCGGCGACGTGGCGCACTACTCCGATCTCGCCGAGGAGGTCGCCCGCATACACGGCTACAACGAGATACCCAACACCCTCATGCGCGGCGCGACGACTCAGGGCGGCTACGATGCGAGACAGCTCCTCGAGCGCACGCTCGGCGAGGTCTGCCGCACAGCCGGCTACAACGAGATAATCACCTATTCGTTCATCAGCCCCACCTATTACGACAACATCCGCCTGCCAGCCGATTCGCCGCTGCGCAAGTCCATGCGCATAATGAACCCGCTCGGCGAGGACACCTCGATCATGCGCACGACCGTGCTGCCGTCCATGCTGGAGATACTTGTGCGCAACTACAATTTCCGCAATAAGAGCGCCAAGCTCTATGAGCTCGGCAGGGTCTATTTCGAGCGCCCCGACGGCCTCGCCGACGAGCCGAAGGTCCTCTCCCTCGGCGCATACGGCGCGGACATGGATTTCTTCGCTCTCAAGGGCGCGGTCGAGTCTGTGCTCGAGGCCGTGCGCGCGAAAGACGTGCGCTATGTGCTGGAGAGCGAAAACCCCTCGTATCACCCCGGGCGCTGCGCCAGGGTCTACTCCGGCAGCACTCTAGTGGGCGTGTTCGGGCAGATCCATCCCCTTGTCGCGCGGAACTACGGAGTCGACTGCGAGCTCTACACCGCCGAGCTGCAGTTCGACACGCTCTGGTCCGTGCACGGCGACGAGCCGGAGTACACCCCGCTGCCGCGCTTCCCGTCCGTCATGCGCGACATTGCCGTCGTGTGTGATGCGTCCATCCCCGCTGCCGATCTCGAGGACACCATCCGGAAGTGCGGCGGGCAGTATCTGCGCGGCGTCGAGCTCTTCGACGTCTACCAGGGTGCAAACATCCCGGAGGGCAAGAAATCCGTGGCCTTCTCACTCACCCTGCGCGCCGACGATGCGACCCTCACGGACGAGCACGCCGAGGAGGCTGTCGCCGCCATACTCGCCGGACTCGAAAAAACTCACGGCGCTGTAATAAGATGAGACGGAGTGCATAAACTGTAACTGAATGGTAATATTAAACCGCTTTACAGCTGTCAAAAATTTGATATAATTGGTTTTGTAGTCAAATCACAAGGAGGGATCATATTGGAGGACGCCACCCGCAAATTCGGAGCGATCGACAACAGCACACAGATCAGGGAGATCTTATCCTCTGTTTATGATTCTCTCGTAGTCAAAGGATACAACCCCATAAACCAGATCGTGGGCTACATCCTCTCCGAGGATCCGACCTATATCACCAATTATAACAACGCGCGCTCGCTCATCTGCCGCATCGACAGGGACGAGCTCCTGCAGGAGCTCGTTGAGAGCTATCTCAAAAAATAAAAATCAGGAGGGCTTGTCCCTCCTGATTTTTTCTTCGGATTATTCAAAATTTTTTCGGTTTAATACATTTGAAATAACTTCTGCATTTCTTTATTAATAATTCCCCTGTATCATAATACTTGCAAGAGACAGTTTCATCTTTTTCATTTTGTCCTCTATTCAATAAGGGAACAGCAGACCGGAATGTCGCGCCGGCCTGCTGTTTTCTTTTTTTATCCATTTGACAGCATATTTGCCCTGTGTTACTATTGACATGCATTTGACCAAAAACGGAGGCTAAACACATGAAACACAGGTTAACAGCCCTTGCCCTGGCGCTCGTGATGGTGCTGTCGCTCGGATGCGGAAGCGCCTTTGCGGCCGACGAGACCGCGGAACTCACTCCCATGCCCGCATGGTCGGCGGATGTCGTTGCCGATGCCTACGCAATGGGCCTCTTCGGCGATGAGATATACACGGTGCACAGCGACACCGTCACGCCCGAACAGCTGGACGTCATGGTGCAGGTCGTATCCGACAAGCTCGCGCTCCTCGGCGTCGAGACCCGCCCCGCCTCGGACGAGGCCCTCGTCATCGACAGCACCAGGGGCGGCGTTGTGAACGCGTTCTACCAGGCTGCGGCCGCCTATGCCTTCGAGGGCATAGACCAGGCTCCCGAGGACTATATGGTCTCGCTCGGCGTCCTGCGCGGCGACGGCACCGGGCTGCACCTCGAGCGCGAGTGCACCACGATGGAGGCGGCCGCCCTGGCCGAGCGTCTCATTCTGGCACTCTACGACCAGCAGAACGCCGGCTCGCTCGGCCTGCTCTGGGAGGCCAGCAACGGCGAGGGCAGCACGCTCTATCTGCTCGGCAGCATTCACACCGACCGCAACAACGTCTACCCCTTCCACAAGCAGCTGCGCGATATCATCACGAACGCGGAACAGGTGACCTTTGAGCTCGACTTCAACGACGCCGGGCAGATCGCCGAGTTTGCCGCCATGCAGACCTACACCGACGGCACCACCCTCGCCGACCACATCTCGCCCGAGCTCTATCAGGTCGTCGTAGACACCGCCGTGTCCATGGGCCTCAGCGAGGACTACATAGCTCAGTTCAAGCCCTGGGCGCTTGCGAGCTCGTTCCAGTCCCTCGCCCTGCTCGACGATGAGACCACCGGCGCAAACGCCATGGCAATCGACCTGTATGTGAACTCCAAGGCCGTAAACGCCGGCATACCCATCGACGCCGTGGAGACCTACGCCTTCCAGGGCGGCATATTCGACACCCTGTCCGATGAATACCAGGAGGCCTATCTCGCAAGCGGCCTGCTCATGTGCCTCGATGTCGACAACATGGACGAATCCACCCGCGAGGCTCTCACCGCCGTCCTCGGCGAGGAGGCGCTCGAGCCTGCTACCCAGGAGGCTCTTGACGCCGAGGTCGCCCTTATCGGCGAGTGGATGGACCAGTGGAAAGCCCGCGACTGCGACGGCTTTGCACTGTCCTACGACAAGGAGGCCATCATAAACAGCGGCGACGAGCTCAACTCCAGGCTTTTCACCGACCGCGACCCCGGCATGATACAGTATGCCGCTGATTATCTCAGCCAGGACGGCCAGCACACAGGGCTGATGGTCGTCGGCGCAGGACATATGATAGGCGACACCGGCATAGTCCAGGGGCTGATTGACCTCGGCTACGACGTGCACGTCGTGCCCGTCCCCTGACAGACGCTGCAAAAAGCAAAGCTCCGGCTGTTTCTGCGGCAGCCGACAAATCCGGCCGCAGCATACATTACAAATATACAGCGCATTTCAACGCTTCATCTGCGGACATATTTTCCCGCGGTACTCTCCAAAGGAGTACCGCGGGTTTTTTATTTTTATGAAGAAAAAGTGGATATAATTGCGCCATCAGCAGGTAAACTAAAGGAAACAGCCGAAAGGAGAACTCTATGGCGAACAGGATAATCACAACAGTACAGCTGGCGTCCTTTAGAAGTCATCTGCACAAGGAAGAGCGCAGCGCAGCCACGGTGGAAAAATACCTCAGCGAGGTGACACGATTCTTCACCTGGCTCAACGAAAAAGAAGTGACCAAAACCGGTGTGTCACAGTGGAAAGAGCACCTGCTCTATAGTGGCTACGCGCCGTCCACAGTCAACGGCAAGCTGACGGCGCTGGACCGCCTCCTGGACTTCCTTGGCTGGGGCGACTGCAAGGTTAAGCATCTGAAGCTCCAGCGCAGGCTTTTCCGCGACGACAGCCGGGAACTGACCAAGGACGAGTATGAACGCCTGATCTGTGCCGCCGGGGATATGGGCAATGAGCGTCTGTCCCTGCTGATAGAGTCCATCTGCGGCACCGGCATCAGGGTCAGCGAGGTGAAATATCTCACAGTGGAGGCGGTGCAGGCCGGCAAGGCGGAGATCCGCCTGAAAGGCAAGATCCGCACCATCCTCATTCCGGGCAAACTGCGCCGCAAGCTGCTGAAATACGCCAAGAAACGCAAAATCGCCTCGGGC